>JAIENA010000118.1 GCA_019751755.1 Burkholderiaceae bacterium | reverse complement strand
CGCTAAAAAAGTAACGGGAACTACTTTGGCAGAGGCTACTCGCTACGTACAGACGGTGCTGGGATGACGCTTACAAAAAACGGTCGCGCCGAGTCAGCTTCTTTTTACTGGCGTACTCGGCATCCGAAAAACTCGATTGCATCGTCAGATCTCGTATGAAGTGGAGTAGCTATTTTGATAGCTTGCAGATCGGGTGGGACGCCGGACTGCCGATTAAATCAGCGGTTCCCTAGCGAAAAGCCACCATTATCGATAGTCAGGTGGCACAGAAATCCAATTTACGAGCGGCAGCAATCACCACAATCCAGGCCTTTATGTTATGAGCTGATAGGAGTCTGTTGCTATAAAATCCAATTGTTCTGCATCGCTGCATCGACATCCGCGAACTGTTCAAGTTGTAGTGCTGCGCGGGAGCCTCCATCTAGGACGTGATGCTCCATTATCTCTACAATATCTTCCTCCCTCAGGGAAGGCAGGTGTATTGATATATTTTTAGAAAGTAAGTCCCATTGCCAACGGTCTTCAAAGCGTTCGATAAGCTCAAGCGACCACGGGAGTCCAGCATTTGATGATAGGTTGGCCCAATCGAAATGCTCTGCATTTCGCTCCAGCAATTCGATTGTCCATGGAAAGGCATGATTTCCGGAAATTCCGTAGACTGTCCATCCACCAAAACGCTTCATCAGTTCAACTGACCATGGTAGAGATGTATTGCTAGAGAGCGTATTCCAGTCCCAACGATCCTCAAAGCGTTCGATTAAAGATTCCGACCAAGGCAACGCTCTATTACCAGAAATGCCTTTCCAACTCCAGCGACTTTCAAAGCGTTCGATTAAAGCATCCGACCAAGGCAGTCCTTCGTTCCTCGAAAGTCCCTCCCAACTCCGCCCAGGTAATATCATTAATTCACCCCATTCCAAGCGAGCCTCATAGCATTCGATAAAGTCGAGCGACCAAGGTAGAGCTCGATTATCCGAAAGAGTCTTCCACACCCAACTATCCCAACCGTCCTCAAACCGCTCGATCATTTCAATCGACCATGGCAGGGCCTCGTTTTGCGCAAGCCCAGAAAAGGATTCGCTCCCTACCCAGTCCCAGCGGTCTCGAAATCGCTCGATTATCTCAATTGACCACGGCAGGGACTTAATTTGGGAGATGTTCCCCCAATCCCAGACGTTGACATAGCGTTCAATCAGTTCAAGCGTCCACGGCAGAGCGTCGTTCTTGGATAACCATGACCAGTTCCAATAGTTCTTATGGCATTCAATTAGTTCAGCTGACCATGGTAGGGCGATATTGTCGGAGAGCCCATTCCATTCCCAATAATTGGCGAAGTGTTCTATCAGTTCTGCAGACCAAGGCAGGGCAATATTCTTAGAGAGCGACCACCAGCACCAACGCACCTTGAAGCGTTCGATCAATTCTGGGGACCATGCCAGAAGAGTATTTTCAGAAAGCTTCGGCCAGACCCAATGATCAGCGAAGCGTTCGATCAGATCGGCATTATGTAGTTGTTTGCACGACAAAAATGTAACTGCTTCTTCGGTGGGAATTCGCTTAAGAATGGCGACAAGGCGACTACGTTCGAGGTCTTCGGTTAGCTGAGCAGCAATAGACAATTGCCTGGAGGCCGCATCGACCTGCGCCGGATAGTTTGTCGCACGGGGAACCAATACTGTGCGCCCGGTTTCTCGTTCGTTCATCGAAATCCTATTCGTAAGTTTGAGTGGCCAGGATGTCTGATACGATTTTGTCCAACTCCCTCTCCAATGCTTCGCGCTGCTGCTTAAAAAAGCATTGCCAGTCCGCTTCCGTGGTGCCGGCAGTATCTATCAGCCGGACACTGGCGCTTTTTTGGAGAGACGTCAGCTCTGCGACCAGCTTGGCGATGGCATATTCGAGTTCGGCAATCGCCGCCCTCAGCGCTTCGGCCTCGTTCAAGGCAGTCGAACGTGTGCCCGGAAGTCCTCCGGCGAGGAGTGCTTCATATATTTCCCGCACCCCGGCTAGATCATTGCCCTTGTATGTCGCCTGTAAGATGACGAAAACGCGGTGAGCTGCCTCCTTCCTGTCCTCGGTTACCTTGTCTGGATGGCAGAGGTTACATGCCTTTCGGTAAAGAGTTTTTATTTCTCGCTCGGCATCTTCATCCAGTTTGGGCAAAGGAGCCTCACGTTGCAAGTCCTCATGATGTCTAGAATAGTCTTGAAACGTTTCTTCGGCATATCGGGCAGCCGCTTGCGCAATTGCGCGGTTCTTGTCGGATTTCCGATCCTCCGCGAGCAACCAAGCGAGTTCAGCCCGTGCCTTGAGTACGCGCCGGATCAGGTCGCCCAACGCGTCGTCGTGGCGGCGGTTGAAGGTGATTAGGCGGCGCTCAAGTTCGACCTTTTCGTCACTGATAGATTCCAGGCGCAGTTCTAGGGTTTCGAGTTGGAAGCGGAGGACGGCAATATCCGCGTATCCCGCCACTACCAGAGCGGTCGTCTTGCGCAGGTATACATCGATGTGCTCGAGCGCCGTCTTGTACTCGCCGTTGTCGAGGGCCGCGATGATCTGGTTTAACTGGAGCGCTTCGGCTACAGGGCGCAACTTGCTCAGATGCGTCGGGACGTCATCCTGCTCGCCGAGCAAGACCAGGTTGCTAATCATCTCCAGTCGCCGCCGGACCGCGTCAGTGTCGAGAACCGGGGTGCTGTGGCCGGCGCGGGCAAGGAGACTGTGGAATGTGTCGAGGTACTTGCCCGCGAAGTCTGCCGAGTCGGTGACGACCGTGATGTTCTCATCATTGTTCCGGGCCTTCTGACTCCAGTTGTAGGATCCAGTGATGACGGTGCCGTGATCGATGACGCAAAATTTGTGATGCATAGTCCGCTCGTGCCGGCTGCCGGGCTGCAAAAATATCACCTGGCCACCAACATTACTGAGCCTCTGGAAATTCAGCCCACCGGGTCCTCGATTTATCTCGTCACCGATTAAGGCGACCGACACCTTGATTCCTGAACAGGCTTTCTTGCAAAGTACCTCGAAGATATCACGGTCCGTGAACCAGGCGATCGCCGCCACGATTTCAGATTGAGCTTGCTCTAGGTGACCGATGATCACTTTATGGATGTTAGAAAAATGGGCTTTAAGTTCCATGTCGATAGGCTAGCAGGCTGGTGGACTTAGCCCGACAAGATTAGTGTCCGTGCATTATGCCATTGCGAAACAGAAAGTTTCACATCCTTCTAGGCATTTCGATGCTTGGTCAGCTAGCGAAGCGGCCGTTGTAAGCGATCCACGAACCACAGGAGTGCAGTTAAAACCAGAGGCATCTTTCGGGAGTAGCACTCCATGCGCGCTGAGAACATTCGAACCTTCGCTTTAGTACACGCCCTGCAGGACGTAGCTCATTTCACCGGGCCCGAAGTCCGCGATGTATGCGTGCGCGTCCTTCGGGCCGACTGCCGTCGGGTAGGTTTTCATCGCGATCGCGGTGTGCCTCGGCTCCAGCAGAACCCATCCGGCGGCCTCAAGTTGGTCCGATAAGGCGGCGCGCAGCGCCTGGTCGGACTAGATTGCTGCGCTGGTCCAATAAGGCGCGTGGAATCCCTTTATTGGTATAACGTGGACACATCTTCGGCGCGGATTAAACGGATGGAGCCAGGGTTTCGCTATCGTCTTCGGTACCCTCTTCGATATCAGGAAACAAGATGTCCCAGCCGATCGGGCCCGGCGCGCCCTCCACCGGAATTGTCGTGATCAACCGGGGACGATCGGGCAAATCCCAGCCGTCGAAATGATCGCGCCACACGAGCTCGGCGTGCTCGCGCGAGATCGCTCGCACGAGAAGGTCGACATTGATGTCATCCAGTGTCATCGCGCTGACGTAGACGATCTCGGTCGGTT
This sequence comes from Burkholderiaceae bacterium, assembly GCA_019751755.1. Classification (GTDB taxonomy): domain Bacteria; phylum Pseudomonadota; class Gammaproteobacteria; order Burkholderiales; family Burkholderiaceae_D; genus Rugamonas. The sequence continues at coordinate 14,690 of JAIENA010000118.1, read as the reverse complement.
TCCTTTCCAGGTCAGGATCGGTAGCCAAAAACACGGCCATCTCGGTCGTATTAGGCATCGGCAGACGCAGTGCACTGAATAAGGCCAGGGTGATCTGGCGCTGGTCTCCAATGGTGGAAATGCACTCCGCCGGATTTGCTTCATATTTCCGCAGCCAGGACTCCGCGAAGGTGCTCGGATCGATACGGCGCGATTCCGCCGGGAATAAATGCTAGTACGCGACGGCCAGGGCCTCTGGAGTAACCGTGCGCACCAGCGCGCACGGCTCGGCAATTGGGTGAACAGGCTGCGCCATTTCTCTTCCTTTAAAAATTGAGCGATAACGATTACCGCTTCTCGCAGCCGAATATACGATCGCCCTGCTTGCTCTCGCAAATTATGCCCTTGCAACCACGCCTCCACCTGATCCCTACACTAGCTCGCGTCAAGCAACCTGATTCGGAGTACACAAAATGGCGAACCAACACACTGAACCTACCCTACCCGGCCAGCACACGACCGGCTCCGTCGATAAGGCGCCTGCAGCCGGCTCCGGCCAGTACATCGTCGGGAACTGGTCCCACATCTTCGCCGCCGATGGCCCGCCTACGGATGTGCGGATCGTCTTCGACACCATCTCGCATCACCTGGTGGCCATGCAGATGCACACCCACCGCGGTTACGTCGACGCCGGCCGCGCGCAGTTGGCGGACGTGCAGGACAGCCTCCTGACCGCAAACACCCACGTCATCGAGTCGCCGGCGGCCGAGGGTTTCCAACTCGCGGCCGAGATGCCCGACTGGGCGGCGCCGGAATGCCGCAACGCCGCGATCGCCCAGTTCGAGCGCGAGATTGCATTCACCAAGGTGCTGCACGGCCTCCTAATCAGCCAATTGGCCAGCGAGCTGGACGCCGGCGGCGGCGACATCGCGGACGAGTTCCGTTGGGATGTGGTCGACAATGCTAAGGGCAACCTCGCTGCCGCTGCGGCGAATGCGACCACGGACGCCCCGGCTGATCAAGAGAACGCGGTCGCCGGGGCAGAAGCCTGGGTGAGTGAACACGTGTCAAACGGCTCGATTGAGGACCTGGTGGCGATCGCCATCGCACTTTCCAGCGCCAACGACACCGAGATGGCCATTTTCCAGCTGCTCACAGCGCCGGTAGCGGCGCCGAGAGGCGCATGATGGCGCATATCTCGCCCAAAACGCCGCAGCACCGCGACATCGAGCGCGGCGAGAATCAGGCCTCGCTACGCTCGATCATGGTCGCGCCACCGATGTCGGCCGAGACCCATGCGGCGATCGCCCGCCAGCGCACCGTCGCACGACGCACCGCTGAAGATGCCCGCGATCGCCGTTTGCTGGCCTTCGACGATTGGTGTGCTGAATGAGCACCCCTGCCCTCATCCGCGCCGGCGTTCCGCTACCAGGTGGCCGTCTGATTGAAATCGCCCGAGACGCCGGCCTACCGGTCCTCTTCTCGGCGAACGCATTCATGCGGCGCGCCCCGTCGGGCGAGATCTCCAGTGTGCGCGCGCCTGATCGCGGCCATTTTGGCGGCCTCGACGCAGCACTCGACAGTGCGGGCTTTGTGGCGGCGGCGAAGTATCGGGGCTACCCGTGGTCGATCGAGCAGTACCTGAATCTGGTCGAGTCCTATGACTGGGCCTGGTTTGCATCGATGGACCATTGCGTCGAACCGGAAATTGCAGGCGACAAGGCGGGGGTCATGTTTCGCGTGGCAGAGACGGTCCGCATGTTCAGCGAGCTGCGCCGCGCTGCCGCCGATCGAGGTCTAAGCGCACCTATGCCAGTCCTGCAGGGGTGGACCCCGGCCCAGTATGTCTGGTGCGCCGATCGCATACCTTTGTTCGAGTGGCCCGATTTGATCGGAGTCGGCTCGATGTGCCGGCGGAACCTGCATGGTGACGTCGGGGTGTTCGCCGTGATCGATGCGCTCGACAAGATCCTTCCCGCGCACACGCGTTTCCACCTCTTCGGCGTCAAGGGGAAAAGCCTGGAGCACCTGGGCCAACATCCGCGCATCGCGAGTATCGACTCGATGGGGTGGGACTTCGCGGCGCGCAAGGACCACCCGACCGGCCGGAACATGGAGCTTCGAGGGCAATACATGCTCAACTGGGTGGAGCGGAACCGGGCTGCTGCTGCCGGCGCCCAGGTGGCCCACACTCCGTCCCTGCTCCCGGTGGAGGCAGAGCCCGTCGATGATCGCATGGCCGCTTGGCTCGACCTGGTGACGGCCAACGACATCACGGGCCCGGACGCGCATTGGCACGCCATGCAAGACTTCGGTCAGCACGACTTTCTGGAAGACGATGGCGAAGGTTATGACAACGAGGAAAATAGCTTGGGAATGGGCATCGCATGACAGTAATCAACATTGAGCAGCTACGCCAGGCTGTCGACGCATACCTAGTCGAGCATGGTCGCTTTCCAACCGTGCACGACGGCTACGCGCTCCCTGGCCTCGAATGGAGTACGATCGACTACAGGTTCCGTGGCGGCAACTGTGGCTTTCCGGGCGGCACAACACTCAGCAAATGGCTCGATGAAGCCTATCCCGCCGAACGTTACGTGGCGCCGTACACAAGCGCAGGCATGCGCGCATGGGTAGAAAAACATCGCGAATCAAACGATGGCGCCTTCCCGCATGTCGCATCCGGCCAGATTCCCGGTGCCAACCGCACATGGATGAGCCTGAACGACGCACTGCGTAAGCGCCAGATCGCGTTCACAAAATGCGATTCCCTCTCAACTTGGCTCGACGAACAGTTTCCACTCGACCGAAAGAAGCCGGCCGCCCAGCTCACTCTTCGTACCAACATGATCCCCGATCTGGTGGATGCCTACCGTGCTGAACATGACGGTGCCTTCCCTTACCGGGAATCCGGCAAGGTTGCGGACTTTAATTTAACCTGGACCCAATTGGATAACGCGCTGCGTCAATGTGGCTGGAGTCTTGCCAAGTGGCTGGAAAAACGCTACCCAGACTTCGTCGAGGTGCCTGAACAGCGCCTTCGATCCTGGGTTGATGAATATGCCCGCGAGCACATGCGAGCGCTTCCCACCATAGCATCTGGCGTAATCGCGGGCACAGGATGGTCCTGGGCGCAGGTCAACCGCTCATTCCGCAACGGCGCATGGCGCTGGTCTGCGGCCGACAGCCTCGCCGCGTGGCTCGACACGACTTTTCCTGCCGAACGCATCTTGACGCCGGCGAATGTGCGCACGTGGGTGGAAGACTATCTAGCATTGCACGCCGTCTTTCCAACGAAGGAGAGTAATGCGCCGGTGGCCACCGAAAGCGCCTGGACCTGGAAGAGGATCAATTCGGCGATGGTGGCCGGCTCGTACTGCTGGCCGGTAAAGACAACGCTGAGCGAGTGGCTAGACGACGTATATCCAGGTTATCGCATACTGTCGCCCGGGAATCTCTACGCCTGGGTGTCGAGCTACGCGACCGCTCACGGTCAATACCCCACGCGCCAAAGTCTTGAGCCGGTGGCGCCCGGTGCGCACTGGAACTGGTTCGAGATCGATAAGGCCTTGCGGCGCGAAACCGCCGGCTGGCAGGGACGAACCACCCTGAGCAGCTGGATTGACGCCAATGTGCTTCCGCTCGAAGACGACCCGGTGGAAGTCCCAGAAGGCGATCACGAAGCGTTCGATATGCCAGCGCCAGCTTGATTTGTTACAGCCGAGGTGCGGGCGAATTTAGTTCTAGATTTCGCCCGGCGGCGCATTCCGTCTACACTCATCCGCAAAGGCCATGAACGCCAGATCACTTTCGCGTTTTAACACTTGCGTTGCTTGCGGCCGCTCTGATGCTGGCATTGACCGGCCTTGAGTGGCTGGCCGTGGAATTGATGAACATGGCCTTGCGCCCTTGTTTCGCTGATGGTCAAGGGAACGTGACCATCAGCACGATGAAACGATGCGTCAGTTAGTCCACTTCCGCCTGCAGGTAATCAAAACTGCCTCCCAGCACCACGATTTGCATACCGCCATGTGCCATGGCCACCCGCCTGGCCACATCCTGGCGTGCACAGTGGGTCAGGTCAATAATCACTCCAACGTCGTCACCGGAACTGGTTTCATGCGGGAGGATTTGTGCATCCTGCAGGGCCTGCGCATCCTCCTCCGTGATGTTCAATTCAAAGGCCAGGGCTTCGGCAAAACTGAGACGCGGAGCATCGTCCTCGTCACTGCCGGCCCATGACCAGTCCAACGCCGCTTCGAGTACACGCATCACCGGCATGCCGCCGGCCAGGCGCCGGCCACGCATAATCAAGCGCACTTCGACCGTGACGTTGACGGAATCGCCGGAAAATCCGCGCTCGGGATCCGAATCGCCCTGTACTTGGCCAGCAAACTCAAGCCGCAGCGCTTCGCTGATCGAAGGCAATGCATCTGGCATTACGGTGGTGGCTTCCAGGCAGGCTTCAAACGGCCCGTAGCAGTTGGTGTCGGCCATTTGGTTGCCCACAGCATCATCCTCCTCTGCCGCTTGCTGCGCTTCCACCACAAACTGTTCGTGCAAGGTTGCCGCACTGGCGTGCACGGTGGCGCCCCGCAGTTCGTGAGATGCCATGTCCAGAGCGCGGATAAACTGGTCCACGTCGAATGTCAATGCCAGCGTGCGGGCGCGCGACAGGATCTGGTTGCGGTCGACCAGCCAATGCATGCTGGGATCGAAAGTATCCGGCTCATCCTTGGCCTTCTGCCAAGCGGCGTAACTTTGGTAGCCGCAGGCGGCCGCCAGCAGCTGATGGGTATGGCCGAGGCTCAAGGGCATACCATAGGCGGCAAGCATCGGGCGCAGGGTATGGGCGAGCGTAGAAAATGGGGCTGACATGGTGTCATCCTTTCATCGGGGTGCGGGGACATGCTTTTGCGTGACCCACGCGAGTTCAATTAGGCTGGCTGCCGACGGCGGCAACCAGCAGCTGGAGTCAAGCTGAAGGAAATACTGGTGCAGCGCGCGGTCAAAACTTGGCGCGTGGCGGACAGCGTTTTAAGTGTGGGAAGACATGGCGGCATCCTTTCGTCGGTGCGCGGTAACTCACGTTATTTACCCACGCGGATCGAAAGCGAGCGCAAGAGTGGTGATGCTGGTGTTGCGGGTGGTGCAGGATGTCCTGTTGAGACGTGAACTCGGCTGGACCGGCAGGCACAGTGTACCAACAAGATTTGGTAGAGCGCAAGCGGAAAAGTGGCGGACGGAATTTAGCTGAATTGTGGTGTCATTTCCGTCTTTTCCAGACAGGTCTCGGTGAATGTATTGATTCGTCGAGGTTTTTCCGGCTGGGCGGCTTCGGCTTCGACCTGGCTCGCCGCGCCGCCAAGTCCCAGATCCGTTTCGTGAACTAATTTGCGGGATTTTTGATATCACTATGATAATTTCGTGCATCCCGGAAACCAGCATGAAACCAACGGCCAATGGCAAGCGGAGCACGCTCACCGCGTCAACGCTGAAGCGGCGATCAGGCAGCACGAATGAGGTTGCAGCGATGTTGGAGCTGACCGGCCGCCGCTCAGCGCGGAAATAACTGCGTCCCAGGCGCTACGGCTGTGCTCCATACCAACACGGGCGTAGCCTTGCCACCTGCCGCCTCGTCCCACCAGGTGAGGAAGTCGGAAAACCGGTCCGTTTGTTGTTCCACGATGGCGTTCGCAAATCGCTGCGGAACGAGTGCATGAGGCGACAACAAGTCGACAATCACCGTTTCGCCAACACGCAGTGGTTTTGCCTTGACCAAGGCACCGTTCACGGTATGAATCAATGCTGGTTGGTCTGCTTCGTTGACATAGTATGGCGTGATGATTTGAAAGCGGTTGGTCTCATCATAATCAGCCTCTTCATCGGTATGAAGGTCGAGCCAGGCGCTGGCCAACAGATTGTCCACCTGGCCCATGCGACAGCCGGCTCGTGGCTCGTTACTGAACCAATCGAGTATGACATACCGGACTCCCTCTTTTACTTCAATCACAGGTTCCACGCAAAGTTCTCATCAGGTTGGGGGTCATCGCGGCATCAGATTACGGCGTCACTTGGATTGTGAGCCGGTCTTGCCACAGGGTCATCATCAGCGCTGTAATGGCGCTACGGATTTCTGGGTCTGTCTTTCCAAACAACTTCCCGACAAAGGGTTCCCAGTAGCGTTCCATGAACGCTTGTTCAGTCGTGATATCGAGCGGTAGATGTGGGTACTCCGCAATCTCAGACACCCATTTAGAGTAGGGCAACATACAGACACGCATCAGTTCGCTTTCAATCCATTTTTCCGGTCATCTTTTCGCGCCAACGTTTAACCACCATGGACCTGGCAATACCCGCCGTCTTTGTTCACTGCCGCCCACTGAAACGGTTCAAGTCCAACGGCACCTACAACTGCATGCTTGCAACGCACGCCAGCACGGGTCATTGCTCGGCACTGAACTGACCCCATATGCGCCCGCCATTCCAGGTAGTCTGCAACAGACAATCCAGCCAACTCGGCATACACCGAGTCTTTATCCGAAAGTAGGCGTAGTGCTTGGTCAGGTGTGATTGACTCCGTATGGGTGCCCGAAACGTTTGGGACAGAAATCGTATAGCGGCAACCAGCCGCTGCCAAATCCATCAGTAACTTCTTATGCAGATCCAATTTTTTCTTCCTGGCGGCCGCCGTGCCGGCGGTGCCGTTTTCCTATGCGTTGTGAAAAGATGGCGAGATGTGATTCATCAGCGCTTGCAACCGATCGGATGATGCTGAGTAACGGGGTTCGTACTGTCCTTTCTCCCCTGCAAAAACGTATTCTGCACAATGACAGTCATCTGCAGCCTCCTCGCAGTTGAGGCACACAGGATTGCACAACTCGACCATTCGGTCGATAGCTGTTGAAGGGTCCATCGGATCGTAAAGCTCATCTACGTTTTCTAAGTCTACTCCCGCCGAGGTCGCAAAGTCGCCTTTTGCAAAGTCCAGCACGTCCACTGGAGTGCAAAACATCCAGCTTGACAATGCAGTCAGCGCAGGCAAAAGCACTACTCGGCAATAGTCGAATCGATAACCGTCAAGATGACACATAACGCGGCCACCACACTCATCTAGGCTTTGGAATGAAATTTGTCCATATTGCTCGCGAACGCTCTTGTATCGCAGGGGGTCGATTCGGATGTGCTTCAGCCCGTTGTTAATCGCATCTATCAACTCCATTTTTCGGCTGCGCAGGTATGTTCCGGCGACCGCAAACTTCCTGTCAAACGATATGACGAGTTCCTTACGCCCGCCTAATATGCCAGCTGCCTCTCTCACGGCAAGCAAGTAGTCGACGCTATGCGCAGCGATGAGATTTGCACCGAATACCTGATGGAGCGTAGCCGCGTTCTCTCTAACCTTTGACTCAAGGTCCTCTTTAGCAGGCGTAAGAATGTGAAGAACGAAGTGTTGATAATCGTCGTAAGCTTGGCGCAACTGAGGGCTTAAGTCAGGAACTGGCTCGTGTCTAATACCTAAGGTGATTGCCATACATTTCCTTGCAGGGTTAGTTGCACTGAACGCGCCGCTTGGCGGCATCCGCACGCTCCGACAGCAACCGAGCAATCACTCGATCCGGGACTCGATTGGCAATCAGGTGAGCTACTGCATCACGTCGGTTTGCCATTGTTAGGCTTTCATTCACGGCCGCGGCCATTGCGGTGTTTGGGCGATCCATGGTCTTCCCTTATACGCCAGCCTCATGCCGGCTTGCGGCGCCACCAGGGCGCGGATTTTCCGATCTAATCATCACTAGGGACGCAATTTTGCCAAATATGCGCCTAGTGCCGCTGCCAATCCGACTACGAGCTCGGCTTCCTGTGCAGTGGGTTCACGTCCTTCAACCAGATGCCGGCCGTGCTCCGATGTGAATCCCCAAATTTTTTCGATCGCAACGTCCAACGGCTTCGGCATCAAATTTCGGTGTGCCTTAATCACGTCCCCCAAGGTTGCAGTGCTACCACACACATCACGCGCAACGCACTCCAGAGAAGCCATCGCATGCTGAACTGCTCCTGTTCGATCAGGCTGAGGTCGCCGGGAAAGGTCGTTGAGCGCTTCGTGCAGTTCGCTAGCCGCCGTACGATGGTTGTGCTGCATCACAGCCGCATGCGCGTTCTTTACCGCCGCTTCGAAACCTTCAGGCCCCCTGTACCGCAGTTCACCCTGGTGAAGTTCCCAACCGATACCATGTTCGACAAAATAGGCGTTCAGCTCCTGTGAGAAGTTAGCTGCCGCGTCATGCCGATGCTTCTGACTAAAGCCGGCGTAGATCGCCTCTGCGATATCGTAGACCCTGTACCAAGGAGCCTCGTCGATTAAGTCGCGGACCTCGCGATCAATGTTCGGGAATTCCGACCAATTGTTCGAGTCGGCGCGGACTCGCAACACTCGGCACACGATTTCGCGAAGCGCGCTTGGATTTTTAAGGCCCTCGTATGCCATATCAACCAGAACCCCGCGAAAGTCATGTGGTGCTTCTTCTCTCACGGTAATCGGTGCTGGAACAGCATTACCATAACCATGACGCTTTGAAAATGAACTCATCGCCGCTATTTTCCTTACGCCGGCGCGGCCGGCTACGTGCGCCACCTGGCGCGAATTCCTAGACTTTCAAGGGCTGGTGGATCCGTGCCAGCGCCTGCTGCACTTCTGCAGGTATGTGCAGATCGTTTCCGGACTGCTTAACGAAACCGGCGGCAATTAGGCTGCAAGCGGTATCTACAACATCCGGTGGCGATGAATGGCCCCACCGCGATGCATTGAAGATCGTCTGCAGCAATTGGTGCTGTTTTTCGGTCAGTTTCACCGAGATAAAACCGTCTGTCATAATCCTTGCCACAACGTTGCCGCAAAGTGGGCAGTCACCTTCCTCCATCTCCAGCCCTCCAGGGACACCCATCTGGCGCCCAATGACAACTAACTTCGTATTGCAGTGATCGCATTCGGTTTCGTAGCTCATTTATTTTCCTCTAATTCTTGAGGTAAGCCGCCACTGCAACAACAAGAGCAAAAAACGAAATGATCGTGGACGCAATCGCCGCACGCGCCGATGCGCCCGCACTAACTACTGATTTGTCCGCCGATTCCGCCGACTGTTCCGCAGCTTCAACACCACGTTGAGTGAGTTTATGAGCCCGGTCCATTTGTTCAACACGCTGCTGTTCTTCAAACTCGCCAATCCATTCGGCCATGAATTCCGCAACCTCTCCGTCAGAACGAGTGCCAACGCACGATCGCGCCCAGTGCAGGCCGCGTTTTTCGCATTGGGCCCTAACTTGGATGCGCTTAGCAATTTGCTCGCTGTAGAACCCAGCTTCTAAGGCCGCATCATCATCGTTGACCGTCATAATTCCCTAGACCCTAGACCCTAGATTGCGAAGGCGAGCATGAAACCTGCCCATACTGCCAAAGCTACGAACGGAACGTTACGGCCAAACCAGTTCAAGAATAATCCTTCTGTTTCGAAGGATGTCCCCAGAGAATCTTTGGCGACAACCCGGTCTGTGAAAAAGAGCTTACGTGCTATTGGATGCATGCTGTCGCCTCTTTGACAGGCTACCGGCCCGCTTCGGGCGCCACCAGGCGCGTTTAACTTATGCCGGCGCCGGCCGGCTGACGGGCACCACCAGGGCACGTTTCCAACGTTGGAAATTTTCTAGTTACCTGTACTTTTATGTCCGTGTTCAGAGAAGAACGCATCGGCTGCCTTCTCAGGCTCACCTTTGTAAGGTTCTTGAGGGACGTATCTCAACGACAGTCTGGACGCTTGCTCCAAGGTCAACCCGTGCTTCATCAGACGCTCCCCGAAGCGCCTAGCCTCGGGAATCTCATCGTCCATGTGCCCAATTTCCATATTGAACTCGACCACGTTCCCGATCTTTTGGGACCGCATCATCGTAGAATTCACTGCATGGAAGATCGTCGCCTGCAACTGGTCTACTTCCGCCTTCGACAGTTTTTCACCACCATAGGGAATTTCAAACTTGATTTTCAGGAGATTCATATCACGTGCTTTCAATATCGCGGCTTCCGGCCTTCGCGGGGTGCACACACACCATGAGTTTTCCTCATTGGCCGGCGCCGCGCCGACCTTCTCAATGCACCAGGCCCGTTGCGGGCCGTGGGTGCTACTTTGCCGCCGCCAGGGCGCCGGGAAAATTCCTTTATTTCACCTTCTTGAGCCGGACGACAGAATCGGCAACGGTGATATCACACCAGTGTAAATCGCCGTCGGGTCGCAACCCGTTGGCGGTTAGCCTTGGCCAAGCGCACAACGTTCGTAGCTTCTCACCAGCTTTCGGCAGGCACCTTGCACTAATTTGCACGGGTACTTCGCAGTCGTTATTGAACCCTTCTACTACACCGATGCATTCCAACTGATTTGCCGGTAGCTTTTTCGGGACAGCAATAGTCGCGGCTAACGCATCATTGCGGCTGATATTCGTAGGTTTCATGCTCGTTTCCTCGCTGTCCAGCTACACGCTGGCCTTCTCAACGCCCCAGGTCCATCGTGCGGGCCGTGCGTGCTGCTGTGGGCGAGCGTCCTTGTCCTGCAACGTAATCACGTCCTGCACGCATTTTGTAAGCTCGGCACCGGTCAATGATTTGGCCAGTGCCTTCGACGTGGTTGGAGTCAACAAATCCATGTACTTTTCCGGTCTTAGTTGTTCAAAATCTTTGCAGCAGCTTTTCGAATACGGCCTGCTGCTCGCGTGGGGCTGTCACCAACCTTGCGCCAGTGTAGTGCCACCAATCGATTATCCCGGCCGCTGCGGCGTTGGATGTTGCAGCAACGTCCGCCTCGACCTCTTTGTGCACCTGGAGCCACCAACCGCGGCCACCTGCCGCTGGCGTTGTAGGCACTATTGCTTCCGCATAGATGCTCATTGCTTGGTCGAGGGTCATTGCGCTTTTCCTTGGCGTTAATCCTGAGCGCGTCGATTGCAAAGTGCGCAGCGGCCCCGCGTGGGAGGCGGTCCGGCGCAACTTACAGCCCGCCGTTATTCCCAGAGGTAGGTGCCGGAGCCGGGCTTCCTAGATGCGCCTCCAAGGTTTCTTGCGCCACTACAACCTCTTCGGGGATGCGCCCCACACGGTCGCACTCGGCCCGAATTGCTGAATGAGTCGACGACGTTCCCAGCAAAAAACTACATCTGCCGCTCCAACGCAGTGGACAATGTCTAGGATCTGGGCATGGCATAACTGTTTTCCTCACTGACCGGCACCGCGCCGACCTTCTCAACGTACCAGGCCCGTCGCGCGGGCCGTGGGTGCTACTGTGCCGCCGCCAGGGCGCCGGATATTTTTCTTCACGTTTTCCGCATTACACCGAGAGCAAGCAGCTTGCCCAGCGCTGTTGCATTATCCTCGGCGATCCACCACGAATCGAGAACGTCCGACCACCGGGCTCCAAGCCTGCTCACCTTCTTGTTCAATTCGAACGGGACATCCAGCAAAATGCGCTCGGCCTTTGGATCGAACTCGGGCTCACCGCTCCAAACTGGCGGCTGAATCCATCGCCACGTCTTGAATGTGCCGGGCACCGGGATAATGGCGTTCGCTTCCTTCAATGCTCCCGTCGTCAGGTCGAAAATATCGGCGTGCACGTCCGGGTTGTTGAAGTAAGGCGCGCGGCCGACCAATTCGCCCATCCCTATTACTTTCGCGCACGTGTTTGGCCATGTCGTGCGCCGAAGCCAAAAACCCGGCCGCTTACCAAACTCGACGTACATCTGATACACGTTCATGATTCGCGATTTTCCCTTTAGTCGGTAATTGCGCGGAAACGCGCGAGCGCATCCTCAACAACAAACTCTGGCGCCGTCTCGACACGCTTTGCTTCTCGCGCTTCGAGGTCAAGCATGCGCACTTGATTGACCAGTGCCACACCTTGCGTTTTCGTTCCGGAACCAGATAGCGATGCTGCGAAACCAGCATGCCGAGCAAAATCGCCTCCTTGGGTAATCGGTGCGACCAGCACTACACCCAACGCATTAAATGCGCTTGTTGACAGCACCAAAGCCGGCCGCATACCTTTTTGTTCGTGACCTTCCGTTGGATCGAGGTTTACCATTACGATATCGCCCCGCCCGAACTTCACTCGGCTTACCACGCTTCACGCCCTACTGGCTTTACGCTAGACCAAGCCGCCATATCGGCAGGCTCTGGGGCCGAAAGGTCGCACTGTGCAACCAAATCAGCCAACGAATACGACGGTCTTGCTGCTTTAAGCAAAACGCCGTCCGGTTGAACGTTGACGCTCAGCTTGTCGCCGAGAGCAACCTTGAGCAATCCCAGCAATTCGGTCGGCAACCGCACTGCCGCACTGTTGCCCCATTTCTGAATTGATAATTCCATATACCCCTCTAATGTAGCTACATTGTAGATTCATACATTTCTTTAATCAAGCACTTTAGTATATACATTGTAGCTACCAAAGTGAAAGCAACGACTAAAATGCAACATCGAAAGCGTGTCGAATGATTTCAAGCCGTACGTCAGGGTAGGGCTTGCCGCGCTCTACGACGCGCTGGCGGCGGTGGTCAACCGGGGCGATCACGACGCCATCGGCCCGATGGTCCAGAGCACGTACGATGCCCCGGAAGACGGCGCGCTGGTGCAGCGCATCCTGCTCGCGGAGCGCAACGCCGCGTGGCTCGTGCGCCTGCGCACCGAACTCGATCAAGGCCACGCCGCCGTGGTCGTCGACGTGGCCCATCTGGGCGGGGCGGACGGCTTGGTTGCCCTGCTCAACTAGGCGGGTTATCGGACCCGAACCGAGGTTATGCCGGCCGCCGACTAACGGCGCCGGTCAATGGAAATCGCGGCTACGCGTATCCAGTTCTCCCAGCAGCGGCGTCAGGTCCACCAGCCGCTGCGCTACCAGATGGCAAACGTTGTGGGCCACCTGCCATTGCCCATACACGCCAAGCAGCTGCGAGCCCATCACCTCGCGGCGTTGCCGCTCCATCAGCGCCGGCCAGACGATCACGTTAACGTTGCCGGTTTCATCCTCCAACGTGATAAACACCACGCCCGACGCTGTAGCGGGCCGCTGGCGCACCGTGACGATGCCGGCGGCGCGCGCCAGTTGCGCGTTGCGGTAGCGCCCCAGCACGATGGCGGGCATGAAGCGTTGCGCGTGCAGTTGTGGCCGCAGGAAGGCCAGCGGGTGCTGGCCGAGCGACAGGCGCAGGTGCCGGTAATCGGCCACCACCTCCTGCGCCTCCGTCATCGATGGCAGCGTGATGCCCTCCTCCAGGATGGCGGCGGCACGTAATAGCCCCTTGGCCGGTGCGCTGCCAGCTGCGGCCCACATCGCTTGGCGCCGGTGGCCGGCCAGCGCCTGCAGCGCACCGGCACTGGCCAGCACTTTCAAGTCAGACGTTTCCAGCCGGGCGCGCAGCGCCAAGTCCTCCACGCTGGCGATTGGCGCCACGGCGCGCGCCTCCTCGATGCGCCAGGCCGCGTCCTGCCGCAAGCCGACCACGGCCCGCAACCCGAGCCGAACCGCCGGCTGCGTGCCCTCCCCCGTTTCCAGCGTCGCATCCCAGCCGCTGATGGTCACGTCGACCGGCCGTACCACGACACTGTGACGCTGCGCGTCCTGCACCAGCTGCGACGGCGAATAAAAGCCCATGGGCTGGCTGTTCAGCAGCGCGCACAGGAACGCCGCAGGTTCGTGGCATTTGAGCCAGCTCGACGCATACGCCAGCAGCGCAAAACTGGCCGCATGCGATTCCGGAAAGCCGTATTCGGCAAACCCGCGTATCTGACCAACGATCGCGCTGGCAAACGCCGCCGGATACCCTTTATGGGCCATCCCCAACATGAGCTTCTCTTCAAACGCCTCCAGGCCGCCCTTGCGTTTCCAGGCCGCCATGGCGCGGCGCAGCTGGTCTGCTTCGCCTGCAGTGAAACCGGCGGCCACCATTGCAATCTGCATGACTTGTTCCTGAAAAATCGGAATGCCCAATGTACGCTCCAGCACCACGCGCATCTCGTCGCTGGGGTACGTCACAGGATCGGTGCCGTCGCGGCGCCGCAGATACGGATGGACCATGCCGCCCTGGATCGGGCCTGGGCGGATCAGCGCGACCTCGATCACCAGATCGTAAAAGGTGCGCGGCTGCAGGCGCGGCAGCATCGCCATTTGCGCGCGCGATTCAATCTGGAACACGCCCACCGTATCGGCGCGGCACAGCATGGCGTACGTCTGCGGATCCTCGGCCGGAATGTCGGCCAGGCCGAACGGCGCCCCGCGCCAGTGGGAGATCAGATCGAGGGCCCGCTGTATCGCGCTCAGCATCCCCAGAGCCAGCACGTCGATTTTCAGCAGGCCCAACGCATCGATGTCGTCCTTGTCCCATTGGATAATCGTACGCTCCGCCATCGCGGCGTTTTCGACCGGCACCAGCCGGCACAGCTTGTCTTGCGAGATCACGAAGCCGCCCGGGTGCTGGCTCATGTGCCGTGGGAACAGCAGCATGCGTTCGGTCAGCATGGCCCATTGTTCGGCCAGTGGCGAGTTGGCATCGAGGCCGCAGGCGGCCATGCGTTCGCGCAGTTGCGCCGTGCCGCCCCAGCTGCTGCTGGCCTTGGCGACTTTATCGACGATGGCCAGATCGACGCCCAGCGCGGTGCCGACATCGCGCACCACGCTCTT
>JAIENA010000147.1 GCA_019751755.1 Burkholderiaceae bacterium | reverse complement strand
CCTGGCAACGACGCCGGCACCGAGCCGCGCGGCTTCTGGGCCAAGTACGCCCGCGCACGCTAAAAACAGCAGGCCGAAGCCCGCCCGGTTTTAAGCTCTATTTCCCCCTTGGGGGCGGGGTTTTAAGCCCTATCTCCCCCCTTGGGGGCGGGGTTTTAAGCTCTATCTCCCCCCTTGGGGGCGGGGTTTTAAGCTCTATCTCCCCCCTTGGGGGCGGGGTTCCCCCGCCCCCCCTTGCGGCGCGACGATGCCGCCCCCATCTGCGCGTTGCATCACGTGCGTCCCCGGCTATCCTGTGCTCCGGAATGAGTCCGTCTTTAGCGCACGGACATGCCGCCATGTATCACCTGCCTCAAAATTGTCTTACAATGAATCAAGAATTATTGCAGTTTTCAAAGCTGCTGCCGTTAACTCAAGTAGACGTTGAAAAATTGGCGAAACCGCATTCTCTCAGGTAGATATCTGGCGTTTACCTTGAAAAGTGCGTGCGGAAAGCTATCAACCGTGCCAGTGTTTTTTTAACAAGGCCACGCCCGGCCTATGGCGGACTGCGGCACGCGCGAATTCATGTTACACGGCTGAAAAACAAGCCTATAATTCTGCTCGCAAGCCACCTTTGTGCGCCGCACCATTCCACGTCGCGTTATGAACAACCTGAGCAAAATCCTTTCACTCGAAAACGTTCAACTGGATTTAGAAGTATCCAGCAAGAAACGAGCCTTCGAGCAAGCCGGCCTGATCTTTGAAAACAATTGCGGCATCGCCCGCTCGACTGTCTCCGACAACCTGTTTGCGCGCGAGCGCCTCGGGTCGACCGGACTGGGTCACGGCGTGGCGGTACCGCACGGGCGCATTAAAGGAATGAAGAGCTTGAAATCGCCGCTGGCGGCGTTTGTCCGCCTGGCCGAGCCGATTCCCTTCGAGTCGCCCGACGGCAAGCCGGTCAGCCTGCTGTTCTTCCTGCTGATTCCCGATCACGTGACGCAGCAGCACCTGGAAATCCTGTCGGAAATCGCCGAAATGTTTTCCGATGACGGGTTCCGCACGGCGCTGGCGACCGATCCCGATCCGCAATCGGTTTATACGCGGATCGTGAATTGGCAACCAACTCTGCAGGCAGCAGGTTAAACTATCAAGGTTGCCATCCTGAACTGAACAACCATGCTGCAAACGCCACTGACGATCCAACGCCTGTACGACGACAATCGTGAAAGTTTGCAGCTGGGGTGGTTCGCCGGGTTTCCCGGCGGCGAACGCCTGATTTCCGGCGACGTCGCGTCCGCCGCCGACCAGGTCGGCCACTTGAACACCATCCACCCGGGCCGTATCCAGGTCTTCGGGCACCAGGAAATCAATTACTACCAGCGCCTGAAATCGCTGACGCGCGCGCATGTGATCGGCGAACTGATTGCCGGCGGCCCGCCCGCGCTGATCATTGCGCAAGGCCTGGAAACGCCACCGGACATCCTGGCGATTTGCGACGAAAAAAACATCCCCCTGTTTTCCACCCCGCTGCCGGCCGCGCAGGTGATCGACTTCCTGCGGGTCTACCTGTCCAAGAAGCTGGCGCAGCGCATCATCATGCACGGCGTGTTCATGGATGTGCTGGGCGTGGGCGTGCTGATCACGGGGGACTCCGGCCTCGGCAAATCGGAGCTGGGTCTGGAATTGATTTCCCGCAGCCATGGCCTGGTGGCCGATGACGCGGTGGAGTTTGCCCGCATCGCGCCCAATATGATCGAAGGCCGCTGCCCCGCCCTGCTGCAAAACTTGCTGGAAGTGCGCGGGCTGGGCTTGCTGGACATTAAAGCCATCTTTGGCGAAACCGCCGTGCGCCGCAAGATGCGCCTGAAACTGATCGTGCACCTGGTGCGCCGCTCCGCGCTGGAAGAAGAAGTCGAGCGCCTGCCGTTCCAGTTCCCGACCGAAGATGTGCTGGGCCTGCCGATCCGCAAGGTCGTGATCCCGGTGGCCGCTGGCCGCAACATCGCGGTACTGCTGGAAGCCGCGGTGCGCAATACCATTCTTCAACTGCGCGGCATCGATACCCTACAGGAATTCATGGAGCGCCAGCGCCAGGCCATGTCGGGCGATTAAACGCGACCGACTGCGGCGGATCGGTGAGCACTATCCGTTGGCATTGAGGTATGATCAATACCTATGCGAATCGTACTCATTACCGGTATATCCGGCTCTGGAAAATCCGTCGCCCTGAACGTCCTCGAGGACACGGGCTACTACTGCGTCGATAACCTGCCGCCCGCGCTGCTGGCCCAACTGGTCACCCAATTGACCGATGAAGGCGCCCAGGCGCTGGCGGTGGCGGTCGATGCACGCAGCTCCCAATCGCTGGCCAGCCTGCCCGGCGTGGTCAGCGACCTGCGCGTGCAGGGCCATGATGTGAAAATCATGTTCCTGACCGCGAACACCCATTCCCTGGTGGCCCGCTTCTCGGAAACGCGCCGCAGCCACCCGCTGTCGCATGAATTAAAACCGGGCCACAACCCGGCCGCGCGCCGCACCCTGATCGAATGCATCCTGGAAGAGCGCGAACGGCTGTCGGCCATCGAGCAGCTGGGCCACGTGATTGACACATCGGAATTGAGCGCCAATAAACTGCGCGCCTGGGTCAAAGACCTGGTGCAAAGCGAGAATGCGCCGCTGACGGTGTTCTTTGAATCGTTCGCCTTCAAGCTGGGCGTGCCGCTCGATGCCGACTTCGTGTTCGACGTGCGCGCGATCCCGAATCCGTATTACGACCTCGCGCTGCGGCCACTGACGGGGCGCGATGCGCCGGTGATTGCCTTCCTCGATGCGCAGCCGAGCGCCGAGGAAATGTTCAAGGATATCCGCGACTTTATTACCAAGTGGCTGCCTTCGTTCAAAGGCGACAACCGCAGCTACCTGACGGTGGCGATCGGTTGCACCGGCGGCCAGCACCGCTCGGTCTATATGGCGGAACGGCTGGCGCGGCACTTCCATCACAGCGAGCGCGTGGTATTGCGCCACCGCGAACAGTCTTAACTCGGTAGGCCGGATTAGCGCAGCGCGCGTCATCCGGCAGGCATGGCGGATTACGCCAAATGCCGCAGCGGATGGGCCCAGGCCGGCCAGGCCGGTTCAAAGAAGCGCTCGACCATGGCCGGCGTCACGTCGGCCAACGCGGCCGGCGACCACTGCGGCGCATGGTCCTTGTCGATCACCAGCGCGCGCACGCCTTCCAGCACTTCACCGTGTTCAAAATTGCGGCGCACCACGTTGCGCTCCATGCGCAGGCAGTCCGCCACGCCGAGCGACGCGCCACGCTGCAGCAGCGCCAGCGTCACGCACATCATCAGCGGCGAACGGCCTTGCATCAGCTTGAGCGTCTGTTGTGCGAAGGCCCCGCCATCCGCTGCCAGCGACGCCATCATGGCCGGCACGCTGTCCGGCGCGAAATGGCGCTCGATCGCCTCGCGCTCGGTTGCCGTCACGGCCACACCGGCCTGGGCACGGAACGGCGCGGCAAAATCAGCGATCGCCTGCGCCAACTGCGCACCCGGCGTGGCCGCCATCAGGCTGGCCAGCGCCGGCAATTGCGCCACCGGTACGAAATGATCGGCCAGGCCCACTTCCAGCGCATCGGCGGCGCCCACCGTGACGCCGGTGACGCCAAGGTAGCGCCCCAGCCGGCCCGGCGCATGCGACAGGAAATGGCTGCCGCCGACATCCGGGAACAAGCCGATAGCCACTTCCGGCATCGCCATCTTGGTGCGCTCGGTGACAATCCGCACGCCGCAGCCGGGGCCGCCCTGCGCAATGCCCATGCCGCCGCCCATCACCACGCCATCCATGATGGCGATATACGGTTTTGGGTAGTGATGAATCAGGTGATTCAGCGCATATTCCTCAGTGAAGAAATCTTCCAGCAACGCGCTGCCACCCTGCGGTGTGGCCTTGCCGGCATCGTGGAAAAAGCGGATATCGCCGCCCGCGCACAAGGCTTTTTCGCTGCTGCTGCGGATCACCACGGCCGCCACCTGCGCATCGTCGCGCCAGGCCAGCAAGGTGCCGGTCAGGGCGCGCACCATGTCGAGCGACAGGGAATTCAAGGCCTTCGGTCGGTCCAGCGTAATAACGCCGGTAGCGTTGCTGATACTGGTCAGGACATGGGTTGCGGCAGGTTCGCTCATGGCAGGCATCGCTCAGTGGAAAGAAAGCTATTGTAGCGTCGCCATGGGAATCGTACCGGCGCAAAAAAGGGCGCCAATGCGCCCTTTTCGTCCGAGGATCGGGGACCGCTTATGCGGTGGCGGCCGACTCGTCGTAATTGTCCGGAAGGTGTTTGATCGCGGTGTGGCTATGGTCTTGTACTTTGGATTTATATTTCATCACCTGACGATCCAGTTTGTCGACCAGCGTATCGATGGCGGCGTACAAGTCTTGCGCCAAGCTTTCCACGTACACGGTCTTGCCCGACATTCGCAAATTAATTTCGGCTTTTTGCCTTTTCTCTTTCTCGGTGAGGTTATCTACAGTCAGGATGACAGCAATATCAATTACTTGATCGAAATGACGTTTTACGCGTTCCAATTTGGTCTGCACGTATTCGCGAATCGCGGGGGTCACTTCGAGATGATGTCCACTGATGGTGAGATTCATACACACTCCTAAAGATGAAGGTTCGTACGTATCACAGTGATACTGTGGTGCGCAGGGGAACCCGGTAACACTACAGAGCTTTGCGCAGACTAACGGGTGGGATTTTCAATGCTTCGCGATATTTGGCAACAGTCCGTCGCGCAATTACCATGCCTTGTTCCCCCAGCATGTCCGCAATCTTACTGTCGGATAATGGATTTTTAGGGTCTTCTGCTCCTGTTAATTGCACAATCAGCGCCCGTATCGCCGTGGAGGATGCCTCTCCTCCTGCTTCTGTTGCGACGTGGCTGCCAAAGAAGTATTTCAACTCAAACATGCCATGGGGCGTCAGCATATATTTTTGAGTTGTTACGCGAGAAATAGTGCTCTCGTGTAGACCCAGTGTATCAGCAATTTCACGCAACACAAGGGGGCGCATCGCCACCGCCCCGTGCGAGAAGAAATTCTTTTGCCGCTCAACGATGGCCTGGGCCACGCGCAAGATCGTGTCGAAGCGCTGGCGCATGTTTTTAATCAGCCACTTAGCTTCCTGCAACTGTGCGCCCATCGCGGATTCGCTCTTGCCCTGCTTCAGCAAGTTCGCATACATCGCGTTGACACGCAGGCGCGGCATGACGTCGTTGTTCAGCGTCACGGCCCAGCCGTTGCGGGCTTTTTTCACGATCACGTCCGGCACCACGTAATCCGACACGTCCGACGCGAATTCGGCGCCCGGGTGCGGATTGCACAGGCGGATCACCGCTTGCGCTTCGCGCAGGTCTTCATCATCGCAATCGAGGGCTTTTTTCAGCTTGTTGAATTCACGCTGGGCAAACCAGGTCAGGTGCTTGTCGACAATCACCAGCGCCATGCGGCGCGTGACCAGCGGCACATGCGGCATTTGCTTGATTTGCAATGCCAGGCATTCGGACGCGCTGCGCGCCCCCACCCCGGCCGGATCAAAACTTTGCAGCAAGGTCAACGATGTGCGCAGCTCATCCAGATCCACCTCGGCCTCTTCCGGCAGGCGGGCATGGATTTCCTCCAGCGTTTCTTCGAGGTAACCGTTGTCGTCCAGCGCATCGATGATCAGCTCCATCAGGATGCGGTCGCGCTCTTGCGTCACCGTCACGCGCATTTGCTCGAGCAAATGTTCGCGCAGCGTGCAATGGCTGGCTTCGATTTGTGGACGGGAATCGTCGTCATCCGGGCCCTTGGCCCGACCGACATCGCTCCAGTCGCTGTCGCCGTCGGCCGCGCCGGCAGCGTCGCCATCGCCGCCCTCGGCGGCGCCGTCCTGCGGAGCGTCACCATCGGCCGGCGCGGGGCCCTCCGACGGTGGCTGTAGCGTGTCCGGCGTGGCTTCGGCGCCATTTTGCACCGGCGCGCTGATGGCGCCGTCGGCCAGCAGGCGCACCGAATGGTCGAGCGGATCGTCGAGCCGCTCCAGCAGCGGGTTTTCGCCGAGGATTTGTTCCAGTTCCTGATGCAGCTCCAGGGTGGACAATTGCAGCAAGCGAATCGACTGCTGCAATTGTGGCGTCAGAGCAAGGTGCTGCGAAGTGCGGAGTTGCAGTGACTGTTTCATCAAATTTTCTACATACGGAAATGTTCACCCAGGTAGACGCGGCGCACGGATTCGTCGGCGATGATGTCGTCCGGACGGCCCGAGGCCAGGACGGCGCCCTGGTTGATGATGTACGCGCGGTCGCAAATACCCAGCGTCTCGCGCACATTGTGGTCAGTGATCAGCACACCAATCCCGCGCTCCTTGAGGAAACGGACAATCCGCTGGATCTCGATGACGGCAATCGGGTCAACCCCGGCAAACGGTTCATCGAGCAGCACAAAGCGCGGATTGGTGGCCAGGGCGCGTGCGATTTCCACGCGACGGCGCTCGCCGCCAGACAGCGACAGCGCCGGATTTTCACGCAATTTCTCGATCTGCAGGTCCGCCAGCAGCCGGTTCAGCCGCTCATCGATGTCTGCCTTCGCCAGCGGCTTGCCGTTGACCTTTTGGATCTCCAGCACCGCGCGGATATTTTCTTCCACTGTCAGCTTGCGGAAGACCGACGCTTCCTGCGGCAGGTAGGACAGGCCCAGCGCCGCACGCTGGTGGATCGGCATCGACGACACGTCCTGGCCGGCAATGTCGATACTGCCGGCATCGGACGGCACCAGGCCGACGATCATGTAAAACGACGTGGTCTTGCCGGCGCCGTTCGGTCCCAGCAAGCCCACCACTTCGCCGCATTCGACTTGCAGCGACACGTCATGCACCACCTGACGCTTGCCATACGATTTTTGCAGGCCGCGCACCAGCAGGGTGCTGCCGCAGTTGGCGGTGGGCGCCGCAGCTTGAACTTGCGCCATCTTATTTCCCCGCCTCAGGCTGCGGTGCGCCATCCGGCGGTGGCCGCTTGGCCGACGGCTGAATCACCATCGTGCCACGGCCCGCGCCCGGCTTGCTGTCACCGCTCACGGTATTGCGCACGCTGAAGTATTCCTTGCGGCTGTCATAGGAAATGAATTCCCCCGCCACTTCATCGCTGGGTCGGCTGCCTTCCAGGCGCTTGATGCGCGCTTTGGAAAACAGTTTGACCAGTTCGACGCGGCCATCGTAGTCAATTCGCTCGGCTTCGCCTTCGACCCATTGTTCGCCCTCGCCGTCGCGCTTCTGGCGGAACGTGGCCGGCTTGCCCGGCACGCCCGTCAACGTCACGTGCTGGTAGCCTTCCGGATCTTGCGTCACGATCGCCAGGTCGGACTTCATGCGCAGCGTGCCGCGCGTCAGCACGACATTGCCGCGCAAAGTACGGATCTGCTTGACGTCATCGAGGTCCGCCGTGTCGTACTGGATTTCGGTCGGCTTGTACGAGTCCGCCTTTTCCGCGTGGCTGGCGCCCATGGCCAGCAGCAGCGCGGCCGCTGCCGCAACATATTTCATCGCCATATATCACACTTCCGATCTGTGGATGCCCGGCCTGAAGGCCCTGCACCCCTGTGTTATTAAGGTTGCGCCTTGGGTGGCAAGACGATGGCACCACGGCCTTGCAGGTGCACTTCGCGCGTCGCGTTATTGGCGCGCATGCCTTGCGCCGTCATCGTCGCGCCCCCCTGCTGCACTTGCACCGGCTGGTCCGTTTCCATCCGGTCTTCGTCCGGATACACCGTCATCGCCTGCGTCGTCATCACCATCGCGGCCGACTTGCCGTTGGCGGCGCGCTCCACGCGCACATTGTCTTTCAGCGTCACGCGCGTATTGTTTTCATCCACGCGCGCACGCGCCGCATGAATATCGAGCGGTGGGCGTCCTTCGCCCATGCCGCGCACCACCGGCTGCTCGATATCGGAAACATCGCCGAGCGGACGGTGCACCAGCTTGTCGCCGGACACGATATAACTGGGCTTGCCATCGCGGCCCATGCGGACCGCGGAAAAGCGTTCAATGATGTAATCCGGTTCATTGGCGCGCAAATCGGCCTGCAAGTCATCGGCGCTACGGTTCAGCAGTTGCACCAGCCAGAACGAGCCGCACGCCAACAGCACGCCGGCCGTCAGGGTCAATCCCAGTTGCCAGCGGTGAGCGGTTTTTTCCTTGCGCATGCTTATTTACCTGCGTTATTTACCTGCGTTCATACCAGGAACTGGGCCATGACACGGTCATAGTTGCCGGTCGCGCGCAGCACGAATTCACTGATCTCGCGCACCGCGCCACGGCCACCATGGGCCTCCGTCACGTGGTGCGCGCGGCTCAGCACATCAACCCGCGCATTGGGCACCGCCACCGCGAACCCCACGCGCGACAGGATCGGCAAATCCACCACGTCGTCGCCAATAAAGGCCACTTCTTCTTCGGTCAGGCCGGTCTTGGCCAGCAAATCCTTGAAGGGGGTCAGCTTGTCATGGCCGCCCTGGTGCACGAATTCAATGCCCAGGTCGCGCGCCCGCGCCACCACCACGGCTGAACGGCGCGCGCTGATGATGGCGGTCTTGATGCCGGCTTCCTGCAGCAGCTTGATGCCCAGGCCGTCTTGCACATTAAAGGTTTTCATCATTTCACCTTCGGGACCGTAATGCAGGCTGCCATCGGTCAGCACGCCGTCGACATCGAAGATAAACAGTTTGATTTTCGCGGCGCGCGCCACGTTACCGAGATCGTAAGCCTTGCTCATTAAATCACCTTGGCACGGGTCAGGTCGTGGATATGCAGGGCGCCAACCAGCTTGCCGTCGTGGTCGGTCACCAGCATCTGGTTGATGCGGAATTGCTCCATGATGGCGACCGCGTCCACGGCCAGCTTGTCCGGCGAAATGCTGCGCGGATTGGCGTGCATCACGTCGCGAATCACCACCTTGCTAAAGTCCTGCACTTTTTCAATCATGCGGCGCAGGTCGCCGTCGGTAAACACGCCCAGCGGCTTGCCGTCGTCATCGACAATGGCGGTCATGCCCATGCCTTTTTGCGTGATTTCCAGCAGCGCGTCCGGTAAGCGGGTCTCGGCCTTAACGGCCGGCACTGCGTCGCCGGTGCGCATGACGTCGCGCACATGGGTCAGCAAGCGGCGGCCCAGCGCGCCGCCCGGATGCGAGCGGGCAAAGTCTTCTTCCTTAAAGCCGCGCAAGTCCAGCAGCGCCACGGCCAGCGCATCGCCCAGCGCCAGGGTCACGGTGGTGCTGGCGGTCGGCGCCAGGTTCAGCGGGCACGCTTCCTTGTCGACCGAGACGTCCAGGTGCACATCGGCCAGTTGCGCCAGGCTAGAGCCCGGCTTGCCGGTCATCGAAATCAGGGTGCCGCCCATGCGTTTCACCACCGGCAAGATCGCCATCAGTTCCGAACTTTCGCCCGAATACGAAATCGCGATGAACGCGTCCTCGGCCGTCACCATGCCCAGGTCGCCGTGCGCGGCTTCGGCCGGGTGCACGAACAGCGCGGGGGTGCCGGTGGAGGCCAGGGTGGCGGCAATCTTGCGTGCAATGTGACCGGATTTACCGATGCCGGACACGACAACGCGCCCCTTGCAATTAAGCAACATGGCGACCGCCTTGCCCACGCTGTCGTCTGTCGCCAGGCGCGCGTGTAGGGCGACGATGGCATCGGCCTCGATTTGCAGGGTTTCGCGGGCCAGTTGCAACGCGCGCTCCGCGGTCTTGTTGTCAAAAGCTTTCAGCATAGGTTTTTCATCGGTTACACTCATGCCGGAAGTATAGCCGAATTGCGTAAGCAAAAAACTTGCCAGTCCTGAATAACAACGGAACCGCCGCCACCTGGATCGACGACTGAATGTTTTCTCCGCTTGAACTGACCCTCTTGCTGCTGGGCAGCGCCGTACTGGGCGTGGTCGCGTTCAGGATGATGCACCTGCCCCCGATGCTGGGTTACCTGGCCGTCGGCATCATCATCGGCCCCCACGCGCTGGGGCTGGCCGAGCAGAGTGAAGCGAGCCATATCCTGGCGGAATTCGGCGTGGTCTTCCTGATGTTTTCCATCGGCCTGGAATTCTCGCTACCCAAGCTAATGGCCATGCGCCACATCGTCTTCGGCCTCGGCATGGCGCAGGTGACGCTGACCATCGTGGCCGCCATGGGCCTGGGCTGGATCTTGTCGATGCAAATGCCAGGCATGCACATCAGTTGGCAAGCGGCGTTTGCGCTGGGCGGCGCACTGGCCATGTCGTCCACCGCGATCGTGGTGAAAATGCTGACCGAGCGGCTGGAACTGGAAAGCGAACACGGCCGCAAGATCATCGGCATCCTGCTATTCCAGGATCTGGCCGTGGTGCCCTTGCTGATCCTGATTCCTTCGCTGGCGAAAAATCCCGACGACCTGGTGGCAACGCTGGCCTGGGCGGCCGGCAAGGCCGTCCTGGTGCTGGTGCTGCTGCTGTTCGTGGGCCAGAAGCTGGTGCGCGGCTGGTTCACCATTGTCGTCAAGCGGCGCTCGCAAGAGCTGTTCATGTTAAATCTGCTGCTGATCACGCTGGGCGCGGCCTGGATCACGGAAAAAGCCGGCCTGTCGATGGCGCTGGGCGCCTTTGTGGCCGGCATGCTGATCTCCGAAACCGAATACAAGCACCAGGTCGAAGAAGACATCAAACCGTTCCGCGACGTGCTGCTGGGCCTGTTCTTCATCAACGTCGGCATGCTGCTCAACGTCAAGCTGGTGATCGAAAACTGGTGGCTGGTGCTGGTGCTGCTGGCCGGCCCGGTGCTGCTGAAATTCGCGCTGATCGCCGGCTTGGCCAAGCTGTTCGGCTCGTCCGATGGCGTGTCGATGCGCACCGGCCTGGCGCTGGCGCAGGCCGGTGAATTCGGGTTCGTCCTGTTGAACCTGGCCGACGGCAATGCCATGATGTCGCCCTTCATCGTGCAGGTGGTGCTGGCGTCGATGGTGCTGTCGATGCTGCTGGCGCCGTTCATCATCGCCAAGTCCGACCAGCTGGTCATGAAAATATCGAGCAACGAGTGGATGATGCAATCGCTGGCGCTGACCAAGATCGCCTCACGCACGATGACGCAGCAAAAGCATGTGATCGTGGCCGGCTTCGGCCGCAGCGGCCAGAGCCTGGCGACCCTACTGACCGATGAAAATATCGCCTACCACGCGCTCGACCTGGACCCGGAGCGGGTGCAGGAAGCGCAAACGGCCGGCGCCAACGTGTCCTATGGCGACGCCGGCCGGCGCGAAAGCCTGATCGCGGCCGGCATTTACCGCGCCAGCGCCGTGGTGATCACCTATGCCAGCACGCCGTCCGCGCTGCGCGTGCTGCACCTGGTGCATGAACTGGCGCCGACCCTGCCCGTCATTGTGCGCAGCTACGACGACACCGATCTCGACCGCCTGAAAGCGGCCGGCGCCGCCGAAGTGGTGCCGGAATTGATGGAGGGCAGCCTGATGCTGGCCTCGCACGCACTGGTGATGCTGGGCGTGCCGCTGCGGCGCGTGGTGCACCGCGTGCAGGCGGCGCGGGATGCGCGCTACGCGTCGTTGCGGGGCTGGTTCCACGGCGCCAGCGATGCCGGCGAGGACGCCGACCTGATGCGGTTGCATTCGATTCCGTTGGGGGAAAATGCGTCCTGCGTCGGCAAACGCATCCGGGAACTGGGGCTGCGCGGTCTCGGCGCGGAAGTCGCGTCAATCCGGCGCGGCAAGGGCGGCGTCGGCGTCACGGGCGATACCGAACTGGAAGCGGGCGATGTGATTGTGGTGCGGGGCTCGGCCGATGCGGTAGCCAGGGCGGAGAGCCAGTTGCTGGCGTAAGCCCTATGCGGCGGCCGACCGGAAACTGATCACGCGGTTGCGCCCGCCATCCTTGGCCTGATACAGCGCCGCATCGGCTTGTGCGATCAACTCCATCGCGGCCGCTTCCACCGGCGTGTCGAGCATGCTGCGGTCCAGGCACGCCACGCCCAGCGAGGCCGTGACGGAAATGCGCACGCTGGCCGACACCTCGATCATGCTGGCGGCAATACTGGCGCGGATACGCTCGGCCACGAAGGCGGCGCTGTCGAGGTTAGCGTTGATCAGCAAGACCACGAACTCCTCACCACCAAAGCGCGCCAGCGAATCGGACAGGCGCAACTCATTCTTGATGCGGGCCGCCACTTCGCGCAGCACTTCATCGCCGCCCTGGTGGCCAATGGTGTCGTTGACGCGTTTAAAGTGGTCGATATCGATGTACATGAACGAGATATCGTAATCCTGGCGCCGTGCGCGGGAAATCTCTTCGAGCAGGCGGCGGTCCATGTAGCGGCGGTTGTAGACGCCGGTCAGCGAATCGGTCAGCCCGATGTACTTCAGCATTTCGTTACTGATGACGTTTTCCAGGCAGATCGCGATGATCGACGCCATGTGTTCGACGAAGTCCGTCGCCATGCTGGGCGTGAAGCGCGTCGGGTCATGGCTGCCCAGGTTCAGGCTGCCGATAATGCGCTTGTTGCGCAGCAGCGGCACCAGCGCCACGCTTTGCAGTCCTTGCGGTGGGTTGGGGAACGCGTGCGCGTGCCGCAGCGGATCGTACATGCCCAGGCGCGGCTTGGGCGGCTTGGCGTCCTCGCTGCGCTCGCCCAGGTCCATGCCCAGCGCCTCCAGGCTGTCGGCAAACAGCAAGTCCGGGAATTCCGCGAAATTGACGCCCAGCTTGCCCATCACCGTGTGGATGTCGGCATCCTCGTCCAGCAAGGTCAGCGTGACCGCTTCGAGATCGGAAATGATCGGCAGGTTGCGGAAGATCGTGCTGACCAGTTCCGGGAACGTTCCCGCGCTCACGATATCGAGGTCAAATGCCTGGTGGCGCATCATGATCGAGTGATTGCGCTCGGCCTGCTCCAGCAGGTACGCCATGCGCGAACGCAGCGCCTGGTTTTCCGCCAGTACTTCCGCCAGTTCAGGCATTGTCGATTGGGCCATGTCCATCCCTTAAAACGCCAGCGTAACCTCGATTTCCTGCCCCACCTGCAGACGCAGTCCATCGCCTTCCACCACGATGGCGTTCATGCCGAAGCAAATCGCACCATCCACTTCTTCCTTGGTCCGATAAGCCTGCATGATATCGAGCGGGTCGGGGCCGAATTCCCCCGTGGCCTGGTCGATCGACGGCATTGGACAGCGCGGGCATGGCTTGACGGGTTTCAGCAGTACCGCGCCGATCCGCAGCGATTCCGCATAATCTTCTTCAAACGCGTCCAGCCCGGCCAGCACGAGATTGGGCCGGAAGCGATTCATCGGCAGCGCGGCGCGTCCGGCCGCCACCAGTTTCTGGTTGACGTCATCGAGCGATGCGGCGCCTGCCACGAGGACAGGATACCCGTCCGAGAACAGGGTTGTCGCTTCCATCCCGCTGGTCCATTTGGTCGACACGGCGCGCTGGGCATGGGCGTGGAAGCGCGCCAGACGGCATGGCACGCCGAGGAAGTTCGAAAACCAGGCGGCCGTGGTGGCATCGCAATCGTAGGCCAGCACGGTGTCGTCCCACACTCGCACCTGCAGCGTCGGCGCCAGTTCCGGATCGGGCAAACCCAGTTCGATTTCGAGGCGCAGCATACCGGGCGCGCGCAATTCCAGCGTATCGGCTTTGAGTTTCGGCACGATCAGCGCCATGCGCGGATGTTCGCGCTGCGTCATGGCCTGGCCATTTTCGTCAACCACCATCCATTCCCGGTCGTAAATCTGCTCCGTCATCAGCCCGGCGCGGGTCACGGTCGCCGAACGCAGCGCCATGCCGGCACAGGATTTGATGGGATAAAGGGTGATCTCGGAAAGGATTGCCATGCGCGCCGCCAGCTTGGGCAGTGCGGGAGCGCTGCCAACGTGTTTATACGAGTTGGCAGTATGGCAGCAAAGTGCACGACAGTAAATCTGTACGGCCGTGCATGGCGGGCCGCAACAACGGCCTGCCATGCACGGCGTACCAGGGCGCTGGTCAGTCGCCCTGTTTGGCGTCCGGCTTGGCGTCCGGCTTGCGCGGACGACGCGGGCCGCGGGTGGACGGTTTGCGGGCCGGCTTGGCCGCCCCGTCCGCCGTCTCCACTGGCGCGGCGGCAGCGTCTTGCGGCTGCGCTGCAGTTGCGCCTGACGCCGATGCCGGCGCTACCGGAGCCGGTGCACTTGATGCTGCCGGCGCAGTCCTTGCGCTTGGTGCCGGCTTGGGACTCGATGCTGCTTGAGCAGGCCTTGCGCTTGGTGCTGGCTTCGGATTTGCAGCAGGCCTTGCGCTTGGCGCAGGCTGTGCGTTTGGTGCAGGCGGTTCACTTGGTGCGGTTGCCGCAGGTTGCGCGACAGCCCTGTCCGCCGCTTCCGGCTTGGCGGTGCGCGCCGTGCCTTTGCCGCCGCGTCCTTTGGCCGGTGCGCGGCCACGCCCTTTTTCGCCCTTGGCGCCCGGCTTGGCGGTGGCAGCGTCCGCCGCTGCCACCGCATCCTGAACCGCAATGTCCGCAGCTGCCTCGGTCACCACCTTCGCGGTCACATCAGCGGCAACATCAGTGGCCACATCGGCGGCAACATCAGTGGCAACCTCAGCAGCCACCTTCGCGGCCACTTCAGCCGTCACATCAGCCGTCACCTCGGCCACCGGCACGTCCTGCACGGCAGGCGCTTGTACCGCGCCCCCTTGGGCGGCCACTTGCTGCGCCTTCATCTTGGCGGCTTTGGCGGCGCGCGCCGGCAGCTTCTGCTGCTTGCGTCGCCCTTGCTCCGCCGATTGCGCCTGCGGCGCCGCGTCCACCGCCGTTGCGGCGCCTTCGGCAACCACGCTGTCTTCGGTGTGCGTCACAGCGTCCACTGCGCCCACGCCTCGCGCGGCGGCGTCCGGATGTTCGGCCAATACCGCGTCCTCGGCCGCATGCTGCGCCTCCGCTTGCGCATAGGCGTTTTCATCCTGCGCCAGTTGCATGTCGGTGGCAACGTCTTCGTTCACGCGGCCGGCATTCGGGAATGGACGGCGGTCGCGGTCACGGCCACGACTGCGGCCACGGCGGCCACCTTCATTGCGACCCTGCGCGCCGTCCACGGCGTCACCCTGCGCGACCGGCGCGGACGCTGCGTCCGGCGCCGCGCCATCGGCGGTGGCTTCGGCGCCCGCGGCCGGCACGCCGGAGCTGCGGTAAACATAAGCGCCGGATTTTTCATCACGGCCGAATTCCAGGAAACCACGGGCACGGGCTTCTTCCAGCAGGTTGCCGAAGGTACGGAAGCCGTAATACGACTCGCTGAAGTCCGGCTTGCGGCGCTTGATGGCTTCTTTCAGCACCGAGGCCCAGATCTTGCCGGAATCGCCCCGCTCCGCCACCAGCGCGTCGAACGTGGTCACGGCCATTTCCACGGCCTGGGTACGGCGCTTGTCCATTTCTTCGCGGCGACGCTTTTCCTCTTCCGGCGTACGCTTGGCGCCCTGGCCTTCGCGCGTATCGCGCTTGGCGGCGTCGGCACGGCGGCTTTCGCGCACCAGGTCGTCGTAGAAAATAAATTCGTCGCAGTTCGCCACCAACAAGTCCGATGTCGATTGCTTGACGCCGACGCCGATAACTTTTTTGGCGTTTTCACGCAGCTTCGACACCAGCGGCGAAAAGTCGGAATCGCCGGAAATGATGACGAAGGTGTTGACGTGGGACTTGGTGTAGCACAGGTCGAGTGCATCGACGACCATGCGGATATCAGCGGAATTCTTGCCGGACTGGCGCACGTGCGGGATTTCGATCAGCTCGAAGTTCGCTTCGTGCATGGCGGCCTTGAACCCTTTGTAGCGGTCCCAGTCGCAATACGCTTTCTTGACCACGATACTGCCCTTGAGCAACAAGCGCTCCAGCACTGGCTTGATATCGAATTTTTCGTAATTGGCGTCTCGCACGCCCAGAGCGACGTTTTCAAAGTCGCAGAACAGCGCCATGCTGACGTTATCGTTGGATGAAGCCATGTTGTTCTTTAGTGGTGGGGAGAATGCTAGCCGGACATACCGGCATGCGGGTTGGCAGATTATACAGCCAGCCCCCCGCACCCATGGTGTATGCTGACCGGCTCTGATCGGAAAAGAAAAATGCTCATGAAACACTGGTTCGCCGCGCTGTGCCTGTCTTGCTGCACCTTCGCCGCCGGGGCTGCGGACGATGCCACCTTCCGCCAGCAGATCAATGCCTTTGTCGACCAGTGGCACGCCGATGCGGCCAAGGCTGATCCGGTGTATTTCGACAAGATGGCGCCGGACGGGATCTATATCGGCACGGATCAATCGGAAGTGTGGACCCGCGAACAATTCCGCGTCTGGGCCAAGCCGTTCTTCGACCGCAAGAAAGCCTGGGCTTTCACCGCCATCAAGCGCAATGTCTACTGGTCGCCGGACCAGCGCTATGCGTGGTTTGACGAACAGTTGAAGACGCAAATGGGCGTGTGCCAGGCCAGCGGCGTGCTCCAACACACGGCCGGCAAACTGGAAATCACCCATTACCAGCTGTCGCTGGCAGTGCCCAATCCCCTGATGGACAAATTCACCAAGGCCATCGCCGAATTCGAGGCTGGCGGCGGCAAATAAGCTGTTTTTTGCCGCCATGGATGATCGTGGCCAGCAAACAGGTGGAGCAAGCCTACCGCGTGCCAGCGATCTGCGGCCTGACGGCCCGCCACCCGTGACAAACATTAAAAAAGCCTGGCATCCATCGGAGGCCAGGCTTTTTATTCGGAACAGGCTGATTAGACGTTGAACAGGAAGTTCAACACATCCCCATCCTTGACCACATATTCCTTGCCCTCGGCGCGCATCTTGCCCGCTTCCTTGGCGCCGGCCTCACCCTTGTACTGGATGAAATCGTCGTAGGCGATGGTTTGCGCGCGGATGAAGCCGCGTTCGAAGTCGGTGTGGATCACGCCGGCCGCTTGCGGTGCGGTGTCACCAACGTGGATGGTCCAGGCGCGCACTTCCTTGACACCAGCGGTGAAGTAGGTTTGCAGGCCCAGCAGCTTATAACCAGCGCGGATCAGACGGTCCAGGCCCGGCTCTTCCATGCCCATGTCGGCCAGGAAGGCGGCTTTGTCGGCATCGTCCAGGTCGGCGATTTCCGCTTCAATCGAGGCGCAGATGGCCACGATCGGGGCGTTTTGCGCTGCCGCGTAGGCGGTCAGCTGGTCCAGCAGCGGGTTGTTGGTGAAGCCGGTGTCGGACACGTTGGCCACGTACATGGCAGGCTTGGCGGTGATCAGGCACAGCGGCTTGATCAGCAGCATCTGATCGGCATCCAGGCCCATGGCGCGCACCGGCTTGGCTTCGTTCAGTTGCGGGACGATTTTTTCCAGCAGCGCCACCAGCTTGGCGGCATCCTTGTCACCCGAGCGGGCTTTCTTGTTTTCGCGGTGGATGGCTTTTTCCACGGTGCCCAGGTCGGCCAGCGCCAGTTCGGTCTGGATCACTTCGATGTCATCCAGCGGGCTGACTTTGCCGGCCACGTGGATCACGTTTTCATCTTCGAAGCAGCGCACCACGTTGACGATGGCGTCGGTTTCGCGGATGTGCGACAGGAACTGGTTGCCCAGGCCCTCGCCTTGCGACGCGCCAGCCACCAGGCCGGCGATGTCGACGAATTCCACGATGGCGTTGACCATGCGCTCCGGCTTGACGATGTCTGCCAGCGCAGCCATACGCGGATCCGGTACTTCCACCACGCCGACGTTCGGCTCGATGGTACAGAACGGATAATTTTCAGCCGGGATGCCCGCCTTGGTCAGAGCATTGAAAAGGGTGGACTTGCCGACGTTAGGCAAGCCGACGATGCCGCATTGGAGACTCATGGGAGAAAACCTTTGAATGATGGTATTGTTCTGCTGCGCCGGGTTGCGTCCGTGCATGGCGCATAAGGGGTCAATTGTACCTCATTCGCTGGAGCCAACCTCATTATGCGCGCTGCCGACCGTTCGCAATTCCCCCATTTCCTGTCGATTCCGACGCGCTGGATGGACAATGACGTTTATGGGCATGTTAACAACGTCGTCTACTATTCGCACTTCGACACGGCGGTCAACCAGTTCCTGATCGAGCGGGGCGTGCTCGATATCCATCGCGGCGAGATCGTCGGCTTTGTCGTGGATTCCGGCTGTTCGTATTTCAGCTCGATCTCATTCCCGGATGTGATCCACGCTGGCATCCGCGTGGCCAAGCTGGGCAACTCCAGCGTGCGCTACGAGATCGCACTGTTCCGCAACGAAGACACCACGCCCTGCGCGGCCGGACATTTTGTGCATGTCTATGTCGAGCGGGCCAGCAACCGCTCGGTGCCGATTCCGAATGCCGTGCGGGCGGTGCTGGCGTCCCTCGTCCACGCCGGCTAACGCGCTTTTCAATTATATGGAATTCAATCCCGCCACACTCGACCCCAATGCCGTCTACCGCCTGCTGGTCGGCAGCATC
>JAIENA010000371.1 GCA_019751755.1 Burkholderiaceae bacterium | reverse complement strand
ATGATGCAGCAATACCTGCGCATCAAGGCCGACTACCCGACCATGCTGGTGTTCTACCGCATGGGCGACTTTTATGAACTGTTCCACGAGGATGCGGAAAAAGCCTCGCGCGTGCTGGGCATTACGCTGACGGCGCGCGGCGCGCAAAACGGCCAGCCGATCAAGATGGCGGGCGTGCCGTTCCATTCGCTGGAAGGCTACCTGGCCAAGCTGGTGAAAATCGGCGAGTCGTGCGCGATTTGCGAACAGATCGGCGACCCGGCCACCAGCAAGGGACCAGTCGAACGCAAGGTGGTGCGGGTGGTCACGCCGGGCACCCTGACCGATGCCGACTTGTTGCCGGAGAAGGCCGAGCGGCCATTGCTGGCGATGTGCGTGATCAGTCAGCGCAAGGTGGCGACGGCGGGCCTGGCGTGGCTGTCGCTGGCCAGCGGCGCTTTGAAACTGATGGAGTTTTCCGGCGACGCGCGTACCGTGTCGGTGCGGCTGCAGCAGGAACTGGAACGCATCGCCCCGGCCGAAATGCTGCGCGGCGATGACGCCGAACTGTTTGACGAGTCGGCCGGCGGCGCGCCGGCGTGCCACGTCAACCGGGTGCCGGACTGGCACTTCGACGTGGTGTCCGGCCACAAGGCGCTGATGGAACAACTGGGCGTCACCACACTGACCGGCTTTGGCGCCGATGGCCTGGGCGCCGCGTTCGGCGCTGCCGGCGCGCTGCTGCGCTATGCGCAATCGACGCAGGGCAAGGGATTGCAGCACGTTAATTCCATCACGGTCGAAACCGAATCGGAATTCATCGGCCTCGACGCCGCCACCCGCCGCAACCTGGAATTGACGGAAACCATCCGTGGCCAGGAATCGCCGACCCTGTTCTCGCTGCTGGACCACTGCCGCACCGCGATGGGTTCGCGCCTGCTGCGCTACTGGCTGCACCACGCCAAGCGCGACCAGCGCGTGGCCCGCTCGCGCCACCAGGCGATTGCGTCACTGGCGCAGGCCGATGTGACGGCATCGCTGTCACACGTGCTGGCGCAAGTGCCGGATATCGAACGCATCACCACCCGCATCGCGCTGCTGTCGGCCCGTCCGCGTGACCTGGCCAGCCTGCGCGACGGCTTGCAGCAGTTACCGGCGCTGCGTCAACTGGCGCAGCGCGCCGTGCTGCCGGAACTGGGGCAGGATGGCGCCGCCCTGCTCGGCAAGCTGGAAAGCGCGCTGGCCACGCCGGAGTCGTGCCTTGATTTGCTGGTGCGCGCCGTGATGGCGGAGCCGGCCACGCTGGTGCGCGATGGCGGCGTGATCGCCCGTGGCTTCGATGCCGAACTCGATGAGTTGCGCGGCCTGTCGGAAAACGCCGGCCAGTACCTGGTCGACCTGGAAACCCGGGAGCGGGCCCGCACCGGCATCGCCAACCTGCGCGTTGAATACAACAAGGTGCACGGCTTCTATATCGAAGTCACCAACGGCCAGGCCGACAAGGTGCCGGATGACTACCGCCGCCGCCAGACCCTGAAAAACTGCGAACGCTATATCACGCCGGAATTGAA
Source organism: Burkholderiaceae bacterium (assembly GCA_019751755.1). Taxonomy (GTDB): domain Bacteria; phylum Pseudomonadota; class Gammaproteobacteria; order Burkholderiales; family Burkholderiaceae_D; genus Rugamonas. Next base: position 16,936 of record JAIENA010000371.1, on the reverse strand, counting down.
GGCGTTCGAGGATAAAGCCCTGTCCGCGCAAGACCGCGCGCTGGCCCGCGAAAAAATCCTGTACGACCAGTTGCTGGCCGACCTGGCACCGTCGATCGGCACCTTGCAGGGTATTGCCCAGGCGCTGGCGCAACTCGATGCGCTGACCGCGCTGACCGACCACGCGCTGCGCCACAACTGGTGCGCGCCGCAACTAGTGATGGAGCCCTGCATCAACATCACCGAAGGCCGCCACCCGGTGGTGGAAGGCCAGATCGAGCGCTTTATCGCCAACGACTGCCGCTTCGTCAACGAGCGCCGCCTGCTGCTGATCACCGGCCCCAACATGGGCGGTAAATCGACCTACATGCGCCAGGTGGCCTTGATCACCCTGCTGGCCTATGTCGGCAGCTATGTGCCCGCCACCGCCGCCACCATCGGCCCGATCGACCGCGTCTACACCCGCATCGGCGCCACCGACGACCTGGCGGGCGGGCGCTCGACCTTCATGGTCGAAATGACGGAAGCGGCCGCGATTTTGAACGGCGCGACCGAACACTCGCTGGTGCTGATGGATGAAATCGGCCGTGGCACGTCGACCTTTGACGGCCTGGCGCTGGCCTGGGCCATCGCGCGCCAATTGATCGAGGTGTCGCGCAGCTTCACCCTGTTCGCGACCCACTATTTCGAACTGACGCAACTGCCGGAAAGCCATCCGACCGCCGCCAACGTGCATTTATCGGCGGTCGAACACAAGGATTCCATCGTATTCCTGCACGCGGTGCAAAACGGTCCGGCCTCGCAAAGCTATGGCTTGCAGGTGGCGCAACTGGCCGGCGTGCCGCAAGCCGTCATCAAGGCGGCCCGCAAGCACTTGGCGCGCCTGGAAGCGCAGGCGCTCGACGCCCAGCCGCAACTCGACCTGTTTGCCGCGCCGCTGGCCGACGCCAACGACGACGCAGCGCCACCAGTGGTGGCCGCCGCGCCGGCCGACGATCCCGCGCTGCGTGAACTGCTGTCGGCGCTGGACGACCTCGACCCGGATGCGCTGACACCGCGCGAAGCGCTGGAGCGCCTGTACCAGTTGAAGAAACTGGCGGAACCGGCGCTGGCATGAAGCCATGCGGCGCACGGTCCGCCCATAACGCCGGAACGGACAACCGGCCAGGCAGCCAGCCGGCGCTGGCCGGCACCATCCGCGCTGTCTGGCGGGCATGGGCTGCGGCGACTGCCGCCACCACGACAGCCATGGCGCTCATGGTGGGCGCCCCTTGCGCCGCCGCCCCACCGGCCCAAAGTGGCGCCAAGGCGCCGCCAGCGCGCCCGCTCCACTTCAGCGCCATCGGCCACCCGTTCCGCGCCGCCAACGATGAAAACCTGTTACGGCGGGCGATCACCGAAGCGAATCAGGACAAACCCGCCTTCATCGTCGCCACCGGCATCAAGGCGCCGACCGAAGCGTGCAGCGACCGGCTGTACGCCCAGCGGCGCGACATCCTCGACGGCAGCCCCCGCCCGCTGGTATTGCTGCCGGCAGGCAGCGACTGGGCCGGCTGCCGCAATTCCGCCGGACGCTCAAACGCTATCGAGCGCCTGAACCGGCTGCGCGACGTGTTTTATCCCGACAACCAGTCACTGGGCGTGCGGCGGCTGCCGCTGACCCGGCTGTCGGCCAACGTGAAATTCCGCAGCTATGCGGAAAACGCCTCTTGGGAACAGGGCGGCATCCTGTTCGCCACGCTCAACGTCCCGGACAACAACAACCACTACCTGCCCGAAGCGGGCCGCAACAGTGAATATGAAGACCGGCTGGTGGCCAACCGCGCGTGGCTGCACCGCCTGTTCCTGATGGCGCAGCGGCGCAACCTGGAAGGCGTGGTGCTGTTTACGGACGGCGACATCAAGGCGCACGTGGAGGAAGGATTTTCACTGTTGTCCGGCTTCTCGGCCAAACAGGATGGCTACGCCCCCGTGCGCAAGCAGGTGCGAACGTTTGCGGAAAAATACAAAGGGAAGGTGCTGCTGGTGGACAGCCAGGGTGACGCCAAGGTCACGCCGGTCATTACGTGGCGCGGCAATCTTGGACGGCTGGGGGTGGCGGGCGAATGGGAAACCGTGCGCATCATGCCTGGCACGGCTTCCCTGTTCAGTCTGAAGGAATCAGACCCGCCTTAATCCATTGATTTAATGGATCGGGTGCGAACGGAATTGATCGCCGTCTTCGTCGCCGTCTTCATCTTCGTCATGGTGGTGGCCATGGGCGCCATGCACGTGTTCGTGGGCGATTTCTTCATCGGTGGCGGCGCGCACTTCGACGACCGACAGTTCGAAGCGCAGGGCCATGCCGGCCAGCGGGTGGTTACCGTCCAAAACGACCTTGTCGTCGGCGATATCGGTCACCGTGAAAATCATCGATTCTTCGCCATCGTCGCCTTCCGGCATGCCTTCGAATTGCATGCCCACTTCCAGCGGCTCCGGCAGGCGGTTGCGTGGTTCGACCTTGACCAGCGTCGAATCGTATTCGCCAAACGCGTCTTCCGGTTCGATCTGGATGGTCGACGCGTAGCCGACTTCCTTGCCGTCCAACTCTTCCTCGATTTTCGGCAACGTATTTTCATAGCCACCGTGCAGGTAAACCATAGGCTGGCGACCGTCTTCGATCAGGTTATTCTGCGCGTCGGACAGTTTGTAGTTCACGGTCACGACGGTATTTTTGGCGATCTTCATTATGGCTTCCTTTCTAATATAAGCACTCGGGATTATACCTTGTCCGACAATTGCGGCCGGATCGGGGGCTATAATGTGGCATGAAAAAATTGACCCTGTTAGGCGACATCACGCCTGCGCAATTCCTGCGCGACTACTGGCACAAAAAACCCCTGCTGATCCGCCAGGCCGTCCCTGGCTTCAAGCCACTGCTGTCGTTCGACAAGTTGGCCGAACTGGCCACCAAAAACTACGTCGAATCGCGTCTGGTGACCCTCACTGACGGCAACTGGAACATGCAGCACGGCCCGCTGGAAACCCTGCCGCCCACCACCCAGACAGAATGGACCATGCTGGTCCAGGGCGTCAACCTGCAGGATGCCAAAGCCGACGCGCTGCTGCGCGAATTCCGCTTTATCCCGGACGCCCGCCTCGATGATTTGATGGTGAGTTTTGCCACTGATGGCGGCGGCGTCGGCCCGCATTTTGATTCCTACGACGTGTTCCTGCTGCAGGCGCAAGGCCAGCGCCGCTGGCGCATCGGCGCGCAAAAAGACTTGAGCCTGATCGAAGGCTTGCCGCTGAAAATCCTCAGCCACTTCGAGGCGGAAGAAGAGTTCGTGCTGGAACCGGGCGACATGCTGTACCTGCCGCCCCACTACGCCCACGACGGCGTGGCCATCGGCGATTGCCAGACCTATTCGATCGGCTTCCGTGCGCCGTCGTACCAGGAGCTGGGAGAAAACTTCCTGCAATTTATGGCCGACTCGATTGATTTGCCAGGTCGTTATGCGGATCCGGAGTTGCAGGCCTCGGCCAAGCCGGCGGAAATCCCGAAGCACATGCTCGACACCATCGCCGAGGAATTGAATAAAGTGCGCTTCACGGCCGATGACATCACGATCTTCCTCGGCGAGTATTTGTCGGAGCCGAAGCACAATGTGTTCTTCACGCCGCTGGAAAAACCGCTGACATTAGAACGATTCCTCCAATCAGCGTCGAAGAAGGGTCTGGTGTTGTCGCCGAAGACACAAATGCTGTACCGCGGCAGCAATATCTTCATTAATGGCGAATCGTTTGAGATTGGCCGCGCCGACAAGGCCACGCTGCTGGCACTGGCCAACGACCGCCGCCTGGACGGCGCCGCACTGGCGGCCGCGTCGGACGACGTGATCGATGCGCTGTACGCGTGGTATGGCGACGGTTGGCTGGAGTTGGTCGGCAAATAAGGGAGCGAACATGGAAATGCAGCCCAACAGCATGGCACCGCGCGTGATCGCCTTCGATACCCGCGCCGCCTTTCAAGAACAGCTGGGGCAATGCATTTCCAAGGCGCAATTACATCTGCGCCTGTTCGATCCGGACTTTGCGCTGTGGGAACTGGGCAGTTCGCAGATGGATGCGCTGCTCCGGCACTTTTTAGCGCACCATGGCAAGCTTGAGCTGGTGGCCCACAGCAATACCGTCTTGGAACGCCAGGCGCCCCGTTTCGTGCGCCTGCTGGCCGATTACAGCCATGCGATCGAATGCCGCCTGACGGCGCCCTCGCTAAAGCAGCTGACCGACTCGTTTTGCGTGGCGGACCAGCGCCACATCGTGCGCCGCTTTCATGCCGACCATTTGCGGGGGCAAGCAGTATACGACTCCGAGCCGGATACGCAAGTCCCCCTGGAACGGTTTGCGGCGATCTGGGCGGAGACGCTACCCGGTTTGCATGCGGGAACTACTGGACTCTGAGCCTTATCGATGTAGAATGCTGGCTGTTCGACAGTATGCCGCTAATACCCGTCGTTGCAGGCAATTGGCTGAAGTAACAACTTATTGCGTTACTGCAAAATAGTTGCGAAATCGGCTTTTTTTGCTATTGCGATGCACCAAAAATCGCTATAATATTGGGTTAGGAAGTTTTTGTTGTCTGTCATGCACCTTGTGGTACGAAGGCTTACGAAGACACCCTAATGAGCGATAATTACCGGTAATTATTCATCGCAACATTGTTGTTTATTTTTGAATTAATTAAGGAAAATCATGAAAAAATCCCTGCTGATCGCCTCCCTGCTGGCTGTTACCCTGGCTGCTTGCTCGAAAAAAGAAGAAGCTCCTGCACCAGCTCCAGTAGCAACCCCAGCCGCTGAAGCCCCAGCTGCTGCTCCAGCTCCAGCCGCTGCTCCAGCTGCTGACGCTGCTGCTCCAGCCGCTCCAGCTGCTGACGCTGCTGCTCCTGCTGCTTCGGCTGCCGCTTCGGCTGCTCCAGCTGCTGCTGCTCCAGCTGCTTCGAAGTAATCTTCGACTGCTTGAAAAAACCGGCCTTCGGGCCGGTTTTTTTACGCCCGGACCTTTTGCCATATAGAGAACACCTATCCCCTCCGCAGCGAACGATAGTGCGTTTGGGGCCAGGCACCATAATGTCGAGTTGATTTTTAGAGCTGCGGGCCAATAAAAAACCGGCCCTCGCGGAGCCGGTTTTTTTAGTGCCTGTAACAGCCGTTATTTCAACTGTTCTTGCAGCAACGTCAGAATCTTCTCGCCAGTCGGCGTCAATTCTGGCTTGCCATCGTTGCTCAGCACGCCAACTTTGCTGGTGCTGCCTTCGGCGGCCTTGACGGTGATGCGGTAGCGCTGCGCTTCCTTGTCCTTGTCCGAATTCCAGCTGAACAGTTTCGAGAAGAAGCCCTTCGCGGTGCCGGCATCCTGGTCCACGTAGCGGACGAAGTAAATACCGTTGACGCGGTCGCGGTCTTCCACCGTAAAGCCGGCACGGTCCAGCGCCAGGCCAACACGGCGCCACGAACGGTCGAAGCCTTCATCGACTTCCACGTGACGGGTGTCGCCCGTGCCTTTCAACGATGCGTGCAATGGCTGCAGGGCCGCGTTATCAACGGCCGTGCGCGCCTGCGCCTCATCCTTGCCAGCACCCAGCTTGGTCATCAGCTTGGCCAGGAACAGCGCTTCCAGGTTTGGATCGTTCGGGCGCGCGGTCCACTGGGTCGATTCCTTTTGCGCACCGACGATGACTTCCTGCGCGCCACGGTGGCTGATATAGATTTCCGTGGTGCCGTCCGGCAAGCGCTCGAGGCGGGTGCGATACTTGTCGCGCTCGCCGCTGCCATACAGGCCGTCAAAGACCTTGCCGATGGAATTGCGGATGAAGTCTTGCGGGATCTTCGCGCGGTTCTCATTCCATTCGGTTTCCAGGATGCCGGCCGCCGGCGCATCGACCGCCACGGTGAAGCCCGACTCTTCCCAGAAACCCTTCAATTGCGGCCACAGTTGCTCCGGCGCCTGCTTGACCACCAGCCAGCGCTGGTTGCCGGCACGCACCACGCGCACGCTGTCGGAACCAGTGGTCGCGACTTCGTTGGCGGGCGCCGCCTGCATGGCGACGGGGCCGGTGCCGCGCGCGGCGTTGTAGCCGGACGCGGTGGCCACGCCACGGTTCGAATCCGGCAGCGAATAGCGGTTATCTTTCTGCAACTGCGTCAAATCCGGCGGAACATCCAGGGTGCTGGCTTTCTTGGCCGATTTGTAATCCACCTTGTCGGTGCCAACCACCGAGCTGATCATGCCGCAGCCGGTCAGGCTGACGGTAAGGGCGGCCAGGACCAGGCCGCGCTGCGGAGTAAGGGAAGCTGTCTTGCGAATAGTCATGTTTTACTGGAATAAGAGTCCGCTCGGGCCGAGGGCTCAGTTAATCAGGCCGGCTTCGCGCAGCGCGCTGCGCACGGACTCGTGGAACTCGGTGGCCAGCGGCACCAGCGGCAGGCGCAGACCGGCAGGCATCATGCCCATTTCCGTCAGCGCCCATTTCACCGGCACCGGATTCGGTTCGATGAACAGTTTCTGGTGCAACGAGAAGACTTTATTGTTCAACTCCAGAGCCTTGGCGATGTCGCCTTCCATCGCGGCCTTGCACATCTCGTGCATGATCTTTGGCGCCACGTTGGCCGTCACCGAGATATTGCCCTTGCCACCCGCCAGCATCAGCGCAATGGCCGTCGCATCATCGCCCGAATACACGGCAAACGACTTCGGCGCCAGGCGCAGCAAGTCCAGGCCACGGCCGATATTGCCGGTCGCGTCTTTCACGCCGATGATGTTCGGAATCGCGGCCAGGCGCAGGATGGTGTCATTCGACATGTCGGCCACGGTGCGGCCCGGCACGTTGTACAGGATCACCGGCAAGTCCACCGCTTCGGCAATTGCCTTGAAGTGCTGGTACATGCCTTCCTGGGTCGGACGATTGTAGTAAGGAACCACTTGCAGGGTCGCGTCGACACCCGCTTCTTTCGCGTATTGCGTCAGTTTGATGGCTTCGGCAGTCGAATTGCCGCCCGCGCCAGCGATGATGGGGATGCGACCCTTGGCATATTCAACAGTCGCTTTGATCAGTGCGCAGTGTTCTTCGACACTGACCGTCGCCGATTCACCGGTGGTGCCGGCGATGACGATGGCATCGGTGCCTTCGGCAATGTGCCAGTCGACCAGCTTGTTCAAACCCGGATAATCCAGACTGCCGTCCGGGTTCATCGGGGTGACAATTGCTACTATGCTGCCCTTAATCATAAGAATGATAAACAGTAAGATAAAACAACGATTGTAGACGATAGCCTGCCGCAGGTGGCTGGCATATCACATATATTCACATATTCAGAAATTAGAATGCCGGCAAAAGTGCGGCAACGCGCGCGAACTCCGTCTTCACTGCCACGATGCGCTGCACCAGCGCCGGTTTTGGTGTTTCCACCAGGCCATCCTCGAAAGCAATCACGCGCAATCCGTGCTGCGCAGCCCAACCCAGCAGTTCGCCAGAGGTCAACAGGTAAGCCGGGTTCGACGGTTTGCCGAACTGACCATTGCCTTCAGAAAAAGTTTCATAAATCAATACCCCGTTGGGCGCCAAACTGCCGATCATGTCGGCAATCAGCGGACGATGCAGGTAATTGGTCACCACGATACCGGCGAAGCGCTCCAGGCCGAACGGCCAGACCGCGTCGTCCGCTTCCAGGTCGATTTGCGACGTGATAATACCGGGGCCGGCGGCCTCCAGCAGCGCGTCGGCATTCTGATCCACCGCCACCACGGCATGACCCAGCGCCGCCAAATGGCGCGCATGGCGGCCGGTGCCGCAAGCCAGGTCCAGCACATCGCCGCTGGGAATCAAGGGCGCGAAGCGCTGCACCCATGGGGAAATCACGTCGCTCATCAATCTCTCCTACTAAAAATAACTGAGTCCCATCGCTTCGCGCACATCGCGCATGGTTTCCTGGGCCAGCTTGCGGGCCACGTCATTGCCGTCCGCGACAATCGCGCGCACCAGCGACGGGTCGTCCAGATACGGCTGCGCCCGCTCATGCATGGGTTCCTGTTCCCGGATGATAGCGTCTATCACCGGCTGTTTACATTCGATACAACCAATACCAGCCGACTGACAGCCCTTCACCACCCATTCCTGGATGGCGTTATCGGAATACACCTGGTGGAATTGCCATACCGGGCAGTTGGCCGGGTCGCCCGGGTCGGAGCGGCGCACCCGGGCCGGATCGGTCGGCATGGTGCGGATTTTCTTGGTCACGACATCCTTGTCTTCGCGCAGTGCAATGGCGTTGCCGTAACTCTTGGACATCTTGCGGCCATCGAGGCCCGGCAAGCGCGAGGCCGCCGTCAGTTTGGCCTGCGGCTCCACCAAAATCAACTTGCGGCTGCCCTCCAGGTAGCCGAACAGGCGCTCGCGGTCCACCATCGACAGGTTGTGCGCGTCGTCCAGCATGGCCTTGGCCTGTTCCAGCGCTTCGGCATCGCCATCTTGCTGGAACTGGGTGCGCAATTCGTTGTACAGGCGGGCCCGCTTGCTGCCGAGCTTTTTCACGGCATCTTGCGCTTTTTCCTCGAAACCCTTTTCTTTTCCGTACAAATGATTAAAACGGCGCGCAATTTCACGCATCATTTCAATGTGCGGCACCTGGTCGTCACCGACCGGCACCTCACTCGCGCGGTAGATCAGCACATCGGCCGCTTGTAACAGCGGATAGCCGAGGAAGCCGTAGGTTGCAAGATCTTTATTGGCCAGGTTCTCGATTTGATCCTTGTAGGTCGGGACCCGCTCGAGCCAGCCCAGCGGCGTCGCCATCGACAGCAGCAAGTGCAGTTCCGCATGCTCCGGCACCCGCGACTGGATGAACAGCGTCGCCTGCGACGGATCGATCCCGGCCGCCAGCCAATCGACCAGCATGTCCCACGTACTGCGCTCAATCAGCGCCGGATCGTCGTAATGCGTGGTCAACGCATGCCAGTCCGCGACGAAGAACAGACACGGCTGCTCGGCCTGCATCTTGACCCAGCTGGTCAGTGCGCCGTGGTAGTGGCCCAGGTGCATGGTCCCGGTGGGACGCATGCCGGAGACGACTCGGTCGGGATACATATCAGGTCATGAAGAAAGTGAGGGGGTAGACCACCAAACTGAACAGCCAGACTGTGATGGCCACCAGCGTTCCCAGGAATGGCGTCAAGATGCCGGTATAGCTCAGCACGATCAGGCCCAGGAACACGAACGGGCCATAGCGCTCAATGCGGGCAAACGGACGCGCCAGATCCATCGGCAACAAGGCTGTCATGATGCGGCCGCCATCGAGCGGCGGCACGGGAATCAGGTTGAACGCACACATCACGGCATTGGTCTTGACGCCGGCATCGGCGACTTTCAGCAGGAACTCTTCCTGCACCCCGAAAGCAATCAGCAAGACCAGCATCGCCATCCAGGCCACACCCATGACAAAGTTGGCGGCCGGACCGGCGGCCGCCACAAAGCCCATCTGCTTCTTCGGGTTGCGCAAGCGGCTGTAATCGACCGGCACCGGCTTGGCATAGCCAAACGCCATGCTCGTGCTCAAGTACAGCAACAGTGGCAGGATCACCGTGCCAAACAGATCGATGTGGTGGATCGGGTTAATGCTCAAGCGGCCCTGCTGTTCAGCAGTCGAGTCGCCAAAATACCTGGCGGCATAGCCATGGGCGGCTTCGTGGAGGGAAATCGCAAATAGAACAGGTATCGCGTACACCGCGATGTTCTGCATCATGTAACTAAGATCATTCATAGCGGGGAATTCTACCAGACCGGCACGGCCAGTCTGGCGCAACCGATCCGGCGAGAGGTGATTAAAGGAAAGCTTATGGGGGAAGTTACATGCCCAGCACAGCCGGATCGCCCTGCCCGTGCCGCACCAGTTCCGGCTCATCGCCGGTCAAGTCCACCACAGTGGTCGGCTCAAAGCTGCACGCGCCGCCATCGACGATCAGGTCAACCTGCTTTTCCAGTCGTGCGCGGATTTCATCCGGATCGGTCAGCGGTTCATCATCCCCCGGCAAGATCAAGGTGGTGCCCAGCAGCGGCTGCTGCAATTCGCCCAGCAGCATTTCCACGATCGGCGTGGCCGGCACACGCAAGCCGATGGTTTTGCGGGACGGGTGCGACAGGCGGCGCGGGACGCAGCGGGTCGCTTCCAAAATAAAAGTAAACGGGCCCGGCGTGGCCGCTTTCAGCAGGCGGAACTGTTTATTATCGACCCGCGCATAGACGCCAATTTCACTGAGATCGCGGCACAGCAACGTCAAATGGTGCTTTTCATCGATGCCACGGATGCGGCGCAGCCGCTCCACCGCCGCCTTGTCATCCAGGTGGCACACCAGCGCGTAGCAGGAATCGGTCGGCAGCGCGACGATGCCGCCGCCATGGATAATTTGCGCCGCCTGTTTAATCAGGCGCAGCTGGGGATTGATGGGGTGGACCTGGAAATATTGGCTCATATGTTTATTTTAATGTGGCAGCCTTTGTAAAGCTGCAATCCGCTCTTCCATCGAAGGGTGGGTGGAAAACATTGCCGACCAGCCGCCACCACCGGTAATGCCGGAAGCCGCCATATCTTGCGGCAAGGCGCCGGGTTGCATACCGCCCAGGCGCATCAGCGCATGCTGCATCGGCACGCTGCTGCCCAGCAGGCTGGCCGCGCCGGCATCGGCGCGGAATTCGCGCTGGCGTGAAAACCACGCGACAATGATCGATGCCAGCAAGCCGAACAGCAACTCGCAGACGACAGTGGTAATGGTGTAGCCGATGCCCGGACGGTAATCGCTGCTGTCGCGGCGGCCGCTCAAGGCCTGATCGACAAAATAGCCGACCACGCGCGCCAGGAACACGACAAAGGTATTGACCACGCCCTGGATCAAGGTCATGGTCACCATGTCGCCATTGGCGACGTGCGCCACTTCATGGCCCAGCACGGCTTCGACTTCGTCGCGGTTCATCGATTGCAGCAAGCCGGTCGAGACCGCGACCAGCGCGGAATCTTTAAAGGCGCCGGTGGCAAAGGCATTCGGCTCGCCGTCATAAATCGCCACGTCCGGCATGCCGATGCCGGCCCGCTGCGACAGGCGCTGCACGGTCGAGACCAGCCACTGCTCGGTGGAGTCGCGCGGCGTATCGATCACGCGGGCGCCCGTGCTCCACTTCGCCATCGGCTTGCTCATTAATAAGGAGATGATCGCGCCGGTGAAACCAATCACCAGCGAATACGCCAGTAAATTACCTAGCTGCAATCCGCCATCGCCAGGGCGCGCAATCCCCAACACCGACAGCACCACCGACAACACCAGCATCACCGCCAGGTTGGTCGCAATAAACAAGACAATACGTTTCATCATGAACTCGCAGGCAAATTAAACAGCACGATCAATGCGGTTGAGATGACGCAAAAACAAGTTCAGAACCAGTCGTGCCAGACTGGCTTGACGTTCGACGGCAACGGCGGCAATTCGGCAAAACTCACGCGCGCTTCGCCCGGCGCGTGGAAATCCGTGCCGCGCGAGGCCAGGAAGCCATAGCGGTTGGCCAGTTCCGCATATTGCGGATACTGGTCCGGCGTGTGACTGCCCGTCACCACTTCGATGGCGCCGCCGCCCAATTGCTTGAATTCATCAAACAGCACGCCCTGCGCCATGTCGGAAAATTTATAGCGGCCCGGATGGGCAATCACGGGGATGCCGCCCGCGCCCACAATCCACTGCATGGCCTGTTCCAGCGACGCCCAGCGGTGTTCCACATACCCCGGCTTGCCTTCGGCCAGGTAGCGCTTGAACACTTCCGACACGTTACGACACTTGCCCAGTTCCACGATATAGCGGGCAAAGTGGGTACGGGACATCAAATCCGGGTTATCAACATATTTCAGGGCGCCCTCGTACGCATCCGGGATGCCATGCAGCGCCAGCTGGCGCGCAATTTCATGGCCGCGTTGGTCGCGTCCGGAACGGGTCTGGTGCAACCCCTGCACCAGTTGCGGGTTGGTCTCATCGATTTGCAGCCCGACGATATGGACGGTTTCACCGGCCCACGTGATGGAAATTTCCACGCCCGGCACGAAACGCATGCCCTGTTCTTGCGCCGCCTGGCGCGCGGCCGGGATGCCGCTGACTTCATCGTGGTCGGTCAGCGCCCACGCGTCCACCCCGCCCTGGCGCGCCACCTGCGCGACTTTCGCGGGCGGCAGTACGCCGTCAGAGACGTTGGAATGGCAATGCAGGTCGACTTTCAACATACAGTTACAAATCGCTAGGAACGGAGGAAGTCATCATTGTACCGCGCCGTTGCGACATCAGCCGCGATATCCGGCGCGAGGTCAGGCCAGGAACGCTTCGAGCATGGCGGCCAGTTGCTCCGGCTGGTCATGGTGCAGCATATGGCCCGCGTTATCGATCATTTTCGCCGTCACATTGGCCAGGTGGGCCAGGCGGCGGTCCACTTCCACCCGCGCTTCCTCCTTCGGCCCCATCCACAGCCACATATTGGTATGGGTGGCCTCCACCCACAGCACCGGCGCGGTGATGGCGCGCCAGCACGCCATCACTTCTTCCACGTGGTACAGCAGCGGACTGGTGCGCTTGTGGGCGGCGTCCCCCAGGATGCGCCACTGGCCATCCGCGTCCTGCGCCGACCAGTGCTGTGCCAGGAAGGCGGCGCGGTCGTCGCGCAGCCGGGGGTTGGTTTTTTGCAAGCGGCTGGCGACCCCGGCCAGGTCCGGATAGCCCTTCATTTCCTGCGGCTCCAGCAATTCATCCATCCATTTCGCATAGCGGCCCGGCGCCTCGTCGGGCGAGGCCGACTTCAAGCCAAACCCTTCCAGGTTGACCAGGCGGCGGATACGCGCCGGACGGGCGCCCGCATACAGGCCGACAATATTGCCGCCCATGCTGTGGCCCAGCAAGTTGACCGCGCCGTCCGGCTGGTAATGGCGCAGGATGGCGTCGAGGTCGCCCAGGTAATCGGGGAACCAGTAGGTATCGACCTTGGGCGCTTCGGTCAGGCCGAAACCGCGCCAGTCCGGCGCAATCACGTGCCAGTCGCCCTGCAGGCAGTCGGCGACAAACTGGAATGAGGCCGACACATCCATCCAGCCGTGCACCATGAAAATCTTCGGCGCGCCTTCTCTTCCCCAGTGACGGATATGCGTGCGCACGCCACGGACATCAATGAATTCGGAGCGGGACGGTTTATGCATGGGATTCCACCTTGAAAGGAGCGCGCATGGCGCCATATGGGATGACTGAACGGGACTCTCGCCGCCGGGATCACAGGTTTTCCTGACGGCAGGCAGCAAGTTTAGCACGATCGTGCGAAAATCGCAGAGTACGCCAGTCCGGGGCCATTTTGCCGGGTTTTGGCGGATTCGGCGCGACCTCAGCGTAAAATAACGGTATTCCCCCCTCTTCAAGGCATTCCATGACGATCTACCAATTGGGCGATCACGCGCCCGACATCGATGCATCGGCTTTTGTGGCTGACAATGCGACCCTGATTGGCAAAGTCACCTTGCGCGCGAACGCGTCGGTTTGGTTTGGCGCGACGCTGCGCGGCGACAACGAGCGCATCACCATCGGTGAAAACAGCAATGTGCAGGAAGGCGCCGTGATGCATACCGACATGGGTTACCCGCTCGACGTGGGCAACAACGTGACCATCGGGCACCAGGCCATGCTGCATGGCTGCACCATCGGCGACGGCGTGCTGATCGGCATCCAGGCCGTGGTGCTGAATGGCGCGAAGATCGGCAAGGGCTGCCTGATTGGCGCCGGCGCGCTGGTCACCGAAGGCAAGGAATTCCCCGACAACCAACTGATCATCGGCTCGCCGGCCAAAGCCGTGCGCACGCTGACAGCGGACGACGTCGCGCGCATGCAAGGCAGCGCCGACAGCTACGTACAGCGCGGCCAGCTGTTCAAAACACAACTGAAACGACTCGACAAATAAGGTGCCGGGCCTTCAGGCCGGGCACCAACAACGTAAATAACTTGCGTGCCGGGCCTTCAGGCCGGGCACCAACATACTAGGATAAGCAATGAGCCAAACCCCAGACCTCGCGACCAGCCAGGACACCCTGCAAAAATTCATCTTTGAAAACGCCACCGTGCGCGGCCAACTGATCGACGTGTCGGCCACCTGGCGTGAAATCCAGTCCCGCCAGGATTACCCGGCGCCGGTGCGCCGCCTGTTGGGCCAGATGGTGTCGGCCGCCGCCTTGCTGTCGGCCAATTTGAAATTCAACGGTTCGATCGTCATGCAAATCCATGGCGACGGTCCGGTGCGCCTGCTGGTGGTGGAATGCGATGCGCAACTGCGCCTGCGCGCCACGGCCAAGCTGCGCCATGACGCGGTGGTGGACGACGACGCCGGCCTGACCAGCCTGCTGAATGAACACGGCAAAGGCCGCTTCATCATCACGCTCGACCCGGCCGAAAAAGTGCCGGGCCAGCAACCGTACCAGGGTATCGTGCCGCTGGACGCGGACGATGTCGCCACCGTCATCGAACACTACATGCTGCGCTCCGAACAGCTCGACACGCGCCTGTGGCTGGCGGCCGACGACAGCGTGTCGCGCGGCATGCTGCTGCAAAAACTGCCGCACCATGGCGGCAAGGCCGAAGCACAGCCGGTGTCGGCCGATGAGGCGCTGGAAACCTGGAATCGCGCCGTGGTGCTGGGCTCGACCTTGAAGGAAGAGGAAATGCTGAGCACCACGATCGACGTGCTGATTCAGCGCCTGTTCTGGGAAGAGACCATCCGCGTGTTCGATCCGGTCCACCCGTCGTTCCACTGCAGCTGCACCCGCGAAAAAGTCGGCAATATGCTCAAAACGCTGGGCAAGCCGGAAATCGACAGCGTGCTGGAAGAACTGGGCACGGTCGCCATCAATTGCGACTTCTGCGGCAAGCACTACGAGTACGACAAGGTCGATTGTGCGCAACTGTTTGCCAGCGACGAACCGGCCGAGGCGCTGATCCACGCGGGCGAAGTCAAGCACTGATATGTCACACCGATTGCGGCGCCCGTCCTGAACGGGGTATCCTGAGCCCCTTCTGATTTTGCCCAGGATCCCCCATGCTGCCTACCCGCTTCGCCACCACGGTCCTTGCCGCCAGCCTGCTGGCCGCGTCCATTACCTCCCTTCCGGCACAGGCAGCGCCGGCAACCAAGCCTGCCGCGACGCAGCAGGCCAGCGCGGCCCAGCGCCAGCTGGCGCAACTGGCCAAAGAATTCCACGTCGCCCGCGCCCGTTTCGATCCGCTGCTGTTCGCCACCGCCAACGGCGACAGCCGTTACAACGACCAGATCGGCATGGCCATCGCGCCCGCCGTGCGGGCCAAGCAATTCGCCACCTACCGCCAGATGCAAACGCGCCTGGCCGCCATCGCGCGCGCGCCATTGCACGGGCCAGACCAGATGACCATGGACTTGCTGGCCTATGAACTGGAGGCCGCCCTGGCGCTGGCGCCGTTCCCCGAACACTTGCTGCCGCTGAACCACTTCGACAATATTCCCAGCACACTGGCCAATTACGCCGGCGGCACCGGGTCCCAGCCACTCGGCACCGTCAAGCAATACCAGGATTACCTGAGCCGCGTGCGCCAGTTGACGCCCTGGATCGACCAGGCCATCGCCAACATGCGCGAAGGCGTCAAGCAAGGCATCGTGCAGCCAAAGAGCATCACGCTGGCGATGCTGCCGCAAATGGCGGCGCTGAAAAGCGCCACGGTTGAGTCGAGCGCCTACTATTCGCCCATCAAGCGCTTGCCGGCCAGCTTTGGCGCCGCCGACAAGGCGCGCCTGACGCGCGACTACCGCGCCGCCGTGCAGCGCCTCAATCCCGCGCTGGAGCGGCTGGTGCGCTTCCTGGAGGCGGAATACCTGCCCGCCAGCCGCGACAGCACCGGCTGGAGCGCACTGCCGAATGGCGCCCAGTGGTATGCGGCGCGCATCAATGACAGCACCAACCTGCCACTGACCCCGCAAGCCGTGCACGAGTTGGGCCTGAAAGAAGTGGCGCGCATCAGCGGCCAAATGCAGGGCTTGATGGGCAAGCTCGGTTATGACGGCCCGGCGCAGGCGTTCCCGCAATGGGTGCGCGACCAGAAACAGTTCAAGCCATTCACCAGCGAAGCGGAAGTGCTCGATGCCTACCGCAAGATGTACGACGCGGTACAAACCAAACTGCCGGCCTATTTCAGCCTGGTGCCGAAATCCAAACTGGTGGTGGACCTGGAGCCGGAACTGACGCGCGCCACCGCGTCCGACCACTACACGCCGCCGGCCGCCGACGGTTCGCACCCGGGCGTGTTCTGGGCCGTGGTCAATCAGCCAACCGACTATAGCCGCACCGGCATGGCCAGCCTGCTGTTGCACGAAGGCGTGCCGGGCCACCACTTCCACGCGGCGCTGCTGAAGGAAATGCCACTGCCGGACTTCCGCATGTTCAGCACGGAAAACCAGAACAACGCCGCCTATACCGAAGGCTGGGCCCTGTACGCGGAAACCCTGGGCCGCGACTTCGGCCTGTATGACGACCCGGTGTCGTACTACGGCCACCTGAACGCGGAAATGCTGCGCGCCGTGCGCCTGGTGGTCGACACCGGCATGCACGCGCTGGGCTGGAGCCGCGAACAAGCCATCACCTACATGGTCGACACCCTCGGCGTGTCGGAGGCGCGCGCCAAAAACCAGATCGAGCGCTATATGGTGTGGCCGGCGCAGGCCCTCAGCTACAAGGTTGGATCGCTGAAGATCCTGGAATTGCGCGACAAGGCGCAGCGTGAACTGGGTAACAAATTCAGCTACCCGGCATTCCATGCGGTGGTGCTGGGCGATGGCACGCTGCCGCTGCCACTGCTGGAGGCGCGGGTGAACGCGTGGATCACGCTGAGTAAATAA
>JAIENA010000408.1 GCA_019751755.1 Burkholderiaceae bacterium | reverse complement strand
ATGGTGCCCTTGACGTGGATTGAACACGTGGCCTCTCCCTTACCAAGGGAGTGCTCTACCACTGAGCTACAAGGGCATTCATTTTGGCGGCGGTGGTAACTGCACTAACAGCTTGCCGCCAAAAAATTAGTGAGACCGGATCATAGTACCAAAAGCTTGTTCCGTCAAGACTTCCAGCAACAAAGAATGTTCGATGCGGCCATCGATGATGTGCACGGTGTTGACGCCGGACTTGGCGGCATCCAGCGCGGACGAGATTTTTGGCAGCATACCGCCCGAAATCGTGCCGTCAGCGAACATTTCATCGATTTCACGGGCCGACAGGTCGGTCACCAGATTGCCGTTCTTGTCTTGCACGCCGGCGATATTGGTCATCATGATCAGCTTTTCCGCTTTCAGGATTTCCGCGATCTTGCCTGCCACCACGTCGGCATTGATGTTGTAGGCCTGGCCATCCTGGCCGAAACCGATCGGCGAGATGATCGGAATGAAGGCGTCGTCCTGCAGCGCCTTGACGACAGCCGGGTTGATGGCGTCGATTTCGCCGACAAAACCGATGTCCAGGAACTGGCCCGGGTTTTCGCGGTCCGGCATCGTCATCTTGCGGGCGCGGATCAAGCCGCCGTCCTTGCCGGTCAGGCCGACCGCCTGGCCACCGTAGTGGTTGATCAGCATGACGATGTCTTGTTGTACTTCGCCGCCCAGCACCCACTCCACCACTTCCATGGTTTCTTCATCGGTGATCCGCATGCCTTGCACGAACGTGCCCTGCTTGCCGATTTTCTTCAGCGCGTTATCGATTTGCGGGCCGCCGCCGTGCACCACCACCGGGTTCATGCCGACCAGTTTCAGCAGGATCACGTCGCGCGCGAAACCGTGTTTCAGGCGGTCTTCGGTCATCGCATTGCCGCCGTATTTGATGACGATGGTTTTGCCATGGAAGTTGCGGATGTACGGCAGCGCTTCGGCCAGGATTTGCGCCTTGATCTGAGGTGAAACCTTCGTCAAGTCGCTGGCGGGCACGTCCAGGGTCAGATTGGAGAGAGTCGTCATGGCAATTCCGGTAAAAGTAGGTGTGCAAGTGCGTTTGAGCGGGATTTTACAGCCAACGCGTGATTATAGGGCCTTTTGCGGATTGTCAATTCCGATGGCTTCAGCTAGTCTGGCTCCCCATGAGCGACCCCGACCACCTGCACCGCCAACTGGAAGCCATGCGGCCCCAGCTTGTTCGTTTTGCATTGTTGCAATTGAGAAATTCCGCGCTGGCGGAAGACGCCGTGCAAGACACCCTGATCGCGGTGCTGGAGCAACCGGACCGCTTCCAGGGCCACTCGTCGCTGCGCACCTATGTCACGGGCATACTCAAGTTCAAGATCATCGACGGTCTGCGCGCCACCTCTCGCGAGCGGCCGATCGATTGCGTTGATGCCGAGAGCGAAGATGACGCCATCGATGCCTTGTTCCGCGCCAACGGCCATACCGTCGACATGCCGCGCCAATGGGGCGACCCTGACCGGACACTGGAACAAAAAGATTTTTTTCGGGTGCTGGAAACCTGCCTGGAAAAATTGCCGGCCCAGGCCGCGCGCATTTTCATGATGCGCGAGTGGCTGGAACTGGAGACGGAAGAAATCTGTAAGGAATTGGCGATCTCCTCGTCTAATGCATGGGTGCTGCTGTATCGGGCGCGCTTGCGGTTGCGCGAATGCCTGGATTTGCACTGGTTTGGCGCGCAGCCTAAATGAGTTGACGATGAAGAAACTAAAACCCACCTGCCGCGAAGTCCACCGCCTGGTATCCGAAGGGATGGACCGCGACCTGACCCTGACCGAACGCACCCGCATGCGGCTGCATTTGATGATGTGCGGCGCCTGCACCCGCTTTAACCAGCAAATGGATACCTTGCGCGGCGCCATGCGCAACTTCCCGCTGGGCGGCGAGGACGGCACGCCAGGAGATCACGGCGATCATGGCGATCACGGTGACAAGCCCGGAGGCAAACCGTGACTACCTGCCAGCGCTGCGGCGCCGAATTCCACTGTGCGATGGCCGATGGCAATGACGGCAGCCCGTGCTGGTGCACCGCCATGCCGCCCGCCGTGCCCGTCCCCGCCACCGATACCGATGTGACCTGCTGGTGTCCCGCGTGCCTGAAATGGCATATCGAACAACGCGATATGCAGCGGGCCGCCGGCGACGCGCCGCCATGATCCATGGCGGTCCGGCATGGGGACCGCATTGACGCATTCAACGAAAGACCATCATGCGCTTCCAGGATATCCGCATCAGTGTCCGCATCACCGCCGGCTACGCCATTCTGATCTTGCTGATGATGGGCGTGATACTGGTCGGTGTCTCCCGCATTTATTCGATCCGCGCTGAAACCGACCACATCCTCAGCTTGGACTGGGCCGCCGCCGCCGCCGTCAACAATATCGATAGCCAGTCGCGCGAAGCGGCGACCCGCATCGTCACCTTGATCATCCAGAAAAAACTGGAACACCGGGTCGACAGTTATGCGCGCATCGACGCCATCAAGCTCAATATCGACCACGAACTACAGCGGCTGGCGGAGCTCGACGCCACGCCGGCCGTGCTGGCACTGATTGAAAAAATCAAGCAAGCGCGCGCCGAGTACTATGACTCGTTCATCGCGGTGGCGGACATGGTGGAGGCCGAAGAGCGCGAAGTGGCGGAAGAACGCATGAACAGCCAGGCCTTGCCGGCGCTGAGCCGCTTGCTGGACGTGATTCATGAAATGGACCAGTTGCAGCAGCAGCAGGTGATGGCCAGCGCCGCCCGTGCGCAGGCCGACATCAATGCGTCGCTGATGGCGATGTCGCTGTTCGGACTGGCCGCCGTGTTGGTGGCGGTGGGCTTTGCCTATTCCGCCCGCTCGATCACGCGCCCGCTCGATGAAGCGATTGCGATTGCGACCCGGGTTGCGCAGGGCGACTTGAGCATGGTGATCGAAGCCACGTCGAAAGATGAAACCGGAGAGTTGCTGCGCGCACTGAAGCACATGACGGTCAGCCTGGCGGCCGAGCAGCAGTTGCGGCACGCGGTGGAAGTGGCGGAAGACGCGACCAAGGCCAAGTCGGACTTCCTGGCCAACATGAGCCATGAAATCCGCACGCCGATGAACGGCATCATCGGCATGACGCATCTGGCGTTGCAGACCGAGTTGACGCCGAAGCAGCGCAATTACCTGGAAAAGGTGGAATCGGCCGCGCGCCACCTGCTGGGCATCATCAACGACATCCTCGACTTTTCCAAGATCGAAGCGGGCAAGATGCATTTCGAGCGCATCGACTTTTTCCTCGAAGATGTGATGGCGCAGATCGCCGACCTGTCCGTTATACGCGCGCAAGACAAGGGGCTGGAACTGCTGTTCGATATCGCGCCGGACGTGCCGACCGCGCTGATGGGCGACCCGCTGCGCTTTGGCCAGGTGCTGATCAATCTCACCAACAATGCCATCAAATTCACGGAGCAGGGCGAGATCGTGGTTACGATCCGCATGCTGGAGCGGCTGGATAATCGCGTGCGCCTGCGCGTGGCGGTGCGCGACACCGGCGTGGGCCTGACGCCGGCCCAGCAGTCCAAATTGTTCCAGGCCTTTAGCCAGGCCGACACCTCCACCACGCGCCACCATGGCGGCACGGGCCTGGGCCTGACCATCTGCAAGCGGCTGGTGGAAATGATGGATGGCGAGATCGGCCTGGAGAGCGAGGCCGGTGTCGGCAGCACGTTCTGGTTTACCGCGAGCTTCGGGCTGGCGAGCGCGCCGCTGCTGGACATGCAGCCGGACGCCGACATTTCCGCTGTGCGTGTGCTGGTGGTGGACGATAACGCGACGGCCCGTGAAATCTTCCTCGGCATGCTGCAATCGATGAAGTTTGACGCCACCGCCGTCGACAGCGGCGCCAGGGCGCTGCAGATGGTGGCGCAGGCGCACGCCGACGGCAGGCCGTTCGGGCTGGCGCTGCTGGACTGGCAAATGCCGGGCATGAGCGGAATTGAACTGGTGCAGGCGCTGCAGGCGCAGGCGCAGGAGCGCGGCATGGAGGCGCCGCGCACCATCATGGTGACCGCGTATAACCGCGATGTGCTGCTCGATGAGGCGCGCGGCATCCGCCTTGATGGCTTGCTGAACAAGCCGGTCAGCGCCTCGACCCTGCTCGACGCGGTGTCGTCGGTGTATGGCAAGGGCTTTTCGGAATGCCGCCGCACGCGCCGGGCGGCCGATTACCAGTCCGCGGCACAAGCGGTGCGGGGCGCCTGGCTGCTGCTGGTGGAAGACAATGAAATCAACCAGGAAGTCGCCCAGCAAATCCTGGGTGACGCCGGCGTCCGTGTGGATGTGGCCAGCAACGGCGCCATGGCGCTGGCGAAAATCGCCGTCAATGATTATGACGGCGTGCTGATGGATTGCCAGATGCCGGTCATGGATGGCTACGACGCGACCCGCAAGCTGCGGGAAAATCCCCGTCATGCGGCGTTGCCGGTGATTGCCATGACGGCCAACGCGATGGTGGGCGATAAGGAAAAATGCCTGGCGGCCGGCATGAATGATTTCATCGCCAAGCCGATCGACGTGGCGCAGCTGTTTGCCACGCTGGCGCGCTGGGTCAAGGTCAGCAATCCGCCGCCACTGGACGCCGTGGTGGTGGCGTCGGAAGCGACGCTGCCGATGATTCCGGGCCTGAAACTCGATGCGGCGCTGCTGCGCGTGGGCGGCAACGTGACATTGATGCGCAAGCTGCTGGCGCGCTTCGCGGAAACCCAGATCGATGTCATGCAGCGCATCCATGACGCGATTGAAAACAATGACCTGACCGCCGCCACGCGCGAAGCGCACACCGTCAAGGGCCTGGCCGGCAATATCGGCGCCGCCGGCGTGGCCGACAGCGCCGCGCGACTGGAGCACATGCTGACGCAGGGCACGGTGGATGGCCGCGATGAAGCGCTGGCCGGGCTCACGCTGGAATTGCAGGAAGTGGTGGGCGTCATCTTGCTGGCGCTCGATGCGCGCCGCGCTGGCGTGTCGTCGTTGCCCAGCACGCCGCGCGCCAGTGCGGACCCGGAAGCGCTGCTGGCGGCCATGCGTGAGATGGCGGCGTTGCTGGCGCAGGATGATGCCCAGGCGGCACGCCTGGCCGAGGCGCTGGAGGCGCAATTGCAGGCGGCCGGGCAGGGCGAGCATGGCCGCCAACTCAGGCGGCAGATTGCGCAGTATGATTTCGAAGGAGCGCTGGCGCAATTGCAGGAAGCGGCAGGCGCGTTGCAGGTCACCTTATAATGTTACGATCATGACAGCTACGCAAGCCAAACCCACCATCCTGGTGGTGGACGACACGCCGGATAACATCGACCTGCTGTGCGCCATCCTGGAGCACGATTACCGCACCAAGATTGCCGTCAACGGCGAGCGCGCCTTGAAGATCGCCAATGGCGACAGCAAGCCGGACCTGATCCTGCTCGACATCATGATGCCGGGCATGAGTGGCTATGACGTCTGCAAGCAGTTGAAAGCCAATCCGGCCACGCGCGACATTCCCGTGATCTTCGTGACGGCCATGAGTGAAATCTCGGACGAGCAAATGGGCTTGTCGCTGGGCGCGGCCGATTACATCACCAAGCCGGTGTCGGCGCCGATCGTACTGGCGCGCATCAAGACGCAACTGGCGATGAAGCGGGTACACGATTTCCTGCGCGACCAGAACACTTTCCTCGATGCGGAAGTCAGACGCCGCACGCAGGAAGTGGCGGCATTGCAGGACGTGGCGATCCACACCATGGCGTCATTGGCGGAAACCCGCGACAACGAGACCGGCAACCATATCCGCCGCACCTCGTGGTACGTCAAGGCGCTGGCCGAGCGCTTGCGCCACCACCCGCGTTTTTCACACTTCCTCGACGATCAGACCATCGAATTGCTGTTCAAGTCGGCGCCGCTGCACGATATCGGCAAGGTCGGCATCCCCGACCGTATCCTGCTCAAGCCGGGCCGTTTTGAGCCGCATGAGATGGAAATCATGAAGACCCACACCACGCTGGGACGCGACGCCATCATTTCAGCCGAGCGGGAACTGGGCATCGAAGTCGATTTTTTGAAATATGCCAAGGAAATCGCCTACGGCCACCAGGAAAAATGGGATGGCAGCGGCTATCCGGAAGGGCTGGCCGGCGACGCAATCCCGATTTCCGCGCGCCTGATGGCGCTGGCTGATGTTTATGATGCGCTGATCAGCCGCCGCGTGTACAAGGACGGCATGTCGCACGAGCAGGCGGTGGCCATCATCGTCGAAGGGCACGGCAAGCATTTTGATCCCGACATCACCGATGCCTTCCTCGACATCCAGCGCCAGTTCGTCGAAATCGCGCAGCGCTATGCCGACACCGACCACGACATGGACAAGCAGCGCGAGCGCATCGAATTGTTCACCAAGGATTCCTGATGCCAGCTGTGCAACCGTATTGGGTCGATCTGCTGGGTTACGTGGCCGCCTTTTGCACCACCATCGCGTTTGTGCCGCAAGTCGTGCTGGTATGGCGGCGGCGCAGCGCGGAAGGGGTATCGACGCTGATGTACATCGTGCTGACGATGGGGATCGCGCTGTGGTTCACCTATGGCGCGCTGCTGCAATCGTGGCCCATCATCATCGCCAATGGCGTCACCTTGCTGCTGGCGCTGGCCGTGCTGGCGATGAAGTGGCTGTTCCGGGGCGCCGAGCAGCGCCCTATGGCGTCACGCAGTTCTTAAAGAAGCGCAGCATCTCCCGGCTGGCGTCGGGGCCCTTCGCATCGGTATAGCTGCCGTCCTGGCTGCCGCCGCTCCACGCATGACCTGCGCCATGCACCACCCAGTGTTCGCCCAGTGGTTTGCCGTTGTGGCGCCGGTGCGTGGTGCGGGTGTAGCGGTGGCCATCGGGCACGCTGCCGGACTCGGTGGCGGCGTCATCGAGGACGCCGTGGCCGTGCAGTTTTTGCAGCATCAATTGCTCGCCATTGCGTGGGTGGACCGTGCTGTCCTGATCGCCGTGAAACACAATGATCGGCAAGCCGCCACCCTCGATGGGCTGCGCCTGCATGCCCCGGCGCATCGCGGTGAGGGCCGACGGCAAGTCGCGCGCCGACGCGAACGGCAGGCCGGAATGCACGCCAACGGCGCAAAACAGGTCCGGATACAGCGCGCCGACTATCGCGGCCATGGCGCCGCCGGCCGATAATCCGGCCACATAGACTTGCGTGCGCTGGACCGCGTAGCCGGTCATGACTTGCTCGGCGATGCCGGCGATGATCGATGGTTCGCCCTGGCCGCGTTGCTGGTCGAGCGCGTTGAACCAGTTCCAGCAACGCTGCTGGTTGGCATCCGCCGATTGCGCCGGATACACGACCAGGCAGCGCGCCTCTTCCGCCAGCGCATTCATGCGGGTGCCGGCGGCAAAGTCGTCCGGATTCTGGGTACAGCCGTGCAGCATCACCACCAACGGCAGCGGCTGGCCACGGTAAGCGCCCGGCACATACAGCTTGTAGCTGCGGGTGCCGGCATGGTTGGTGAATTCGCCTTGCAGGAAATGCCCCGGCCGTGGGGCGGGCGGCGGCATCAGTGTGGCCAGCCAGCGTTGCGCCGTGTCGTGTAACTGGGCGCGCAGGTGTTCAAACAGGTCGTGGTCGAATTTCATGGCGATCTCCAACGGTCGGGCCACGCTGTCCGGTGGGAATGGCGCGGCATTCAAGGGAAGTCTCCGCTACGGTCCGCGTGGCGTTCGATGCCATCTGCTGTCAGCGCCAGTATAAAAGCGAAACCGCTTCGCGTGTGTATGCTGGCGCACCCACCATGATATTGCTTATTCGGACTAGCGGTCGCGCACGGTGTGGAAGAAACGCAGCATTTCGCGGCTGGCGTCGGGGCCGCGCGCGTCGGTATAGCTGCCGTCCGCGCTGCCGCCGCTCCACGCATGGCCGGCGCCATGCACCACCCAATGTTCGCCCAGTGGCGTGCCGTCCGGATGGCGGTGCGTGGTGCGCGTGTAGCCATGCCCGTCCGGCACGCTGCCACGGTCGTGTTCGGCCTGGGCGCCAGGGTGGCGCTGCAGTTGTTGCGCCACCACTTGTTCACCATTGCGCGGATGCACGGTGTGATCGCGGTCGCCATGGAATACGATGATGGGCCGGCCGGCGCCCTGGGCGGCGGCGCCCTGGCCGGCCGCGCCCCGCTTCATGGCTTGCAGCGCCGATGGCAAGTCTTGCGCGGAGGCGTACGGCAGGCCGGAATGCACGCCCACCGCGGCGAAGACGTCGGGGTACAAGGTGCCGGCGATGACGGCCATGGCGCCACCGGCCGACAGGCCCGCCACGTACACCTGACCGGGGCTGACGGCGTAGTGTGCGGCAATCTGCTGGGCGATGCCGGCAATGATGGCCGGTTCACCCTGGCCGCGCTGCTGGTCGAGCGCATTGAACCAGTTCCAGCAACGCTGCTGGTTGGCTTGCTGCGATTGCGCCGGGTAGGCGACCAGACAGCCGTGTTCCTCGGCCAGTGCGTTCATGCGGGTGCCGGCCGCAAAATCATCCGGGTCCTGGGTGCAACCGTGCAGCATGACCACCAGCGGCAACGGCTGGCCGCGATAGCCGGCGGGGATGTACAGCTTGTAGTGGCGGGTCCCGGTTGCTCCCGTGTACACCGCGTCGATGAACTGCGCGCCGGGCGGCAGGGGGCGGGGCGGGCGCGCCTTGCGCATGCCGGGCAGATCCAGGTCCGGTAGCGGCAATTTGCCGTCGGGTGACAGCGCGCCGAGTTTGGCCAGCAAGTCGCCGACCAGGGTTTGCGGGGTGGAATGGATGGCGCCGGGCGTGGCGTGCGGCCTGGCCGGGCTGGCTTGGCTGGACTGCCCATGTCGTTGGCCGCTAGCGGTGCCAGGACCGGTATTGGCATGCTGACCGGTGCCACGGGCGGACGGCCTGGATGGCGCGGGAGATGGTGCGGGATTCAGGTCGCGCATGGTCTGTGAGCCCGGCGGCGACATCGGGGGCGCCATTGGCGACGCCGCCGGCGCGCCTGCGGGCAGGCCGCCCAGCGCTTGCTGGATGGCGGCGGTGGCGGCGGCCGGGCCGTTGGCCAGCAATTGGCGGGTGGCGTCTTGCAGCTTGGCCAATAAGTCGTGGTTCAGTTTCATCAGGTGCTCCTTAACGGATGCGCTCGGCGAGCGCGGCGCGTACCGGTGCGCTGGCATGCAGCGCGCCCAATACGGTGATCGATTCAATGGTGGCCAGCGCCAGCTCGGCCGGCACATCGGCGGCAATGCTGGCCAGGCCGAGGACCTGGATTTGCAGCCGTTGGCCGGCGGCCTGCACCGCCTCGAGGTCGGCGCGGCTGTAGTGCTGCAGGCCCAGCACCAGGCTTTTGCGGGCCACGGTCTGGCGTACCACGTCGGCATGCTGCGCCAACTGGTTGCGGATGGCGGTGCGGATCAGGTCGGTACGATTCGAATAAAAGCCTTCCTGCACCAGCAAATCAATCTGGCCGAGGTCGACCGGGCCGAGGTTGATCGTGATTTTTTCGGAATCTTTGGGTTTGAGTTCGTGCACTGCCATGATTGCGGGTCCTTTCGATAAACCATCTGATGGCCATCTGTATGCCATCCAATTACCATCTGTATGGATGGTAGTATGGGGCGACATCACCCAATTGCAAGCACTATCGTGCGTTTTTTCACAGGCCAGCAGCTGCCGGTAGAGGCAACGTTCCAAGCCGTGGCGCGCTGCCGGCAAAGCGGGCGCGGTAAAATGCGCCATTCCAAATTGAATTGCGCGCAATGAGCACTGACATTCCAACCACGGCGCCACTGGCCGGCGCCACGGTGCCTTCCCCCTGCGTCAGCCTGTGCAAAATGAACCGGGACACCGGTTTTTGCGAAGGCTGCCTGCGTACCATCGATGAAATCGTCGCGTGGTCGCGCGCCGATGACAACTTCAAGCGGACCGTGTGGGAAGCCATTCGTCGTCGCGAAGAGCTGATCGACTTCGGATGACGCCATGACGGTTTTGCATGACAACATCCACGTGTTCGAGCGCGGTTGGCTCTCGTCGAACAATGTGCTGCTGATGGGCCGTGACGACGCCACCCTGGTCGATACCGGTTACGTGCTGCACGAACAGCAAACCTTGGCGCTGGTGCGTCACGCGCTGCAGGGCCGCCGCCTGGACCGCATCGTCAACACGCATTTGCATTCCGACCACTGTGGCGGCAATGCCATCTTGCAGGCGCATTTCGGCAGCGCCACCTACATTCCCGTGTCGGAAGCAGACCATGTGCGGCACTGGGATGAGGATCGCCTGAGTTTCAAGGCCACCGGCCAGACTTGCCCCCGGTTTGCCATGGACGGTACCTTGTCGCCCGGCGACAAGCTGACCATGGCGGATATGCAATGGGATGTGCTGGGCGCGCCCGGCCATGATGCGCATTCGCTGCTGCTATTTTGTGCGCAGGAAGGCATTTTGATTTCCGCCGACGCGCTGTGGCAAAACGGTTTTGGCGTGATTTTCCCGGAACTCGATGGTGAATCGGGCTTCGCCGAAGAGCGCGCCACGCTGGACTTGATCGCCTCGCTCGATGCGCGCGTGGTGGTGCCGGGCCATGGCGCCGTGTTCACCGATGTGGCGCAAGCGCTCAAGCGGGCCCGCACGCGGCTCGATTTCCTGTCCGGAAACCCGGCGCGCAACGCCGAATATGCGGTCAAGGTGTTGTTGAAATTCCTGCTGCTGGAACAGCAGCGCATGAAAGTCGACGAGGTGCCAACGCTGTTTGCCAGGCTGCCGATTATCGTCGCGGCATCGCAGCGCTACCTGGGCAAGACGCCGGAAGAGGTGGCGCAGTGGACCGTCAAGCAGTTGGTGCGCGCCTGTTCGGCGCGGATTGAAGACGGGTATCTGTTGAACGACGGTTGATCAAGCACCGGCGCCGGCCAGTTTTACCAGGTCGGCGTCGCTGCCCTTGATAAAAATCTTGGTTTTTTCCAGCAAGCCGGCCAGCGCCGCGTCGTGCGCGCGCCCTTGCAGCCAGAAGGTATCGGCCGTATAGCAGAGTGGTGAGATCGCGCGTCCCAGCATCGGCGGCAACGTCGCCAGCACGTCCTGCAACGGCGCATGCAAATTTTCCGGCGCCACCGTCACCAGTTCGATGGTGCCGCCGCCGTGCACCGTCCCGGCCACCGCGTCGCCGTGGATGAAGACGGCCTGCATCTGGTCCAGCACCGGCGCCAGCGCCGCCTTGATGGCTTCGGCGGTGCCAAAGGTTTTTACGACGATGCCATGCAATTCCTCGAAGATCGGCGCTTCGTGGTTGACCTGGTAATGTTTTTGATTGCCCGAGCGCCAGGCATGCAGCAAGCCCGATTGCTCTAGGCTGGCCAGTTCGCGCTGGACCGCGCCGGAACCGCAGGCGGCCAGGGAAATGATTTCGTTGGCGTAAAACGAGCGGTAGGGCTGGCCATACAGGATGGCCAGCACGCGTTGCTGTGTCTTGGAAAACAGTACGTCCGCGAAGATACCCATAATGGGTATCTTAGTACCCGGATGGGGCACAGTCAAAGAGAAATTGCTGACGAGAAATCTCGTCAGTGCCGCGCATTAGGTGGCGTCGTCGGTTTTGATCGCCCACAGGCCCGGCAAATTGCGCCAGTAGCCATACGCATCCATGCCGAAGCCGACCACGAAGCGGTTCGGGATCGTGATGCCGACCAGGTCCGGTTTCACCGGCTTGGCCTTGCCGATGGCCTTGTCCGCAAACACGGCCAGGATCACTTCGGCGGCGCCCATGTCCAGCAGGCGTTGCTTGACGTGGGCCAGGGTTTCGCCTTCGTCCAGGATGTCGTCCAGCACGATGACGGTGCGGCCGGCCACGTTCGAGCGGGGGATGACTTTCCACACCACTTCGCCACCCCGGTCTTCATCGCCGTAGCGGCTGACGTGGATATAGTCGAATTCGAGCGGGAAGGTCAGTTGCGGCAACAGGTTACCAGTGAACACCACGGCGCCGCCCATCACGCCCAGCACCAGCGGGAATTCCTGGTTGTCTGGCTTGTTGTAGCGGGCATTGAGCTCCTCCGCCATACGCGTCACGGACGCATCGACAGTGGCTTTGTCAAAGATTTCTTCCGCAGATTCGAGGAGGGCGCGTGCGCGGTTGTGGTGGAAGTCTTGCATGATTGTTATGTGTTATGACAGCTGGTAGGGAGGCGTTATTATCCGCCATATCCCGCCAGCCTGCTCCCACGTTGGATGAAAGCCACAAAAATCACGAATAGTCGCGTACGTCGTCGATCACCTTGCCATCGTTGGGCAAACTACCGCGAACGGCGAATTGCACCTCGCCCCGCAGCTTGGTCAGGTCGCGTATAGTCTCTATGATGGGCGGTGCATAAGCGGCGCTGGGGTTGTCGACCTCACAATGCAGCGTCATCACGTCGTTCGACACGCGGCCTGACACCACCAGCCGAGCCTTGAGGATTTCCGGATGGCGGCGGGCGATTTCATTGACCTGGGCCGGATGCACGAACATGGCGCGCACCTTGGTGGTCTGGTCGGCGCGGCCCATCCAGCCCCGGATGCGCACATTGGTGCGGCCGCACGGCGCGGGGCCGGCATCGGTCAGCAGCGCGGATAAATCACCGGTGCCGAAGCGGATCAGCGGGTAATCCGGATTGAACACGGTGACCACCACTTCGCCCACTTCGCCGGGCGCCACCGGCTCGCCGCTGCCGGGACGGACGATTTCCAGCAAGATGTCTTCATCGAGCACCATGCCGGGATGCACCACGCCATCGGTACTGGTCTCATAGGCGATGCTGCCGGCATCGGCGGACGCATAGGCTTGCAGCACGCTGGGCACGCCATGTTCGATCAGCCAGCGCCGCAGCGATTCGGGCAGCGCTTCGGCACTGACCAGCGCCTGTTTCAGGCACGCGATGTCGGCGCCCATGTCATGCGCTTTTTCAACGATGATCTTCAGGAACGAGGGCGTGCCGACATAGGTGTCCGGCCGCAGCAGCGTCATGGCTTGCACTTGCTGCTCGGTCTGGCCACTGCCGGCCGGGATCACGGCGCAGCCGAGCTGCGCGGCGCCGCTTTCCACCATGAAGGCGGCTGGCGTGAAGTGGTAAGCGAAGCAATTTTGCAGCAGGCCGCCGGGACGCACACCGGCCGCATACAGCGGCCGAGAAAAGCGCCACCAGTCGGCGCCCACGCCCTCCGGGTCGAAGATCGGGCCGGGCGACATGTAGACGCGCCGTAATTGGCCGAGCGCCGTGGTATTGAGGCCGCCGAACGGGCGCGCCTGCTGTTGCAGCGCTTTCAGGTCGGACTTGCGCGTCACCGGCAGCGCGGCCAGCGCCTTGCGGCTATGGATAGCGCGCGGGTCGATGCCGGTCAGGATGCGGCCCCAGCCCGGCGCGCTTTGGGCCCGGGCCACCAGGCCCGGCAGGCGCGCCAGCAATTCGCCTTCACGCTGTTCCGGTTCGCGCACTTCCAGGCTGTCCAGGGTATCGGCCAGGGCGCCGCCGCTATGGGTATCATTCATGTCACGCACCTTTGCTTTCGCCGATTTCCCGCTGCAGTTTCTTGGTCAGTTTACCGAACACCAATTCGTATGAACGTTTCAGCAAGGCCGTCGCTTCGGCGTCGCTGACGGCTTGCATATCGTCGATCAAGACCCACCTGGCGCGCGCCAGGTAAGGCGCCGGAACGATGCCGCGGCGGTCGGTCAGTTCGAGAAAGCGCTCATCATCGACTTTGAAGCTGATGCCGCGCGAAGCGGCGTCGTCGCCGGTCACCGCGAACATTTTTGTTCCGACTGAAAACACCCGATTGGTGCCCCATTTGATATCTTCGGTTGCGCCGGGCAGGCTGCGGCACAAGGTTTTGGCTTGCTCGATATTCATCGCGGTCTTTCCTATGCCAGCCAGCGCTTGCGGCGGCGGTAAAACTTCATGTCGCGGAAGCTCTTGCGGCCGGCGCCGGACATGCCCAGGTAAAACTCCTTGACGTCTTCATTGCTGGCCAGGTCGGATGCCGCCCCTTCCATTACCACGCGGCCGTTTTCCAGGATGTAGCCAAAGTCGGCATAGCGCAGCGCCACCATGGTGTTTTGCTCGGCCAGCAGGAACGACACGTTTTCCTTGCTGTTCAAATCCTTGACGATGTCAAAGATTTCTTCGACGATTTGCGGCGCGATGCCCATCGACGGCTCGTCCAGCAAGATCATCGACGGCTTGGCCATCAGCGCGCGGCCGATCGCGCACATTTGCTGTTCGCCGCCGGACGTGTAGCCGGCCTGGCTGGTGCGGCGGGTTTTCAGACGCGGGAAGTAGTGGTACACCTTGTCGAGCGCATCGCGCAATTCGGCCCGGCTCAGGCTACGCGTATACGCGCCGGTCAGCAGGTTTTCCTCGATCGTCAGGTGGCCAAAGCAGTGGCGTCCCTCCATCACTTGCGACAAGCCCCGTTTCACCAGTTCATTCGGCGTCAACTGGTCGACGCGCTCGCCCTTGAATGTGACTTCGCCCTTGGTGACGTCGCCCCGTTCGCCGCGCAGCAGGGTGGAAATGGTTTTCAGTGTGGTCGATTTGCCGGCGCCATTGGCGCCCAGCAGTGCGACGATTTTTCCTTGCGGGACGTGCAGCGACACGCCTTTCAGCACGAGGATCACGTGGTCGTAAATCACTTCCACATTGTTGACCGATAAGTAGGGTTGCACGGCGTTGGCCGCGGCGGCGGTTTCTGGAGCAGTGGCGGTGTTCATGGATTTTTTCCTGCAAGGTGGATGCCCGGCGCTAAGGCCCGGCACCCCTGTTGTCCAAAGTCCGATACGGGCGCCGCCCGTGGGCGGCGCGGCCCTCCATTAAGATTTGGCGCAGGCTGGCGTGATCTTTTTCTCTTCCGCATACTTGGCCGACGATTCTTCGACCAGCTTGCGGGTCAGCGCCTTGTCGCCCACCACCCAGTTTGGCGTGATGGCGTTCCATTTGGCGCCATCCCATTGCTGCACTTTGACGGCGCCGGACCCTTCGTGGTCGTCACACGAGGTTTTTACTGGCGGGAACATGCCGAAGGCGCCCAGCGCCTTTTGGCGCGCGTCGTCGATGTTGATGTTTTCCAGGCCCCAGCGCACCTGCTCGCCCGTCATCGGCTTGCCCTTGCCGAATTTTTCCTGCGCCTGGCGGATCGCTTCGGTCCACAGGATGCCGGCCGTCATGCCGCGCATGTGGTACACCGAGCCGATACGGGCCTGGTCCGACAGGTTGCCTTTGCCGGCCGCGTACACTTTCTTTTTCAGTTCATCGATGACGGGGTAATTACCCGGCGTGTTGAACGTCATCGCCGTGTAGCCCTTGGCGGCGTCGCCGGCCGCCACCGTGTCGTCTTCCGAACCGGCCCACCACACGCCCAGCATTTTGTCGCGCGGGAAGCCGTTGCGCTGCGCGGTCTTGATGGCGACCGAATTCATCACACCCCAGCCCCACAGGATCACGTAATCCGGCTTGGCCTGGCGGATTTGCAGCCATTGCGACTGCTGTTCGCTGCCCGGCGGCGCGACCGGGATCTTGATCAGTTCAAAGCCATGCTGCTTGGACAGCGCTTCGAGCACCGGCAACGGTTCCTTGCCGAACGCCGAATCGTGGTACAGGTGGACGATCTTCTTGCCTTTGAGCTTGTCGATGCCGCCGCTCTTGTCGCCCAGGTACTTGATCATGGCGGCCGCCTGGTTCCAGTAGCTGGTGATCAGCGGGAACACATACGGGAACACCTTGCCGTTGGCGGCGTCCGAGCGGCCATAGCCCAGCGTTGTCATCGGCACCTTGTCGGTCGCCACGCGGTCCAGGATGCCGTAGGCGATGCCGGTCGACAGCGGTTCCACCAGGGTCGCGCCACCATTCTTGGTTTTCATGCGCTCATAGCATTCAACCCCGCGCGCCGCGTTGTATTCGGTTTCGCACTCTTCCCACGACAGCTTGACGCCATTGATGCCGCCATTGGCGTTGACCAGGTTGAAGTAATCGATGATGCCACCATAAAAGCCGGAACCGCCCGAGGCATAAGGGCCCACGCGGTACGACGGCAGGGCGATGAATTGTTCGGTCGCGGCGAATGCGCCGCCCGCAGTGGCCAGCAGGACAGCAGCAGCAATGGTTTTGACGTATGCCATATTCAAGTCTCCTTGGTTGAATGTTCGCTCAGTGCGGGAAAGGCCACAGGCGTAATTTTTCTTTACCGATTTGCCACAGACGCGCCAGACCGTGGGGTTCCACGATCAGGAAGAAAATAATCAGGGCGCCAAACACCATCAATTCCAGGTTCGACGCCACGCTGGTGGGCAGCGCCAGGCTGTGCGCCAGCACATTGAGGAATATCGGCAGCAACACGATAAACGCGGCGCCCAGGAAGCAGCCGAGGATCGAGCCGACGCCGCCGATGATGATCATGAACAGGATGCGGAACGACAGTTCCAGGTTATACGCTTCCGGCTCCACCGTGCCGAGGTAGGCAAACGCATACAGCGCGCCGGCCACGCCGCAATAGAACGAGCTGACGGCAAAGGCCAGCAGCTTGGTGCGCATCAGGCGGAAGCCGATCACTTCGGCCGCCACGTCCATGTCGCGCACCGCCATCCACGAGCGCCCCACGTTCGAGCGCACCATGTTTTTCGCCAGCAGCGCCATCACCGCCACCACCAGCAAGACCAGCACGTACTTGGTGGCCGGGGTGTTAAACGCAAAGCCGAGGATTTCAATTGGTTGCGCGGTGATCACGCCGGATGAACTGTAGTTGGTGAGCCAGCCGATTTTCGTCAGGCACCAGACGACAAAAAACTGCGTGGCCAGCGTGGCCGCCGCGAGATAAAAGCCGCGGATGCGCAGCGAGGGCAGGCCGAAGGCAATCCCGACCAGCGCCGCGCACAGGCCGCCCAGCACGAAGGCCAGCAGGATCGGCATGCCGGGAATGCGCAGCACGAAGTTATACGAGGCAAAAGCGCCCACCGCCATGAAGGCCGCCGTCCCCAGCGACAGCTGGCCGGCATAGCCGGTCAGGATATTTAAACCCAGCGCGGCCAGCGAAAAGATCAGGAATGGAATCAGGATGGCCGACAGCATGTACGGCGACGCCACGAAGGGCAGCACCACCAATGCCAGGACCAGGGTGGCCAGCAGCAGGTTGCGGTCCTGGCGGATCGGCAGGATCTGGCCATCCTCCTCGTAGGTGGTTTTAAACTGGCCGGTTTCACGATAGAACATGGCATTCTCCAAAGTTCTTCAAAAATCGTCGCAGCTAGGCGCGGCGGCGATGGCAGTACAAACTGGTACGACGAGCCGCCGCAACGACGCTGCGGCGGTTTTTGATGGACTGTCAGATGCGGCGGATGATTTTCTCGCCGAACAGGCCCTCCGGGCGAACCAGCAGGAACAGCAACGCCAGCACATACGGGAACCAGCCTTCGATACCGCCGCCCACCATCGGGCCGAGATACACTTCCGCCAGTTTTTCCGAGGCGCCGATAATCAGGCCGCCGACAATCGCTCCCGGCACCGACGTGAAGCCGCCCAGGATCAGCACCGGCAAGGCTTTGAGTGCAATGAAGGTCAGCGCGAACTGCACGCCATTGCGCGCGCCCCACAGCAAGCCCGCCACCAGCGCCACCATGCCGGCCACCGCCCACAGGATGGCCCAGATGCGCTGCAGCGGAATGCCGACCGCCAGCGCGGCCTGGTGGTCGTCCGCCACCGCGCGCAGCGCGCGGCCAACCTTGGTTTTCGAGAACACCAGCGACAGCACCGCCACCATGATGGCGCACACGCCGGCCGCCATCACGTCGAATTGCGAGACGATGATGCCGAACTTGTCTGCCAGGTATTCCAGCGGCACGTCTTCGATCGGCAATTCCAGCCGATGCACCTGGTTGCCCCACATCAGCTGCGCCAGGCCTTCGATAAAGAACGTCAGGCCGATGGTGGCCATGAACAGCGTGATTTCCGGCTGGTTCACCAGCGGCCGCAACACCACCCGCTCGATGCACAGGCCCAGGATGACCATCGCGACCATGGTGCCGGGGATCGCCAGCCATAGCGGCAGGCCGAATTTGTCCATCAGGCCGACGCAGGTCAGCGCCGCGAAAAACACCATCGCACCCTGCGCGAAATTGAAGACGCCGGACGCCTTGTAAATCAGCACGAAGCCGATCGCCACCAGTGCATACATGACGCCGGACAGCAGGCCGCCGATCAGCACTTCAAAGAAAAAGCTCAGGTCCATGTTTATCCACGCTCCCATTAATGGCCGCCCAGGTACGCCTTGATCACATCCGGGTTGCTGCGCACTTCGTCCGGTGTGCCGTCGCCGATCTTCTTACCGTAGTCCAGTACCACCACGCGGTCCGAAATATCCATCACCACGCCCATATCGTGTTCGATCAGCACGAT
>JAIENA010000353.1 GCA_019751755.1 Burkholderiaceae bacterium | reverse complement strand
TGCGGTGCTTGCTGCGCGCCAGGCAGCGGTGCATTCAGCGACAGCGTGGCGATCGACATGCCGGCCACCTCCGGGTCGTC
Source organism: Burkholderiaceae bacterium (assembly GCA_019751755.1). Taxonomy (GTDB): domain Bacteria; phylum Pseudomonadota; class Gammaproteobacteria; order Burkholderiales; family Burkholderiaceae_D; genus Rugamonas. The sequence goes on along the minus strand of JAIENA010000353.1, from coordinate 18,023 downwards.
GAGGTACACCATGTCGTCGGTCGGCGTAAACGTCACCGGCAGGCGCGCCAGTTCGGCGGTGGCGCCTTGCAGGTTGGCTTCGGCGGCGTCGCCCAGCAATGGCAGCAGCGAAGCGCGGTAGGATGCCACCGCGAAGCTGGCCGGCAGCACGGATTCGTGCACCTGGACCGATTTCGGCGCTTCCTCGGCCACGCTGGGGAAATTGCCCAACGCGGCAAAGTCGGACAGGCGTGCAATCCAGTCCGTCAACTCTTGCTGCATGACGGGGTTGTCGTTGATGGTGGTCGGTGCGTCTTCGCCGGTTGGCAAGCCGTTTTGCACGATGCCGACACGGTCGGCCAGCAATTCCGTTTCCGCCACGTCGATCATTTCAGCCGGGGTAATGAACAGCGGCACCACCGGCTGCTCGATCGCACCCACCGCCAGTTGCGCCAAATCGTCATGTTCCAGCAGCCAGCGCTTGATGTCCGTGGTGGACAGGCCGGACTGGCCCAGGTGCACGCGCTGGCGTTCGATCTGGTTCAGCGCGCGCGAGAACATGCCCTGCATGTTCAACAGCGCGCTCTGGGCACGGCCAATCGCCTGCGCCACGCGGTGCGTGGCGGCATCGGCGTTTTCATCGGAGGTGATGGCGCGCAGGATTTCCGAACCCTTTTCCACCCAGTCGCACGCCATGTGCCACTTGGCCTGCGACTCGCGCAAACGGAATTCGGAACCGGAGGCGATGGCATCGCGGAATTCCTCGGTCAGTTCGACCAGGCGGCCCAGCAAATGCTGCAACTGCTCGGCGGTCACGCCGCCCACCGCTTGCGCACCGGCCACCTGCGACAGCAGGAAGCCCATTTCCGCGTCATCTTCTTCCTTGCCGAGGTTCAGCAGGCTGTCGAGGGCGGCCAGCACATTGCGCGCCACCGGCGTCACGCGGTACACGCCATGCTGCGCATCCCACGCCAGCAACTGGTTCGAGCGCAACCGCATCAGCACGGTTTCCAGGCTTTCCGGCAGCAAATAGGCAAGACGGGTGTTGATGTCGGCGCGGGTAAACGACGACACACTGGTGTCGCCCGCCAGTTCGCGCAGCACCAGCAGGCGCACCAGCACGCCTTCGAAACCGCCGTGGAACAGGGCTGTAAACACTTGCAGCAGCGGCTGCGCGCGCCTCAGGTGGTAGACCTGTTCGATTTCATCGGCCGCGATATGCGGCTGGAAGTGCGCCTGCAGCGCAGCGTTCTGCTCTTGTTCAGAGGGATTTAATGCCGTCCCCGCTTCCAAAGCCAGGGCCGAGCTTGCCAATAGTTCGTTCATGCTGATCCGGAGTTGCCATTTTTATCACACCGCAAATGCAATGCTCGCGGAGGGGCGTCAGTATAGCAGTTCCGAAAGCTAAGCTGCTGAAAAGTAAGGCAAAGATGGTGTGAATGCAACTATTTTCTCGTCACCTTTTCCAGCAGTTGATCAACATAATCGCCGTCGTCATCGACAAACAGGATACGCACCGGATACCAGTCCAGCCCCGGCGCCAGCCACAGGTCGACTTGCTGGTTGGCGTCGCCTTTCGGCGGTGATTTCACGAAGTGCACGGCGTCCACCGCGCCGGCGCCGGTTTGCAAGGTTTCCCGGCCCACGGTGCGGAACACCCATGATTCGGCATCGCGCCGGCCGGTCACAAAATAGGCCCACTGTGACCCGGCCGTGAATTTATCGGGCGCACTGCGCGCCTGCGCCGCCAATTGCCATGGCGCGCTGACGCGGTCTTGTTCGCCGCCCTTGATCGGGTAGCTTAGCTCGCCCTTGCTGAAGGTGATGGTCTTGCTGTCGCGGTGGAAGGTGACACTGGTTGCTTCCTTGCGAAAACGCTTTTCCTGGAACGTGGCGGGCGCCAGGCCATAATCGTCGATCGCGCCCTCGCTGTGGTTTTCCAGGATCTTGCCAAACAGGCCCGCATGACTGACCGCGTGCAGGCTGTAGCTGCTGTCGCCATGGCGCCATTGCACGGTGGCGTCGCCATTGATGGTAATGCCACGCTGGCGCGCCTTGATCGAATACAGCAAGTCCGCGGCGGGCGGCAGGCTGAACGCGCGCTTGATGCTGGGGTGACTGGAAAGGCTGGACTGGCTGGAAGGGCTGGTCTGGCTGTCGCTGGCCCACAAAGACGGCGTGGCCAGCACCAGCGTCAGCAAGGCGGCGCAGCGTAAGGTTGGTTTATTCATGGCGTTTGCGCTTTATTCAAAGAAATCTTGCTGACGGTTTGCGTCGTCAACGCACCGTTGGCTTCCGTATTGCGTATTTGTACCGGGAACCACTGCAACGATGGCGCCAGCCAGATATCGAGCCGGGCCGAATAGGTCCCCGGTTTCGGTGGCCGCGCCAGGTGCCACGTGACGAGGCGGCCCATTTTGGTGTCGATTTCTTCTTCGCCGACCAGGTGAAAACGGTAAATCGCCGCGTCGCGGTTGTCACTCACCAGGATGTCGATATCGCCGCCCAACTGGTTGACGTTGGCGCGGCCAATCGCGGCCAACTGGAACGGGATGGTGGCGCGGTCTTGCGCACCGGTCAGCAGCGGGTAGCTGCGTTCATTGGCGGAAAACGTGATGCGGCCGTCATTGCGCTGGAAATGCGTGGCCGTCAGCGGGCGGCCACGCCGTTTTTCGGTGAATTTGCGGGGCGCGACACCGGCATCATCGATCTCCCCTTCACTATTGAGTTCCAGCAGATTGACGCGGGTGACCAGCACCGACAAGCCCACCTCCACGCTGGTGTGATAGGTGCTGCCATCGGTTTGCCACACCATCTTGCCGGAACCACTCCACTTGGTCCCGTTGGCGTCGATGCGCGCCAGCTCCAAATCAAACGTGGCCGACGGCGGAATGTCGACTTTATAGCGCCGCGTGCTGGCCTGCTCCAGCGACGTGCCCGGCTGTTCCTGCTGGCCCGCTTCGGCCTGCGCCACCGGGGGGGGCGCTGCCGGCGGTGCTTCGATGTTGGGTACCACGTGCGGCGCGGGCAGCGCCGCCACGGCTTGCTCCAGGCCGGCCAGCGGATCGGCCCCGGCGCTGTCGGTTGCGGCCAGCGCGGCGGCCGCATCGGGTTGCGGCAATGGCAATGGTCGGGCTGGACGGGGCGCCGGCTGATCCGGCGTGCGCTCCCGCGTGGTCTGCGGCGCAGTAGCCGGCGCAATGTCCGGCGGCGCAATGCCGCTGGCTTTTTGCTGTGGCAAGGCCAAGCGCACCGTCGCCACCGACGGCTTCAGTGACGTGGCCGGCTGCGCCCCCAGGCGGGCGCCGATCCAGTCGATGGTGACAGCGTGCAGGGCGACAGTGGCCGCGCAGAAGGCGAACACACGGCGGTGGCGGGAAAGGGAAGCAACTAGCGTCATGGCGCTAGTTTAACGCGGGAAGCCTCCCTGCCGCTGACACGGCAGGGAGGCGACCATGGCACGGCGGATTAGCGGCGCATCGTGGCGCGCGCTATGCGCCGGTTCACGACGGATCTGTTCCTGCAGAGCGGTCGGCGCGCCAGAACGAAATAAAAAATGCAAGCAAAGTCGAAAATGATATATCGCTGCCGCTATACCTATGAGCAAGGCGGGTTATCTGCTACGCTAGTTCACCTGTTCGAGAGGAGGTTCGCTATGGCTTTACCGCAAATGCCCAACATTCCGGGCGCTGCTGTTATGACGGATACGCTGGATTTCGTGAAGAACCTGTGGGGCAGCATGGGCGTCGTGCCCGGCATTACCGCCCCCACCCTGTCCGTCGATGATCTGGACAAAAAAATCAATGATTTAAAGGCCGTCGAAGCGTGGCTGAACCTGAACTCCAGCATGGTGCGCGGCAGCATCCAGGCGCTGGAAGTACAACGCAACACCATCGCCACCTTGAAGTCGATGGGCAAGTCGTTGGCAAGCGCCGCGCAGCAGCCCGGCGAAAAAGACACCAAAACGCTGTTTGAATCGATCCCTTACGCCTCGGCATTCTTCCAGCACGCGGCCGAGGCACTGCAGCCTGGCGCGGCGGGACCGGCACCGAAGCAAGCCCAGACCGAAGTCAAGCCCTCGACCTGGCCGAATCCGCCGTCGGCTGCGGCTGCGGCTGCGGCGGCACCAGCCCCCACCGCCGCCCCTGTCACGCCAGCCCCGGCTGCCAGCACCGCAGCGGCGCCGGACGCTGGCGCCGCTGCGTCGTCAACGGAGGCCAACGATGCGATGGCGGCAGCCGGCCTGGCCAATCCATCGGTCTGGTGGAATTTACTGCAGGAACAGTTCAAGCAAGCGGTGACCGGCGCCATGTCGACCGAAGCGGTCACCGGTGCGGCGGCGCGCGCCACGGAAGCGGCCACCAAGTTTGCCCAGGCGGCAACACAGGCAGCCACCAAGCCGCTCAGCAAAGCCGCCGCGCAGGCAGCCACTGAGGACGAAACGGCGCCCGCCAAGAAGGCGGCGCGCAAACCCGCCGCGAAGAAAGCCGCCAAACCGGCGACCAAGTAATCCGCTGCGGTGAACGCGTAGGGCGGATTTCGATCCGCCCTGTCAGCGATAGGCGCCCGCGCTACGGAGTGGCGCCGCCGTTCACGCCAAGCGCTGAATCCTGATCGCCTCGATCAGGCCATCCTCCTGCCGTTGCACCTTGACGATGTGAATCAAGCCATCCTCGGCCAGTAGTTTCGCGCTGTCGTGCGCGCTCTGGAATGACTCGATGGTGTCACCTTTGGCGCTGACCGGCCGTACCCACGCCGCCGCACCAATTTTCATCTTGCCGTACACTTCCTTGGCGATATCGCGCATTGTCTGTCTCCTTATAAGCAAAATTTACTCACCGCCACCCTCGTCAACACCGACGCTTTCCATCGGCGGCGGATCTTTACGGGGCATCAGCAGCGCCAGTTGTTCGATCAACTGGGCAAAGCGCTGCTGGCCGGGAGCGATGTTATCGACATGCATCAGCACATCGTTTGCCTCATCCATCAAGTCACGCTGATAGCCATGATGCTGCATGTACGAAATCAGGATCTGGGCCGAGTTGAACAAGATACGCATATTGTTCGGCAACGCTTCGCGCGCCGTGCGCATCCACGCCACCGCTTCGGCCAGCTTGCCGGTCTTCCATAGCAGCACGCCCTTGTTCATCATGTCGGACGCTTCCTTGCGAGCCGACTTGATCAACTCGGCGCCCTCTTCGCCCATGCGGGCTTTCTCGAAGATACCTTGCACTTCGTCCAGCAACACCATGTTGTCGTGGTTGTTGCGGGTGACGTAGCACAGCAACTCGACCGGCGCATCCTTGACGCCGACGGCAAACAGCAGTGTCGCCAGTTCCATGCAGGTCGGCGTATCAGGACGCTCGGGATCATCGTTGAGCATGTCCTCGAGTTCATCGCCGGTTTTACGGGCGCGGCGGTAGTCGCCACTCTCGTGATAAACCAGACCTTCGGTAATCTTGGAGCGCAGTTGCACCAACTCGCCAGTGAATTCGCGCTGCGCCATGGACAGCACTTGCAGCGCTTCCTTGGCGTCATTCTTCTGACCGCAAATGCGCGCCAGGCCGAAATAGGCGTCCACCGTCTTCATGATGGAGTATTCACCGATCGCGATACATTTGCGGAAGGCGCGCTCGGCCAGCGGGATGTTGTTCAGTTTGAGAGCGGCCAGGCCCAGGCGGCGCTGGCGCACCACGGAATTGGGCGACAGCTTGGCGGCTTTTTCCAGCACGTCGCACGACTCTTCCAGCTTGCCCATCAATTGATACGCGGTCGCCAACTGGTCGTACGCATCGATATAAAAGCGGTTTTCCGCAATCACGCCCTGGAACATCTGGCGCGCCGCCTCATGGTCGCCATTGTTCATGCGAATTTTCGCCAGACCGGTGCGGGCCCAGTTGTACTCGCGGTCGTCCAGCACCTGCTCATAGACGGTGCGCGCTTTGTCCGCTTCGCCGGCTTTCAGCAACAGCGTCGCTTTCATGCGCAGCAAATCAATCGCGTGCAGCTTGTGCACGGCAATTTGTTCATCGCACAGCTTGGCGGCGCGCAAATAATCCTTTTCGACGAAAGCCTGGTCGATTTGGCGGAAAATCTGCTTTTTTTGCCACACGCGGTTCAGGCGCGTCAGCAGCACGCCCTCCGTGATCGGCTTGATGATGTACGCGTCGGGCTGCTGCTCGGCGGCGCCCATCACGGACTCCACGCTTTTTTCCGCCGAGACCATCAAGAACACGCTGGACGGCGTCAGCAAGTTGCGGATGCGGCATTCTTCCAGCACTTGCTGGCCATTCTTGCCATCGCCCAGGTTGTAGTCGCACAGCACCACGTCATAGTGGGTCTTGCCCAGCATGGTCATGGCTTCGCCGCCGCTGGCGGCCTGGTCGAAGTGCTTGGCGCCCAGGTTGCGCAGGGTTTCGCGCAACAACTGGCGGATACCAACGAAATCATCGACGATCAGATAGCGCTTTTCCGTCCAGTCAATATTGGCCGCCGCCGCCGCCACAGCGGCCGGATGCAGCGCATTGGTCAACGCATGGTTCACGGCAATCTCACCACAAAGGCGCCGCCACCCAGCACGCCGCCGTTTTCCAGATGAATGCTGCCATTGCGCTGCCGGTATTTATGCATCTTCGCCACTTCGCTGGCGAAATACAGGCCCAGGCCACTGCTGTTGGTCAGGAAATTCACGCCGGCGGTATTACCGCTCATGGCGCACACCCCGGCGTCGATCATCGATTGCGGGAACCCGGCGCCATTGTCTTCCACGCGGATTTCCAGGAAGCCGTCTTTTTCCGCCACGACAATCCGGATCGTGTCGTGCGTGTAGCGCACCGCATTGTTGATGGCTTGGGTCAGCATGCCAATGATCAGGTCTTCATCAAAGGTCCACACCATCTCCTGGGAAAAATCCGCCTGCAGGATAATTTCCTTGGATGCCAGCAACACTTTCGCTTGCGAGGCGACTTGCTGCACCAGTTCGCTAATCTGCTGGGGTCGCGGGTCGAACGGGTATTCCGGCTTGCCGACTTGCTTGTACAGCGCCAGCAATTGGATCAGGTTGTCATTGAGGCGCTTGGTCTGGTACAGCATTTGCGCCAATTGCGGGTAAGCGGGGTGGTTGACATCCTTGTCATCGGCGCCGCCCAGCAATCCTTCCAGCGTGCCGGAAAGGACGCTGATGGAATTTTTCATGTCGTGCGCGGTGGATGCCAGGAACAGGAACAGCTCAGGTGCACCTTCGTGATCGTCCGCTTGATCTTCCATTCAAATACGCTCCGGGGCCTGTCAATACTGATCAGGCATTATACCGAGTGCGGCAAATGGAGCGGCTTCAAGTGATGCCGGGATGCCACAGGGAATGGCCCCCGGATCAACTTTTCCGCTGGGCTTTCAATAAAAACCGTCCCGGGTCCAGCGCGGCGGCCAAGCTGGCTTCCAGCGGCAGCGGCTGGTTTTCCAGTTGCGCCGCCAGGATTTCGGCCGCCAGCGGCGCCCAGATCAGGCCGCGCGAAGCGTACGCCAGCACGCCATACAGGCCGGGATGGCGCGGCACATCACGCAAGCGTTCGATTTTGCCGGTCACCGCGCCGTCGTCAGGCAGCGCGCCCACGGCGCCGTAATCGGGCAGCGCGCCGACCAGTGGTAATCGGTCCGGTGCCATGCAGCGGAATCCGACCCGCCCGGCCAGCGGCACGCCGCCCACCATCCCATCCAGTGCGCCGGGCAGGATGTCCGCCGCGCGTTCCAGGTTTTCCTGCTGGCTGACCACGCGCAACGCGGCATCGGCATCCGTGTCGTAGGTGGCCCCGGCACTGACTATCTCGTGCACGGCCGGGGTGATATACGCTTCGCGGCACACCACCAGCGGCAACGCCGGGAAGGCCTGCGCAGCCAGGTGCGTGACCTGGCCGCGCATGGTGGTCAATGGCAGGTCCGCCGTCTGCGCCAGCGTGCGGGCGCCGGCGCTGTTGGCGAGAATCACATTGGGCGCCTGCGCCAGCAGCTTGCCGCTCGCGTCCAGCACCTGCCATTGCCCGTCGCGGCGCTGCAAGGTGATGGCGTGCGCATGGTAAATGCGCGTCAGCCGGTCGCCACAGGCATCGAGCATGGCGCGGCAAATCGAGCCGGGATTGGCCCAGCCACCCTGTGGAAACAGCCAGCCGCCATCCGGCACCGGCCTTCCTAGCAAGCCGCCCGCCTCCCGCGCATCGGCCCAGCGCACGTAGGATGCCGGGTAGCGCCACGCATTGACAACTTCCCGTTGTAAATCCCCATGTTCCGCATCGCGCGCCAGTTGCAGCACGCCGCACTGATGACCGGCGATCGGCCCGCTCACGTCCGCGCCCAGCGGCGCCGCCGGATGCAATCCGCCCAGCGCCTGCCAGCGCCGCTGCGCATACAGGTAAGCGGCGCGCGCCAGCCGGGTCGGGATATTGTCGTCACGCGACAGCAGCGGCATAAAGATGCCGGAACGGTTGCCCGACGCTTCCTGTGCCGGCAAGCCATGCCGCTCCAGCAAGGTGAGGTCCCAGCCGCGCGCCGCCAGCCGCTCGCAGATCGCCGCCCCCGCCATGCCGGCGCCAATCACGATGGCGCGGCGCTCCGGCGCGGGGGCACGGGCCGGCTGCGGTTTGCGGCTGGTGAATTCCGCGAAGATGGTGCCGGTCATGCCATCGGCAGCCAGCCACGGACAAACCGCCGTGCCATCGGCATGCTGCGTAAAGCCGGCCGAGCGCAGTGCTTTCAGGTCGGCGTCACCGGCGCCGCACATCGCCAGTTGCGCACCGGGCAGCGCCAGCTTGGCCAGCGTGCGCAGGTCGATGCCGGAATGGGACGGCGCTTGCGGGCAATACAGCGCATCGACCCGCGCCTGCAATTGCTGCAGACAAGTTTCCGGCGCGCCCACCAGCAAATCGAGTGTCACCTCGCCGTCATCGAACGCCAAGCGGTGGAAGCCCGGCACATCGACCGGCCATTGCGCGCGCAGTTCGTCCAGCGCCAGGGCCGCCGCCACCGGCAGCGCGGGCAGCACGGCAATGTAATGCAGGGCGGTGGCGGCACGCCATGCCTGTGCGCGGGGGATGTCGGCCGTCACAGTGCTGTCCACTGCCACAGCAGGCCCACGCCGCCGCCACGCGTCGAGGACATACGCAAAATGTCCCCCCTCACCAAACGCGGTGGCCAGCAAGACAAACCGTGCGTCAGGCAATCGGGTCATGACCGGTGTCAGCGCTCGCATGCGGCATGGCGAAAGCACGCGGTGTCGTGGTCATTGACCATGCCGATCCCCTGCATATACGCATAAATAATGGTGGAGCCGACGAACTTGAAACCGCGCTTGGCGAGGTCCTTGGAAATCTGGTCCGACAGCGCGGTTTTCGCCATGCGGTCTTGCGGGCGGGCGATGTGGTTGACGATCGGTTGGCCGCCCACCCACGCCCACAGGTATTGGTCGAGACTGGCGCCTTCGGCGCGCAGGCGCAGGTAAGCCTGCGCATTGGTGATCGCCGCCGCCACTTTGAGCTTGTTGCGGATGATGCCGGGATTGGCCAGCAATTGCGCCACCTTGTCCGGGCCATACGCGGCAATCTTTTCCGCATCCCAGTGATCAAACGCTTCACGGTAGCTAGCGCGCTTGTTCAATACGGTCTCCCAGCTCAGGCCCGCCTGCGCGCCTTCCAGGTTCAGCATTTCAAACAGGCGCAATTCATCGTGGCACGGCACGCCCCACTCGTCATCGTGGTACGCGAGATAGCGGGGATTGTTAGGATTGGCCCAGCTGCAGCGGTGGACAGGGGTAGTCATGGTGATCGGGAGTCTGCGGCGAAAGCGTGCAGTCTACATTAAGATGTCGGCACCGGAAATCACCCCAACCACCTGAGGGAAACATCATGCAATTTACAGCGACACTGGCATGGCAGCGCAATGATCAACCATTCCTGGACCAGCGCTACAGCCGCGCGCACGAATGGATCTTCGACGGCGGCCTGCGCGTGCCGGCCTCGTCATCGCCGTTGTCGGTGCCGCTGCCGATGTCGAACGCCGACAACGTCGATCCCGAAGAAGCGCTGGTGGCGGCCACGTCCAGTTGCCACATGCTGTTCTTCCTGTCGATTGCCGCCAAGCGGGGACACGTGGTGGACAGCTACAGCGACCATGCGGTGGGGCTGCTGGCAAAAAATGCCGAAGGCAAGCTGGCGATGACCCGCATTACCCTGCGCCCGCATGTCGTGTTTGCCGACGCCAACCGGCCGGACCCGGAGCAACTGGCGGCGATCCACCATGCGGCGCATGAGCAGTGCTATATCGCTAATTCGCTGAAGGCGGAGGTGGTGGTGGAAGCGCCGCTGGGGTAGACGCGAAGGTCAGCGCGAAGGTCAGCGCAAATGCGTGCGGCAGGCGCTACGCCAGGTCGCTCGACAACCCAACCCGCCGCCGCTCACCACGCAGCATCGGCGGCTGCACCAGGTTCGTCACCACCCGCACTTCGCCGCTGGCCACGGTCTGTTCCAGCTGCTGCATCATGCGCCGGAACAGCCCATCGGGCCGGGTGGTCTCGGTGCAATACAGCGCCGCCCACGCGTTGCGGCCGGAATTCTTGGCGATATACAAACCCATGTCGGCCAGTTCCACCACCTGGCTCCACGTCAGCAGGCGCGGTTGCGACGGCAGGAACGGGAAGCAGGCGTAGCCGATCGAGCAGGTCTTCGCCAGGGTGGTGCCGTCGGGCAGCAGGAAGTCGCGGTGCGCGACGGCGCGACGGATGCGCTCGGCCACCACCTTGGCTTCTTCGCGGTCGGTGGCGCGCGCCAGGATCAGGAATTCCTCGCCGCCCCAGCGCACCAGATAATCCGTTTCGCGGAACACTTCGCGCAGGCGCTCCTGCATTTGCACCAGCACCGCGTCGCCGGCCGCATGGCCGTAGCGGTCGTTGACTTCCTTGAAGTGGTCGAGATCGACCATGAAGAACACCAGGTCCTTGTTTTCCTTGATGTCCTTGATTTCCCTGAGTTGGCCGTTTTCCATTTCCCCCCGTGAGCCGGGCTGTTCGTGGCGGCGCAGCGCCATCGCCACATCGGCGTCGACGTGCTGCAGGAAGAAGCGGCGGTTGCGCAGGCCCGTCAACTGGTCGGTCAGGCTGACTTCTTCCAGCGTGTGATAGGCCCGTTCCAGCTCGATGTTTTTGTCCATCAACTGGGCGCGGGTGGCCGCCACTTCGCGGTACGCGCTGGCGTTATCGAGCGCGATCGCGCCGTACGCACACAAGGTGCTGAAGACCAGCCGCTCGCGCTCGCCATAGGCATGGGCGCGCAGCGATTGCACTGTCATCGCGCCCAGAATGCGATCGCCCACGCGCAGCGGCGCAAACAGCAGACTCAGTGTCGGCAAGGTGCCGGGAATCAGGTTGGGGGTGGCGTCATTGTTATCGAGTTCGATCAGGATTTCGCGCCGCTCGCGGATGCAGCGGGCGGAATTGGCGTGCGGGTCCGACAGCGCATAACAAGTCGGCGGCAAATCCTGCCCGGCTTCCCTGCCGAAGGCACAGCACAGCGACTGGCCGTCCGGCTGCAGCAGGAAAATCGAAAAGTGCGTGGCATCGAGCAGCCCGTGCACATAGCGGTCCAGCACGCGGTACACCGCGCCCGCGTCCAGGTGCGCAGTGATTTCCTGACCAATCGCCGACAGGTGCGCCAGGGTCGCATTGGTACGCTGCAGCACCTGCGCGCGCTGCGCTTCCGACGCGGCCAGCTGACGGTGATGCTCGCCTTCAGTCTGGGTGCGCTCGGTGCGGTATTGCACCTGCATCGCGACCGCGCGGCTGGTGGCTTCCTGGCTATGGGTCTGGTCACGCACGGCGTTCGCCTGCAGGGCGATTTCATAGGCCTTGCGGTAATCGCCGGTGGCCGCGTATTCACGCGCGGCCGCATCGAGCAAGGCGGCGGGCACCGGATACGCATCCAGCGTCGAGGCCAGCGTCATGGCCGCTTCGAGGTAATGCAGCACCGCGTTGGGCGCGGCCATATCCTGCGGCGCGGGCAAGGCGTGGCCATGGTCGGCATGGATTTGCGCCAGCACGCGCAAGGCCGCGATCTGGTTGCCGACGTCGCCGGTGCCGCGCGCCATGTCCAGCGCGGACAAGGCCACCGCCAGCGCATCGTGCGGCCGGTTCAGCTGTGACAGCGCATGGGCCTGGCCGCGCCGGGCGCTGCTCTTGAAATCACTTTGGCCCAGCTGCTCGCCGCGCAGCTGCAATTGCTGGAAGCTGTCGAGCGCCAGTTGGGCATCGCCCAGGTCCAGCGCCAGGTCGCCCTGGTATTCCAGCGCCACCGCATAGGCGCGCGAGGCGGCCAGCGGCGCCAGCGCCAGCAAGGCTTCGTGCAGCAATTCGCGCGCCGCCGCGCCCTGCCCCAGGTGGCGCAGGGTTTCCGAGGTTTGCATCAGGCACAGGCCGATGCACATCGGCCAGCCGGTCGGCCGCGCCAACTCCAGCGCGCGCTGCATCCATTCGAGCGCCGCGTCATGCGCGTTCAGGCTGGTGAAACCATTGCCGATATTGGTGGCGATCGTGATGGCGCGGCGCACCTGGCCAGTCGCCATGGCGGCCTCGAACGACAGCATCAGCAGCGCCACGGCGCGGCCGAAATCGGCGCCCTGGAACGCCGTGATGCCGGCGTAATCACGCACCCAGCCCGCCACGGCGGGGTGGGCGCTGTCATCGTCGGTAAAGCGCTGGCCCCAGCGCGCGTTGGCTTCCTGCAGGTTGTGGAAGACGCAGAAAATCGCCACCGCCGCATCGATGATATCGGCGCGAACCGTGTCGCCGGCGGCGCGCGCATCGGCCGACGCGATCGCCAGTTCGCTGTTGCTGACCGCGCAATCGCCACGGTCGTGGGCGATCCACGCCAGCAGCCAGTGCGCATCGGCGCAACCCAGCGCATCGCCTGCGCGGTCAAAGGCCAGCAAGGCCTGCTGCGCCAGCGCCTCCCCCACTTCGAGCTTGCCGTCCAGCCATTGCGCTTCCGCTTCGATCAGCGTGAAACGGGCCGCCAGCAAGGCGGCGGTCAATTCACTTTCGGCGCCGCTCAGCGATGAGGCCAGCCCGGCCGCCTCCTGCGCCAGCAGGCGTGCGCGCGCGACATCGCGCTGGCGGCAATGCCAGGCGAGTTCGGCCAGCAGCAACAGGCGGGCGTTGCCGTGTGATCCCGGCAACTGCGCTTCCCATTGCGCCAGCACATCATCGGGCGCGAACATTTCCAATTAAACAAGTCCTTGCAAGGATAGGGCGCAGTGCGGATATTGCCGCAGTGCACTACCCGGAATCTCGCATTATTCCACAAGTTCAGCGTAACACTGCGACCGCGCCCGAAAATGTTAAAAATGACATCGCGGTCGACACCAGAATGATGCGGGCAATCCGCCCCGTGTTGGCGCCAAAACGCTCCGCCAGCATAGCGACATTGCTGGCGCTGGGCAGGCAGGCGACCAAGATGATGACATCGAGCGCGGCCGGATCGAGCGGCAAGCCGAGGCGCAACGCGCCGTGGCCGATACACCACATCAGCAATGGGTGCAGCACCAGCTTTTTCAGCGCCACCGGCACATAATCGCGCAATGGCGTGGCAGCGGCGGCGCCAACCGCCGTCTGCATTTGCGAGCGGGCCAGCACCGCGCCGATGGTAAACAAGGCCACCGGCGACGCCGCATCGGCCAGCAAGCCCAGGGTTTTCGCCACCGGTTCCGGCAGCGCCAGTCCCGCCACCGACGTCAGCGCCCCCAGCGCGATGGCCCACGGCAGCGGGTTGGTCAACACGCCCTTGAGCGCATTGGCCAGCGCGGCCCGCCCGCTGCCGCTGCCCATGCGCGACAGCGCAATGCACAGCGACGCCGTGATCACCATATCGATCACGATGGTCATGATCACCGGGCCGGATGAGCGGGGACCCAGCAGCGCCAGTAGCAGCGGCACGCCCATGAAACCATTGTTGGGGAACGCCGCCACCAGCGCGCCAAAGGCGGCATTGTTCCAGTCGATGCGGTGGCTCAGCGTGGCCGCCATCGTGATGCCCACCATCAGCAGCGCACACAGCAGATAGACCGTGACCACGCCCGGATCCAGCAATTGCCCGATCGGCGTGCCGGCGCCGAAGCGGTACAGCATGCACGGCAACGCGAACGACAGGACAAAGGTATTCATGCCTGGAATGGCAGCTTGCGGCAGCATGCCGCGTCGTACGGCCAGGTAGCCGCACAGCACGAGTGCAAAAAAGGGAAAGGTGACGGCAAGAATGGCAAGCATGGGGGCCCATTCTACCGATGCCGCACCACGGCGGCATCAGCGTCGGGCGATACCGGCCAGTGTCACCGTGTCACATTGTTACCTTGTCCCCTTGCTACCTTGTCACTGTTTCAGCGGTGGATGAACATCCTTGTTGGCCGGGTTGTCCGGATGGTCGGTATTGCCGCTGGTCTTGTCGGCCTTGGGTTTGGCCGGGTTGGCCGGGGTCTTGCCGGCGGCGCTGGCGTCAGGGTTGGGCGAACGGCCCGCGCCGGTATTGCCGGCCGTGCCCGACGCACCGGTGGTGCTGGACTGGTCGGCCGAGGCGCCCACCGGCGGCGGCGTGCCGGCCGTGCGCGGGCTGACCCCGTCCAGGCTGGCGCTCAGCGTTTGCACATGGCTCAAGTGCCTGGCGACGGTCGGCTCGAGCTTGGCGGCCAGCGCCTTCAGATCGGCATCCTTGGCGTCAGTCTGGACTTTTTGCACGTAGGCATGGCTGGCACGATGGTCGCGGATGCCGGCTTGCGCCGTATATTCACGGTCAAACGCATCGCCCGACAGGCGCTGCAGTTTTTTTTCCATGGCCTGGTGTTTCGCATCCGGCGCGGTCGGCAAGACCACGCCTTTGCTTTGCGCCACCGCCATCACTTCCCGCAGTCCGTTGCTATGGTCGTCGATCATTTGCTGGGCAAAAGCCTTGACCTCGCTGTTTTGCGACTTGCCGAGGGCGATCCGACCCGCTTCGATTTCAGCGATATTGGCTTGCGCCAACTGTTTCAGCATGGCCTGGTCAGACTTGGCCAGCGCTTGCGCCTGGGCCCCGGCAGCCCCCAGCAAGGCGGCGATCGCCACGGCGATTTTCAGTTGTTTCATTTCGACTCTCCTCAAGAATGGAAGCGCCGCTTTCAGGATTGTGATTTTATGCTCTTACTGTACACGCGCACCATGCTGACCGGCCGCAGCTTTCGGACAAGCAATGGCATACTGTGTCTATACCACGGTCTTTGGAAGGAAACGCCATGCCCGATGACAGCAACAGCCTGGTCGCCTGCATCCCCCGCCTGCGCCGCTATGCGCGGGCGCTGGTGGGCGACCGGAGCGCCGCCGACGAACTGGTGCAAGACACCATGGAACGCGGCTGGCACCAACTGTCGACGTGGCCGCGCGGCGGCGAGATGCGGCCATGGCTGTTCAGTATGCTGCACGGCTTGTATACGGAACGGCAGCGCCACGATGCCATCACGCCGCCGTCGCCGGAGCGGCGCGACATGCGCGACATGCAAGCGGCCTTGCAACAATTGCCGCCCGAGCAGCGCGCCGTCCTGTTGCTGGTGGCGCTCGAGGACATGCGCTACGACGAAGTGGCGGACATCCTGCACATTCCGCCGGGCACGGTGCTGTCGCGCCTGTCGCGCGCCCGTGAACGGCTGCGCCTGGTCATGCTGGGCCAGGCCCCGGCCTCGCCACTGAAGGTCGTCAAATGAATCCCGTCACGGAAGCCGATTTGCAGGCGTGGGTTGACGACAAGCTGGAACCGGAACGGCAAGCCGATCTGTCGTCCTACCTGAAAAACCATCCGCAGGAAGGCGAACGGCTGCGTGCCTACCGCCAGCAAAACATTGCCCTGCGCGCGCTATACAGTCCGATTCTCGATGAAACCATTCCGCGCACGATGCTGCGCACCCGCATCCTGTCGCGCTGGCTGTGGCCGATGCGCCGCTATGCGGCCAGCATGGCGCTGATGGTGTCGAGCGCGGCGCTGGGCTGGGTCGCCCATGCCTACCTGGCGGAACAGCAATGGCGCGCCGCCGCGCCCGGCCCGGCGCTGGCGGCCCGCGCCTTGCAGGCCCATGCCGTGTACTTGCCGGAAGTGCGGCACCCGGTGGAAGTGGGCGCCGATGAGCACGAGCATTTGACCGAATGGCTGTCGAAACGGCTGGGCATGCCATTGCAGCCGCCCCGACTGGCGCCGCACGGCTTTGACCTGGTGGGAGGACGGATACTGCCGGGTGACACGGGGCCGGTCGCGCAAATCATGTATGCGGACGCGGCCGGCCAACGGCTAACCTTGTATATCAGCGCCGTGCACGGCGAAGGACGCGATAGCGCCTTCCGCTATGCGCAAGATGGCCAGGTCGGCGTGTATTACTGGATAGACGGACAGTGGGGCTATGCGGTGTCCGGTGTCTTGAACAAAGCCACCCTGGCGCGGATGGCCAGGGTGGTATATGAACAGTTGTAAGCCCCGTAACGCCTGCTGGATGACGCGCTGGGCAGCTCGGCGCCCCCGCTCATCCAGCCGACGCCTTACTGGACGCCACGGCGGCCCATGTCGGCCAGCCGCATTTTCATCAGCTCGTTGGCGGCCGGGCCGGCGGCGAACATATAGTCTTCATCGTTGATGGCCAGGCCGGTGACGGCGTCGACCAGCACCTGGTCGGCAGGCTTGCCGGTTTCACGGCTCACCACCAGCAAACTCGCCCCTTCCGGCGCCAGATGTTCATTACCCCAGGCGATGAAGGCCAGCAAGACTGGTTTGAAATCACGGCCGGCCTTGGTCAGCACATATTCATAGCGTGGCGGACGGGTGCTGTACTGGCGCTTTTCCATCAAGCCTCCTTCCACCAGCCCGGCCAGGCGGCGGGTCAGCATGTTCGGGGCGATCTTCAGGCTCTTTTCAAACTCGTCGAAACGGGTCAGCCCATAGAATGCGTCGCGCAAGATCAGGATGCTCCACCACTCCCCCACTTTACCCAGGCTGCGGGCGATCGGGCAGGGCATACGGCCAAAATCAGTGTGTTTCATGTGCACTTCCTCCTTAAGGGAATAATGGATTTCCACTTTCCAACTTAGAAGTCATTATTCGCCAGCTAAAAAATTACTGCTTTTGTCGGAAGTGACAATCCTTTTGCAAGCGGAGAAACCGGCAAAATTTTTTCAAAGGGAGGCATAATACGCAACACCGCATGATTGCTTCAACGAGTCCCCAGTAGAAAATGTACCTTTCCAGTGATGCCAACGTGCGCAAGATCCTGATCGTGGACGATTCCGCGTTCGAGCAGCGCATGCTGGTGGACTTGCTGAGCGAAATGCCTTACCGCGTCTCGGTCGCGTTCAACGGCTTACAGGGCTACCAGTTGGCCCTGTCCCAGCAGCCCGACCTGATCTTGCTGGACGTGCGCATGCCCAGCATGGATGGCTACACTTGCTGCCGCTTGTTGAAGGCCAATCCGGCCACGCATGACATTCCCGTGATCTTCCTGTCCGGCGCCGATGCGGCGGAAGACCGCATCATGGGGCTGTCGATCGGCGGCGTCGACTTCGTATCGAAACCCTTTACACCGGGCGAACTGGCGGCACGCATCCATGTGCACCTGAACCTGATGAAGCGCAAGCAGCAAGACGCCGAGGAACCGCCGCCGGCGCCGGCGCTGCCGGCCAACCCGGACGCCGTGCTGGTCAGCGCCGCCAAACGCTTAATTGCCGACAACCTGGCGGCCCTGCCCAGCTTGTCCGAAATTGCGCGCAGCGTCGGCACCTACCGTGAAAAGCTGTCACAGCTGTTCCGCGAACAAACCGGCATGACGGTGTTCGCCTTCATCCGTGAAGAGAGGATCCGCCGTGGCGTGCAATTGCTGCGGGAAACCGAGATCGACGTCCAGGACATCGCCTTGCTGATCGGCTTCAATAACGCCGGCAACTTCGCCACCGCGTTCCGTGAACGCATGGGCGTGACGCCCAGCGCTTACCGGGCCAACGGGCCGCA
>JAIENA010000034.1 GCA_019751755.1 Burkholderiaceae bacterium | reverse complement strand
AATGTCTATAACCCGAACCGCGAACTGGGGCGCTGGCTGGCCGATTTTGGCGTCACGGCGCGCTATTACGATCCGCTGGCGGGGGCGGGCATTGCCGAGCTGATCCTGCCGAATACCAAACTGATCTGGACGGAATCACCCGGCTCGGTGTCGATGGAAGTGCCGGACCTGCCCGCGATTTGCGCGGCGGCCCATGCCAAGGGCGCGCTGGTGGCGCTCGACAACACTTGGTCGGCCGGGCTGGCGCTGCGAGCGTTTGACATCGGCGTCGATATCGTCATGCAGGCGCTGACCAAATACCAGTCCGGCGGTTCCGATGTACTGATGGGCGCGGTGATTACCCGCGACCGCGCCATCCATGACCAACTCGCCATGGCGCACATGCGCCTGGGGCTGGGTGTCGGGGCCGACGACACGTACCTGGTGCTGCGCGGCTTACCCACCATGAAGCTGCGCTTCGAGGCGCATGACCGTGGCGCGCGCAAGGTGGCGGCCTGGCTGAAAGCGCGGCCGGAAATCAATCGGGTGCTGCACCCGGCATTCGAGGATTGCCCGGGTCACGCCACATGGAAGCGCGATTTCACCGGGGCAGGTGGCCTGTTTTCCGTGTTGTTCGACCCCCGTTATACGGAACAGCAAACCGACCGCTTTGTCGATGAACTGAAACTGTTCGGCATCGGCTACAGCTGGGGCGGCGCCAACAGCCTGGCGGTGCCGTACCGGATCCAGGCCATGCGCCGCCAATGGCAACATGGCGGCGTGCTGGTACGTTTTAATATCGGGCTGGAAGAGCCGGATGACTTGATTGCCGATCTGGCCCAGGCGCTGGGCAAGCTGTAGCAATCAGCGGGAGGGCGTCAATTGCAGGTGATGACCGGCAGCATTTCCATGGTATTGCTGTCCGCCCCTTTACCTTGCCGCTCAACGGTTTCCCGCTTCACCATGCACTGCGTCAGGCGTGGATCGAGTTTGCGCGCCAGTACCACCGTGGTGTTGCTGTAGGTGCAACCGACCCACGCTTCGCCGTTTTTGCTGTCCGGCAAGCGCCAGCGCGGGTCGTCGCCGGAATCGTCTTCCGGTGGCAGGGGGCGCTCGTCGGCCGGATTGCCCAGGTAAAGCTGGGTTTGCGCCAGTCGGAATTCAGCGGCGCCGCCGACCGGTTCCCAGCCCTCGGCCGTGGTGACGGCGGTGGAGGCCAGGATGGTCGCCGGACACACGATTTCGTCCGGCCCGGCGGCGCTGGCGGCGCCGGCTTGGTTGGCCAGCGCCAGCATGGTCAATGCGGTCAATACCGTTGATAAGGTGTGGTTGAATGCGCTGATGTTCAATGAGGTGCCCATGGTGCGCTCCGTCGTTCAATAGAGTGCCGTGCCTGCCCGCCTGGCGTCGCGAAACGCCTGCCAGTCCAGCTCCACTTGTACCGAGTAGCTGTAAGCAAAGGATACAAGTTCCTGTTGGAAACTTCTACTACTACCAAGTAATTCCGTAATGTGCTTGGCGATAGGGTGCCGGGACCCGTCCTGGTCGACTTCCTGGTTGACTTCGTGGTCGCCCAGCGCGTGGGCCGACGCCAGCGCCATGCCCAGGTAGCGCGCCGCGGTTTCCAGCTTGGCGGCGGTACTCAAATCCTGGGGATCGAAGTCGCGTTCACTGCCGTGCTTTTCGTGCACGTAGCAATGCATGCCTTGCACCATGGTCCAGCCGCTCATCGGATCCGGGTGGACTTGGTGCGCGCGCTGGGTACGGGCCAGGCGGCAACCTTCATGGCCGCCATAGGTTTCCGGCGGCATGATCGGCCCGCCGGCGCCACGGACGGCGCTGCTGATGGCCTGTTTGACTTCCAGTAGCACCTGGTCGGCATTGCCCTGCAACAGCAGGTACCAGCGCATCTTGCCCAGGCTGCCCATGCCGGCGCCCAGCCGCTGGCGCGCATCGAGCACGTTGTAAAACGCGGGGCCCTGGCGCAGCGCGGGCGGGATCGAGGCGACGTAATTGTCCATGGCGGCCAGCAGGGCGCCCCGCGTGCCGCTGGTCACCGGCGCCAGGTCTTCGTGGGCGGCAATAAAGTGCCGCAGGCCGCCCGGACTGCGTTCCGTATATTTGTCCAGCAGGCGCGTACTGTCGGCCTGCGCGGCGCGGCGGATCGTGTCCTGCACCACGCCGCTGGTATTGTCTTCGGTCAGGCGGAAGCCCAGCTCACGGGCATTGCCCCGGAACGCCGCCATGCGGTCTTCATAGGCGCCGGCCAGCGCCTGGATCGCACTGGTGATGCCGCCGTCGGCCAGGTGGTTTTGCCGGCCCAGCAGCACCAGGCTGGCGGCCAGGCGGCGCAGGTCCCACAGGTATTGGCCGAGATAACCTTCATCGAAATCGGCAATGCCGAACACGACGGTGCCGCTGCTGTCGCGGCGCGCGCCAAAGTTGCCGACATGGGCGTCGCCGGTCAGCCACGTATAGGCGGTGTGTTCGGTGGTGAAGGCGGACGGGTGGGTCGCCATGTCCAGGTAAAACAAATGGGCGGTGGCGCGAAAAAAGGGCAACGCCGTGGTGGCGGTGGCCATTTTTTCCATGCGGATTTTCAGGTCGGCGCGGTTATGCGCGGCAAATTGATGATGATGGGCATACAGTTGCCCAGCCACCCAGCTGGGACGCGACCTGGCCACAAAACTCGAGATGCCATGGACCATGTTGATCTCCTCCTCCGGTAATGCACTGGGATCAGCGTAGGCTATTTCCAGTTGGAAACGTTATCGGCGATCAAGCTTTATGGCATCGGACGGTTTTCATTCAAATCCACCAGGCCCTTGATCAATCGGTAGGCCTTCCACAGCCAGGCGCCGGCCCAGATCAGGAACGCCAACGGAATGCCGATAATGGTCAGCCACAGTGCGCCGCCGACAGCGACCCAGACCAGGTACCACCAGAACGAGCGGATTTGCCAGCCATGGTGGCTGTGCACGAAGGTGCCCGTGCTGTCCGGGCGTTTGACGTAATTGATGATCAGTGGGATGAACGAAAACGCCCCCAGCGAAAACACAAAACTGACCGCGTGGACGATGTACAGCCACCAGGCGGTATTTTTTTCGGACGCCACTTGGGAGTCCAGGACCAGATTCGACGCCATGTATTTCCCTCGCCATGCCAAATGATGTGACATGTCAATTTTAGCAATATTTCCTGGGATTTGCTGGTGTTTCCAATGGAATTGGCCGGGGCAGTGCGGCGGGGGACGCCTTAAAAACAACAGGCGCCAGCCGTCCCGCCGTGCCTGGCGGGAGCGGGGGAAACGGTCTGGTCAGCCCAGCAAATTCAGGATGCCGTCGAGTCCGACAAAATTGAGCGCCACGCTGGCCTGTTCGCGCACCACCGGCTTGGCGCGGAACGCCACCGACATGCCCGCCACACTCATCATTTTGAGGTCATTGGCGCCATCGCCCATGACGATCGCTTGCTGCGGGTCGATACCGAGCGAGGCGCATACGTGTTCGACGGTGCGCTGCTTGACATCGGCGTCGACGATTTCGCCGAGCACTTCGCCGGTCAGCTTGCCATCGATGATTTCCAGTTCATTGGCCAGCGTGAAGTCCAGGCCCAGGCGCTCCTTGAGGCGCGCGGTGAAGAAGGTGAAGCCGCCCGACACCAGCAGGGTTTTCAGGCCGGCGGCCTTGACGGCGGCCAGCATCGCTTCCGCGCCCAGCGACAGTTGCAGGCGCTCGTGGTAGACCCGCTCCAGCGCCGTGGCATCGAGCCCTTTGAGCAGCGCCACGCGCTTGCGCAGGCTGGTCGAGAAATCGAGTTCGCCGCGCATGGCCGCTTCCGTGATTTCCGACACTTGCGGCTTCAAGCCCTGCATGTCGGCGATTTCATCGATGCATTCGATGGTGATCAGGGTCGAATCCATGTCCATCGCCACCAGCCGGAATTCCTCGAGCTTGTGCACTCCCATCATATAGGTGGCGTCGAGCTGGGCGGCGTGGGCCGCCACTTCGATGGTGTGGCGCAGCGCCACGGAATACGTGATGCCTTCGCAGCGGATGGCGTTGTCGGCAATGCGGACAATGCGCTGCGGTGCGGTCAGGGCGGCAATGCGTTCCAGGGCGGGCATGCAGGGCCCCAGGCCTTGCAGCACCAGGTTCATCGTGTAATCGTTTGTGTTCATTAGCTTGTTTAGCTTGTCAGTTGTTTGATGGCGTTCTTGATTTGCGCGACGCGGGCCGGCAAGTCCGGCATGTTGGCGGCAATTTTGAGTTTGTCCTGCCCATTGAGTTTGATTTGCTTGTTCTTTTGGATCAGCGTGATGATGCGCATCGGGTCGATGGGCGGCTTGGGCATGAACTGCAAACTGGCCGCTTCGCTGTGGGCGTCGATTTTGACGATGCCGACGGTGGCGGCCAGGATGCGCAGGCGGTGGGTTTCGATCAGGGCGCGGGCCGGGTCGGGCAGCTTGCCGAAGCGGTCGATCAACTCTTCTTGCAGGTCGTCGATCCGGTCTTGGCGGTCGCAATTGGCCAGCCGCTTATAGATCGACAGGCGCTCATGCACATCGCCGCAAAAATCGTTCGGCAGCAGGGCCGGCACGTGCAGGTTGATTTCGGTGGTGGACGCCAGTGGCGCGGCCAGGTCCGGCTCCTTGCCCGCTTTCAGCGCGCGCACGGCTTCGTTCAGCATGTCGGTGTACAACTGGAAACCGACTTCGAGCATTTCGCCGGACTGGTTTTCACCCAGCACTTCGCCGGCGCCACGGATTTCCAGGTCATGCATGGCCAAATAAAAGCCGCTGCCCAGTTCTTCCATGGCCTGGATCGCATCGAGGCGGCGCTGGGCCTGTTTCGACAAGCCCTGGATGTCGTTGACCAGCAAGTAGGCATACGCCTGGTGGTGCGAACGGCCGACGCGGCCGCGCAACTGGTGCAACTGCGCCAGGCCAAATTTGTCGGCGCGGTGCATGATGATGGTGTTGGCGGTCGGCACGTCGATACCGGTTTCGATAATCGTTGTGCACAGCAGGATGTTGTAGCGCTGCGCCACGAAGTCGCGCATGACTTTTTCCAGGTCGCGCTCGTGCATCTGGCCATGGGCCACGGCGATGCGCGCTTCCGGCAGCAATTCTTCCAGCTTGGCCAGACGGTTCTGGATGGTGTCCACTTCATTGTGCAGGAAGTAGACCTGGCCGCCGCGTTTCAGTTCGCGCAGGCAGGCTTCGCGGATGATCGATTCGGCTTCGCTGCGCACGAAGGTTTTGATTGCCAGGCGCTTTTGCGGCGCGGTGGCGATCACGGAAAAGTCCCGCAGTCCTTCCAGCGCCATACCCAGCGTGCGCGGGATCGGTGTCGCCGTCAGCGTCAGTACGTCGACTTCGGCGCGCAGCGATTTCAGCGCTTCTTTCTGGCGCACGCCGAAACGGTGTTCCTCGTCGATGATGACCAGACCCAATCGGGTAAATTTCACATCGTCCGACAGCAGTTTGTGGGTGCCGATGATGATATCGAGCGTCCCATCCTGCATGCCTTTGATGGCGGTGGCGATTTCCTTGCCGGTGCGGAAGCGCGACATCTCCGCAATCCGGACCGGCCAGTCGGCAAAGCGGTCGGCAAAGGTTTGCGCATGCTGTTCGGCCAGCAGCGTGGTGGGCGCCAGGATCGCCACCTGCTTGCCACCCATGACGGCAATGAAGGCGGCCCGCAGCGCGACTTCGGTCTTGCCGAAGCCGACGTCGCCGCACACCAGCCGGTCCATCGGTTTGCCGGACGTCATGTCTTTGATGACGTTCATGATGGCGGCGGCCTGATCCGGCGTTTCATCGAAGCCGAAGCTGTCGGCGAAGCGCTCGTAGTCGTGCGACGAATACTCGAAGGCATGGCCTTGACGCGCCGCGCGGCGCGCATACAGGTTCAATAGTTCGGCGGCGGTGTCGCGCACCTGGTCAAAGGCCTTGCGCTTGGCTTTTTCCCACTGGCCTGAGCCGAGGTTATGCAGCGGCGCATCGTCCGCCGACGCGCCGGAATAGCGGGAAATCACGTGCAACTGCGAGACCGGCACGTACAGCTTGGATTCCTTGGCGTATTCCAGGTGCAGGAATTCGGTCTCTCCTTCGCCCAGGTCCATGCTGACCAGGCCGAGATAGCGGCCGATGCCGTGGTTGATGTGTACCACCGGGTCGCCGATTTTCAGTTCCGACAGGTCGCGCACCATCGATTCGACCTGGCTGACGGCTTCCTGTTTCTTTTTGCCGGCGCGGCGGCCGCTGCCGGCATACAGTTCGGTCTCGGTGATGAACAGCAGGTCAAGCTGGTCGGCCGTCAGTGCAAAGCCGGCCTGCAGCGGCGCCACGCCCAGGGTGACTTTCGCATCGGACGCCAGGAAGCCGTCAAAGCCCTCGATCAGCGCCGGATGCAGGTCGAATTCACTGAAGTATTGCTGCAGCGTTTCGCGGCGGCCGTTCGACTCGGCACAAATCATCACGCGGCGCGTGCTGTGCCGCGCTGTGTCCAGCAGCAGGGCGCGCAGCTTGGCCACCGGATCGTCGAGGTGGCGGTTAACCGCCACGTCCGGCACCGGGGCCGACAGTTCGGAGGGGGCGCCGGCCTTGTCGAGCACGGTCGTCACGGCCAGGCGCGGATGCGGCTTGGCCAGCGTGAAAAATTGTTCGTCGGCGAGGAACAGTGCGTCCGGCGGCAGCAGCGGGCGTTCGCGGTCGGCTTTCAGGAAGCGGTAGCGCGACTCCGTGTCAAGCCAGAAGCGCTTGATGGCGGCGTCGATATCACCCACCAGGGCCAGGGTGGCGCCTTCGGGCAGGTAGTCGAACAGCGTCGCGGTCTGCTCGAAGAACAGCGGCAGGTAATATTCGATACCGGCCGAGGCGATGCCGCTGCCGACGTCTTTATAGACCACGGCGCGCGACGGGTCGCCTTCAAATTGCTCGCGCCAGCGCGAGCGGAACGTGGTGCGCGCCGCTTCATCCATCGGGAATTCGCGGCCCGGCAGCAGCCGCACTTCATGCACCGGATACAACGAGCGCTGGGTGTCGGCGTCGAAGGTGCGGATGGTTTCGATCGTGTCGCCAAACAGGTCCAGGCGGTAGGGCAGGCTTGATCCCATCGGGAACAGGTCGATCAGGCCGCCGCGCACCGAGTACTCGCCGGGCGACATCACTTGCGAGACATGGGCATAGCCGGCCAGCGTCAGTTGCGCCTTGAGCTTCGCTTCATCGAGCGATTCGCCTTTTTTGAAGAAGAACGTGTAGCTGGCCAGGAACGACGGCGGCGCCATGCGCACCAGCGCCGTGGTGGCCGGCACGATCATGACATCGCACTGGCCGGACTGAATCTCGTGCAGCGTGGCCAGACGCTCCGACACCAGGTCCTGGTGTGGTGAAAACGCGTCATAGGGCAGGGTTTCCCAGTCCGGCAGCAAGTGGCAGCGCAACTGGCCGTCGGCAAACCAGGGTAGTTCGTCCAGCAGGCGCTGGCCATCGGACGCCTGCGCCACCACCACGGCCAGCATCTTGCCCTGGGACTTGAGTTGCAGTGCGGCCCGCGCCAGCGCATACGCGTCGGCCGAACCATACAAGGCGGGCAACGCAAAGCGATTGCCGGGTTTCGGTAGTACTTTATTTAATTCAAAGGACATCGATGACATCAGTGAACGGTTGAACGCGGCAACAGGGGCCGTGGGCATCGTGCATTATAGTCGATGCGGCAACCGATCGCGGGGCGCCTGCGCCGCCGCGATCCGCCCAAGCATTCGCCTGGTTAACCCCTGGCGAAAGCTTGTCTGATAGCGGGGCGATCCCTGGTGGTTCCTTCGTTGTCCCTTAGTCGACAATCACGCGGCCGTTCAAGGCCTGGACCGGACGGTTGTTGGCGTGGTGCAGGATGCCTTCAATCGCGGCCACTTGCTCTTTCGAGACCGTGACGGGATTTTTCATGACCAGCCAGCGCACGCCTTCCGAGCACGGCGGCGTGGTCAGCGAGCCGGAGAAACGGAAGTAGCCATGCTTGGTCGGCAGCAGGCTGGCGGCCGACAGCGGGGCGGTCAGCGCGTTCTTGCTGTTGGCTTCTTTCGGCAATTGCGGCCACAGCGCCTTCAATGCCTGGTTCTCGGCGCCCTGCTTGAACATCACGCCGATCACGGCCAGGTTGCCGTCCTTGTCCGCATGTACCAGGTGCACTTCCAGCGGGTACGATTGGCCGTTGACCTGATTTTCACTGGGCGCGTGGAAGTGGTATTGCTTCAGTTCGAATTCGGTGCCGTCCAGCTGCAGCGTGCTGCCCGGGGCGAAGTTGACTTGCACCGTGTGGCCATTGTTGATCACCTCATTGCCGGCCGCCTTGTAGGCCAGCTTCAGCGGTTTCAGACCCGCATGCACCGTGCCCTTGATATCGACCGGCGACTGGTTCTTGCCGGCGCAGGCAAAATTGTCCGGTGTCAGCTTGGCCCATTGCTCCGGGCCGCTTTCGCCGGCATAGGTCCATTTGGCGCCATCGCTGGCCATGGCCGTGACGCTGCAGGCCATCAGTGCTGCGAATGCGAGGTGTTTCTTCATGCTGGGCTCCTTGTGGATTCTGTATCAGGTTTTTTTAGACGCACAGCCTTCGCCATGCAGGGGCTGCGGTCTTATTGTAGTGAGCCGGATCGCGGAAAGATACACCGATTGTGGTTATTATCCCTATTGCAACGCCGCTACGGCGCCGCCATCCGCGCCGCCGCGCGCGTCCAGGCGGCGCGGCAACGGGGGGATAGCAATGTCGTTGCGCCCGGTGTGGAAGGCGCGCACCAGTTGTTCCAGCGCGCAGGCCTGGTCTTGCAGCGCTTCCGCCGCGCTGGCCGCCTGTTCCACCAGTGCCGCGTTTTGCTGGGTGGTGGCGTCCATTTGCGTCAGCGCCGCGTTGATCTGGCCAATGCCGGCGTTTTGTTCGCGGCTGGCGTGGGTGATGTCATCGACCACCTGGCTCACTTGCCGGACCCGCTCGACCACCTGGCCGATGGCGGCGCCGGCCAGGCCGACCTGGCGGGCACCTTCTTCGACCCGGCTATTCGAATCCGTGATCAGGACATTGATTTCCCGCGCCGCCGTGGCGCAGCGCTGCGCCAGCGAACGCACTTCGCCCGCCACCACGGCAAAGCCACGGCCCTGTTCACCGGCGCGCGCCGCTTCCACCGCCGCGTTCAGCGCCAGGATATTGGTCTGGAAGGCGATGCCGTCGATCACGCTGGTGATGTCGCCGATCTTACGCGACGCCGCGTCGATCATGCCCATGGTGGCGACCACTTGCGCCACCACATCGCCGCCTTGCTGCGCTTCGTCGGCGGCGCGTTGCGCCAGTCGTTGCGCCGATTGCGCATGATCGAGGCTGTGCGCCACGGTGCTGCTGATCTGCTCCATCGAGGCGGCGGTTTCTTCCAGCGTACCGGCCTGTTGTTCGGTGCGTGCCGATAAGTCATGGTTGCCACCGGCAATCTGGGCCGACGCGCTGGCCACGGCTTCCGCGCCGCTGCGCACCTGCGTCACCATG
This sequence comes from Burkholderiaceae bacterium, assembly GCA_019751755.1. GTDB lineage: Bacteria > Pseudomonadota > Gammaproteobacteria > Burkholderiales > Burkholderiaceae_D > Rugamonas. The sequence goes on along the minus strand of JAIENA010000034.1, from coordinate 8,481 downwards.
TCGCGCAGTTTGCCGTTCATTTCCGCCAGCGCGCGCAGCAACTCTCCAGTTTCATCGCGCGCATCGGAGGCGATGTGCGCGCTCAGGTCACCGGCGGCCACGGTGCGGGCCAGGCCGACCGCCGCTTTCAGCGGCAGCACGATGGAGCGGCCTTGCAGCCAGGCCAGCGCCATCCCCACCACCAGCGCCGTCGCCAGCGACACCAGCATCCACTGCCGGGCCTGGACATAGGCCTGGTCGGCCAGCGCCTCATCGACGGCGTTTTTTTGCCGTTGCAATGCCGAATAGCCGTGCAACTCCTCCTGCCAGCGGTGGTTGGCGGCGGCGCCCTCGGTGCGCAGCAGTGTGATGGCGGCGTCGCGGTCGGTGCGGATCAGCGCCAGGAATTGGTCGTTCAGCGGCCGGGTTGCCGCCTGCGCCTGTTTCAGCCGCACGATGGTGGCCTTGCCGGCGTCGTCGAGCGGCATGGTCTCCAGTGTGCGCAGCGCGTTGTCATAGCTTGCGCGCGCCAGGCTGATTTTCGCGTATTCGCGCTGGGCCTCGGCCGGATCGTCAATCAGCGCCATGGTGCGGATCACGCGGGTGACGATGTGATTGGCGGATCCCATGTCTTCCAGCAATGCCAGTTTGGCGACATTGACGTGCGTGATGTGCCGCAGTGCGTCGTTGCTGCGCGCCATGCCGTGCATGCCGACCATGGCCACCGCGATGATCATGGCCAGCAGGATGGCGTTGCCGGCGGCAAGGCGGGTGCCGATTTTCCAGTGATTGAGATGCATAGTGCCCCCTGAGGTGTGTCAAGTGCGTGACGTTGCAGCCGCGGTTGCAGTTGCAATTGGCCAATTGACTTTAGGGCACCGCGCCCGGCGCAGCCAACAGTGGGGGCGGACTTTCTGTGGTGCTATTGCTATAAAGCAAAATGAGTGTTGATGAGTGTTGTATTCCCGCTAGCGGCCTGACCGCAGCACGCCGGGGATGCTGATATGCCGGGGCTTGCCGGCTTAGTCGTGGCAGCGCACCAGCACGGCCGTGATGTTATCGCGGCTGCCATCGCGCTTGGCCATGGCCACCAGGTCGGCGCAGCATTGCGGCAGGTTGTCGCGGGTGGCGCGCGCCAGGATGCCGGCAATCGCTTCCGGCGTGGAATTGCCATACAAGCCATCGCTGCACAGCAGGTAGACGTCGCCCGGCGCCATCGCCTGTGTTTGCAAGTCCGGTTTGATGCCGGGCGCGGGACCGAGCGCCTGCAGCAGCAGGTTGCGGGCCGGCAGCGGTTCGCGCATGCCCGCTTCCAGCGCCTGCTGGTACAGTGTCTGATCGCGCGTCAACTGGTTCAGGCGGCCATGGCGGAAACAATATAAACGGCTATCGCCAACATGGAAGATGAACAGCGGGCCGTGCGACGCCTCCTGCCACATGCCGGTCAACGTGGTGCCCATGCCGGCGCCGTCGGCCTGATGGTTGGCGCGGTTGGTCTGATACATGCGCTCGTTGGCGAATTCCACCGCATCGTGCAGCGTGATCATGGCGCGCATGGTGGCGTCCTGGGTGGCGTCCTGCATGCCGGGTGGCAGGTCCGACCGGACTGCCTGGATAAAGCCGTGCAACAAGGTGATGGCGTCGGCGCTGGCGATTTCGCCGGCCTCGTGGCCGCCCATGCCATCGGCCACCACCACCAGGCCGATGTCTGGCGCGATGAAGAAATTATCCTGGTTGGCGTCGCGTACCGTGCCGACGTCCGTCAATCCATATGCCACGCCCATGTCCAGGCGGTGCAGGGTCGACGGCGATAATTGCTGCCAGTTGCCCAAGGTATCTCCTGTCGTTGAAAATAGAACAAAGCCCAGGACCGCATGCTAGCATGCGCGGTGGCGCAATGGGAGACTGGCTGCATGGAAGAGAAACAACAACGGACTGGCATCGATGGGGCGTCCGATGGGGCGCCCGCGCCGGCCCACCGTGCGGCCGCGCGCGACGGCCAGGCCGATATCATGCTGCCGCGCCCCTATGCCCATCCGGTGGACGACGACGCGACGATTCCTGCGCCGCAGTCCGCGCCAGCCGGGCCGGGTACGCAGCCATCGCGTTCGTTGACGGGGCAAAACCGCCCGCAGCCGCAGCGCGGCGCCTTGCCGGACCGGATCGCGTTGCCGCCGCTGCCGGCCATTCACAATCGCTCGCTCCAGTCCGGCGTGGCTAGCCCGCTGGCGCTGGCGCCCGGCTTTGAATTGTTTGAATACCGGATTGACGCCGTGCTGGGGCAGGGCGGCTTTGGCATCACGTACCTGGCCACCGACATCAACCTGAACACCAAGGTGGCGATCAAGGAATACCTGCCGGCGGAATACGCCATCCGCGCCAGCGACAAGTCGGTGTCGCCGCGCTGGCCGGAGGACAACGATTTTTACTTGAACGGCCTGGAATGCTTCCTGGTCGAAGCGCGCACGCTGGCCACTTTCCGCCACTCGAATATCGTGCGCGTGGCGCGCTTCTTCGAGGCGCACCGCACCGCCTACATGGTGCTGGAATATGAACGCGGCCAGGCGCTCATGCATTGGTGGGACGGCCACCAGGGCATACGTGAACAGCCGTTGCTGTCGCTGCTGCAGCCGCTGATGGATGGCTTGTCGCTGATGCACGAAGCGGGTTTCCTGCACCGCGACATCAAGCCGGACAATATTTATGTGCGCAAGGAAGACGGCAGCTGGGTGCTGCTGGACTTTGGTGCGGCGCGCCAGACGGTTGGCGGCAAGCAGGCCATGGCCGATGTCGTTACGCCCGGCTATGCGCCATTGGAACAGTACCAGGGCGGCGCGCAGGGCCCCTGGACCGACATCTATGCGCTGGGTGCGACCTTGTACTGGATGATCACGGGCGCCAAGCCGGCGCCGGCGCCGGAACGCGCCAATGGCACGGCGGACTACGTGCCGGCGCTGGTGGCGGGCAAGGGCCGCTACAGCGAGGAATTGCTTGGCGCGGTGGACTGGGCGCTGGCGGTCCAGGCGCAAGACCGTCCGCAGAGCATCGCCGCATTCTCCCAGCGCCTGTTTGCATCCCATGCCGGTACCCTGGGCTTGCAGGAAGCGCTGCGCGCCAGCGAGCACGATGGCAAGCGCGCCGTCAAACGGGGCGTGCGCAAGCTGGGCAAGTCCCTGCTGCGGCCCGCATCCTGGCCGCTGGTGGTCAAGATGACGATCGCCATGGTGCTGGCGGCGCTGCTGCCCATGACGATTACCGCCTATTACAACTTGAACGGCAGCGTGTCGGCCGTGTCGGCCAGTGAATTGCGCAACCTGGAAAGCCTGGCGCAAGCCACCGCCGGCCGCATTTCGCAGCTGATCCTGGACAGCCGCTATCTCGCCAATTACCTGGCCACCGACCGCGATTTCATTGATTACCTGCGCGCGCCCAGCGCGGCCAAGAAAGCCGTGGTCAGCGACAAGCTGGCCAACCTGATCAAGACCAATCCCGACGCGCACCTGATGTTCCTGATGGATAAGGAGGGCACGGCGCTGGTGTCGAGCGAGCCGGGTGTGGCGGGGGGGAACTTCAAGTTCCGCCAGTACTTCCAGGAAGCGATGAAAGGGCAGCCCTTCATGACCGGGGTGATCATCGGCGCGACCGCCGGCAAGCCGGGCGTGTACTACGCCAACCCGGTGTTCGATGACCTGGGCAATGTGATCGGCGTGGTGGTCTTGCGCATCAAGGGCGCCACCATTTCCGCGATCCTGACCGATGTCAGCGCCGGCAGTTCACGGGTGCCGTTCATGATCGATGGCGATGGCATTCTGGTGCACTACCCGGACCAGAATCAGCTGTATCGCAGCCTGGCGCCGCTGCCGAAGGCGACGTTGCAGAAAATCGTGGCCGACCAGCGCTTCAGCCGCCACCGGATTGAAAGCGTCGACATGCCGGAACTGGCGCAGGTGCTGATCGGCGCCAGCAGCACCGGCAACATCAGCTACCACTCGACGCTGTCCGGTGTCGATGAACATGCCGGCTATGCGCCGGTGCAGGGCCACAACTGGGTGGTGGGCGTGACGGAATCACGCACGCGCTTCGAGGAACCGTTGAAACGCCTGTTCAGCCACGTGCTGTACAGCGTGGCGCTGGTCGGGCTGGTGTTCCTGGTGCTGGCGGTGCTGTTCACCCGCAGCATTACGCGTCCGGTGGTGCGCCTGACCGAAGCGGCCAATGCGCTCAAGGATGGCGACTATGAACGCGCCAATATCCGCGTCACCAGCGACGATGAAATCGGCCGGCTGGCGCGCACCTTCAACGTCATGATCGACGTGCTGCGCCAGCGCGAACGTGAGCGCCAGCGCGGCAAGCTGGGGCACCAGGGGCGTGGCGACGCTTGAGGTGTGGCGCTGAAGGTCGGGCAATCCCAGGGCGATTATGCGTAATCGATCCACCACTACTGCGCCGCATCCTGCCAGCCGCGCCAGGCCGCTACACACCAGCACATAGCGCAGTACCGTAAAGCCTTTCTGCATCAGGCCGCGCAGGCTGTGCATGTTTTCCGGGACCACCGTGGCATACACCAGCGTGCGGCCCAGTTCCCGGCCCAGCGTCATGCGCTCTACGATACCGGCGCAGTGCCGCCGGTGGCCGCGCCATTGCGGCAGCGACGCCGCGCCATCGAGCACGCACAGGTGGGCCCGCTGGGCGTCGCCCAGGCCCAGCAATTGCGTCAGGTGGTCAACGGTGGGCGAATCCAGTCCCGGCACGCCATAGGCGACCAGGTCGCCGTTGGTGAAGCAGCCGAGGATACGGCCATATGCGGCTATGTGCCGCTCGACATGCTCGAGGCGATCGGGCCGCACCATGCCGGCCGGTGTCAGCGTGGCCACATGGCGCGCAGCGTGCGCCATGTGAGTGCCACCCCGTCTTTAGCACCCGTCATGGCAACAGCTCCGGCCAAGTAAGTACCAAGATAAGTACCAAGATAAGTACCAAGATAAGTACCAAGATAAGTACCAAGAATGTATGCGTACTTACTTAGCTACTCGTAGGCCCCCAGCCTGCGCTGTTCCTCCGGCGAAAAGTGCGCATTGCGCAGCGTCTGTTCGGCCTGGGCGTCGCCCGCCTGGGCAATCAGTTGCTTGCGCTCGGCGAGATAGCTTTGCATGCGGCGCTGCCATGCCGCTTCTTCGCGGTCGACATCGGCCATGCGGGCGGCGGCGCTGGTGTCCAGGGTGGCGGCGCGCAGGCGGTAGATCTCGTTGTCATCGGCCCCCTGGGCGCGGCGCTGGGCCACTTGTTCCTCCAGCCGCACGATGCGCAGCGGCGCATCGCGCTGTTCGCGCAGTTGCGGCGGCAGGCGGGCATCGAGTTCTGCCAGTTTTAATGCCCGTTGCGGCGCGGACAGGCTGCGCTCGGCGTCCAGTTCGAGGCGGGCGATGGTGTCTTCGGCATAGGCGTCCGTCGCGCCGAACAGGCCGGCCGCTTCCTTCGGCGTGAAATACTGGCGCCGCAGCGCCAGCATGGCGTCGTGCCGGGCGCGGGCGTCTTGCGCCAGCTTGCCAGCCGGTCGCAGGTGCCGTTCCACGTCGGCCAGTGCCCGTTTATACGCGAGATAGGCGTCCAGCAGGCGCCTCGCCTCGGTGGCGGCGGCCGGGCGCAGGCGCTTGTCCAGTTCCCGCGCCGCCTCCGCGCGCACCGCGTCCAGGCTGGCTTCACCGAGGCCGGCCAGGTAATACTCGAACAGGTGGCCCAGTTCCGCGTCGACCACCAGCGCGTCGGCGCCATCGTGCTTCACGGCGCCATCGGGCGTGGTGCCCTGCATCGACCGCACGAAAGCAAAATAGCGTTCGCCGCCGGGTGCCGGTGGCGCCACCGGCGGCGCCTCGGCGCCCCGATACAGCCAGCCGCCGAGCATGGCGGCGGCAATCAATACCGCCACAACGGCGGCGTGGTTGACGCCCGCTTTCATTACAGCCCCAGGCCTTGCAGGCGGTTGGCTTGCTGGCGGTAGATCGTCACCGGATCGGTTTCAAACAGGTTGGTGATGCCGACCAGTTGGTTGATTTCATCGGCATGGTTCAGCGCATAGTCGTCGCGGATCACGCGGCCCAGGTGGCTCGAGCAGCTCGCTACCAGGCCATCGTTTTTCTCGCCGCCGAAGGCCAGCGAGGTCACGGCCAGGAACGGGTCCAGCGCATCGAGCACGTTGGTGTACGAGCGCGCGCCGCTCCACGAGAAGTACTGCACGCCTTTGACCTGGTAGGCCCCTTCGCCGCAGGCGGTGGTGGGGATGCCTTGCGGGTGGCGGGCGTTGAACGCCAGCGAGCCGGCGGTCGACAGCGACTCGGCCGCGCCGCGCGCGCTTTGCGGCAGCGTCGGGCTGCCGGAAATCAGGCTGATCAAACCGCCCAGCGCGTTGGCGATGTCATAGGACACGTTCGGTGCGGCGCCGATCAGGATATCGGCCACCTTGGAGCCTTTATTGACGCCGCCCACGCTGGTGACGGACGCCACCAGATCGGGCCGCACGGAGGCGACGTAGCGCGAGGTCGGACCGCCATGGCTGTGGCCGATCAGGTTGACCTTGGTGGCGCCGGTGGCGGCCAGGATTTGTTTGACTTGCAGCAGCAATTGTTCGCCCCGCACTTCGGTCTTGTTGGCGGCCGAGACCGAGGTCACATACACGGTGGCGCCGCCGCTGCGCAGACCGGACGCGATGCCATAGAAGTAATCGACCGGGCCCAGGCTGTCAAAGCCGAACAGGCCGTGCACCAGCACGATCGGGTATTTGGTTTGCGTGTAGCCGGCCGCCCACGAGGGCGCGGGCAGCGCCGTGATCGCGATGAGGAACAGCGCCAGGGTCTTCCAGAAGGTTTTTTTCATGTGGTCTCCATTCGTTGATGTTTTGTCTGCCCCGTCTTGACTGCGGACGATGGGCTGAAACGAATGTAGCACCGCAACAAAAGTGCACGACCGTGCTGGCTTCTGGCGCCATGCGGTTGGCTCCTGTGGCCAGCCAACCGTTGTTTCCGGGCCGCTCCCCGTGTTTTACTGATGTGGCTGGTTGACTTCGGCCGCTGCTGGTGTGGCGCCCGCCGTTGCGGCCTCGGCTGCCGGCGCGGCTTGCACATCGAGATCGATGGCGCGCACGGTGGTGTCGTCGAGGTATTCGCTGTACAGCCACTCGCCGTCGCGCTGGGCCAGGCCTTCGGGCGGCGGCAAGTCTTGTGGCGGGCGTTTTTGCAGTGCGACCTTCATGTAATCCATCCAGATCGGCAGTGCCAGCGTGGCGCCGAATTCGCGCCCGCCCAGCGACTTCGGTTCGTCATAGCCCATCCACGCGACGCCGACCACGCCGCCGCCATAGCCGGCAAACCAGCCGTCGATCGCATCGCTGGTGGTGCCGGTCTTGCCGGCCAGGTCGGCGCGGCCGATGCGCTGGTAGGCTTGCGCGCCGGTGCCGCTGCGCACCACCTCGCGCATCATCTGGTCGGCCAGGAACACGTTGCGCGGATCAAGTACGCGGTTGCCATCCTGCGCCACCACCGGCGGCTTGGTTTCGCTGATGATCTTGCCGTCGCCATCGACGATTTTTGCGATCAGGTATGGCTGCACCTGGTAGCCGCCATTGGCGAATACCGCATAGGCGCCCGCCATCTGTTGCGGCGTGACGGAGCCGGTGCCCAGCGCCATGGTCAGGTTTTGCGGGTGCTTGGGTAAATCAAAGCCGAATTTTTGCAGGTGCTTGTGGGCATATGGCACCGAGACGGCGCGCAGCAGGCGCACCGTGGTGACGTTCTTGGATTTGGCCAGCGAGGTGCGCATCGACACCGGGCCGTCATAGACGCCGTCGTCGTTTTGCGGATTCCACGCGCTGTCGCCGCCGTCGAGCGACAGCGGGCTATCGTTGATCAGGGTGGCGGGATAATAGCCTTTTTCCAGCGCGGCCGAATACACGAACGGCTTGATGGCGGAGCCGGGCTGGCGCCATGCTTGCGTCACGTGGTTGAATTTTTGCAGGTTGAAGTCGAAACCGCCCACCATGGCGTGGTAGCCGCCGGTATTGGCGTCGATCGAGACAAAGGCGGCGGCCACCTGGGGCACCTGGGTGATCGACCAGCGGGTTTTTTCCGGTTTGCCATCGGCCTTGATAACGCGGATGACGGCGCCGGGACGCAGTTTCAATTCCGGCTTGGCATTGGCGGCCAGCGCTGGCGCCGCCAGTTTCAGACCGTCGCCGTTAACTTCGATTTCTTCGCCGTCGATGGTTTCGGCCTGCACCGATTTACCGTTGACGGCCGTCACCACGGCCGGGATCAGGCGGTCGCTGCTGCGGCGCTTTTGCAGCACCTGGTCGATCGCGTCTTCGCGCTCTTCCGGATCGTCCGGCAAGTCGATAAACGTTTCCGGGCCACGGTAGCCATGGCGCTGGTCGTAGGCCAGCACATTGCGGCGCACCGATTCATAGGCGGCGTCCTGGTCGGCTTTCAGGATGGTGGTATAGACGCTGATGCC
>JAIENA010000134.1 GCA_019751755.1 Burkholderiaceae bacterium | reverse complement strand
CTTCATCGTGGCCGGCAATCGCGGGCACGTCGAGCGGCGACGGCAGGTACTCGATCACCGCATCCAGCATCGCCTGCACCCCCCGGTTTTTGAACGCGCTGCCGGCCAGCATTGGCACAATTTCATTGCGGATGGTGCGCGCGCGCAGGCCGGCCTTGATGTCGTCTTCGCTCAGGGCGTCGCCATTGAGGTATTTGTCGAGCAATTCGGGCGACCCTTCGGCGGCCGCCTCCACCATGAAGTCGCGCCACTGCTGCGCCAGTTCCTGCAAATGCGGCGGTATGTCCACATAGGTGAACTTCACGCCGAGGCTGGCGTCGTCCCAGTCGATCGCGCGCATTTTGACCAGGTCCACCACGCCGTGGAAATTTTCCTCGGCGCCGGTCGGGATCTGGATCGGCACGGCGGTCCCCTTCAGGCGGTCCTTGATTTGCTGCTGCACGCGGAAAAAATCGGCGCCGACCCGGTCCATCTTGTTGACGAACGCAATCCGCGGCACCTTGTATTTATTGGCCTGGCGCCACACGGTTTCCGATTGCGGCTGTACGCCGCCCACTGCGTCGTACACCATGACGGCGCCATCGAGCACGCGCATCGAGCGCTCGACTTCAATCGTGAAATCCACGTGGCCCGGCGTATCGATGATATTGATGCGGTGCTCGGGAAAATTGCCGGCCATGCCTTTCCAGAACGCGGTGGTGGCAGCCGACGTGATGGTGATGCCACGTTCCTGTTCCTGCTCCATCCAGTCCATCGTGGCGGCGCCGTTGTGTACTTCGCCGATCTTGTGATTGACACCGGTATAGAACAGGATGCGTTCGGTGGTGGTGGTTTTGCCGGCATCGATATGCGCGCTGATGCCGATGTTGCGGTAACGCTCGATGGGGGTTTTGCGGGTCATCACACTCTCCTTGGCGAAAGTCACGACACAGCTTGTAGGCTGTCGATTCTATCAGTTGCGGAGGGCAGATGTTTGGCAAGTTCCTGGCGTTTTCAACCCCACCCGGCGTGGGGGAATCCCGTCCGGCTCAGCGCCCGGGCGTACCGCGCAGCACGCGTGCCGGCAACAGCACAATCGCGCGCAATAACTCAAACACCGCCTCGACCCCGATGCCAAGCAGACGGAACGGTAGCAGGAGCAGCCACACCAGCGGATACAGCAGCAGGGCCAGCAAGGCCAGCGGCCAGCACAGGAACAGCAACACCAGCCAGAATATAAAACTCAACATAGGACGCTCCGGGACGGCGGATTTGAAGTAGGAACCCAATGAGCACAATGTAGTTTTCTGGTGGCGTTCGGACAATCCTTATGCGATCAACGGTCGCATGCCGCGATCAATTGCGTAAATGCGGTGTTAAACGGTGTAAAAAATGGCGCCGGTCAGGGCGCCATTGGTGATTGAGCAAAGATCAGGCCAAGATCAGGCAAAGGCCGGAATATGGTGCGCCGGCTGCAGCGCCGCTTCATACAGCAGGCGGCATTCCAGCGTCGCCTGCAGCGACGGCAGCGAGCCGCCGGCGCGGTACTGGAAGCTCACTTGCATGACATCGCCCTCTTCCACCTGGATCGAACGGTCCAGCGGCAAGTTCATGTAGTGGTTCAGCCAGTCGATCGTGGTATTGCGCTCGCTGACCACGGCCAGAATGTTTTTCGTCACGAAGCGCATGGCGTTGACGCAGCCACTGCGGGTGGCCACGAATTTACCCTCCCAGCGGTACAGCGTATCGTTCGGCTGGGTAAAGTCGACCACGGCATACACGGCCGGCTGAGCGACTTCCACGGTGCCCGGATAAATCGCCTGGGTTTCATGGAATTGCACGATCGGCGCATAAAAGCCTTCGAAGTCATATTCCTGTGAGATAGGCTGCACCGCCATGATGGCTGCTTCCGGCAGGAACACCGGCAATGGGCCGCCGAAGCGCGCCAGGTAGCGGCGCTTGAACGATTCGATCACTTCGACCTGTTTTTCACGCAACATGCCGACATGGATCATTTCGCAAATGACGACATCGACCGGTTCCGGCGGCAGGTACTCAAACGCATCGGCATGGATCACTTCGACCTTGTCGCCGTTCGGATTCATGGCCAGGAACTTGCGCGCTTCCTTGATCATGTCCGGGTTGAATTCGACACAGTAGACCTTGTCCGCCTTGGCGGCGGCAAAGCAGGACATGACCCCCGTGCCGCCACCGAGTTCCAGCACTTTCATGCCCGGCTTGACCGCGTAATCAATCGCGGACTTGAAGCTGTGCATGCGGTTCTGGTCCATCAGCATATTGTGATGGTAGTGGACAGGGATAAACTGTCCCAGGTAGCAGCTCTCGATTTCACGTTCGTTCAGCATGGAGTTCCCTTTCAGCGCAATGTTGCCATTGTGCACGCCCTATCTCGGCGGCAATGCGGGAAGGTAATGGGGGAAATCCGGCCAATTCAACGTTTAGTTGCCCGATGACGGGCCCAAGACTGGCTAATACCGGCTTATTTACCGTTCATCACGGCGGTGGCGGCCTGGTGCGATTCGATCGCCTTGGCGATCCACGGCTTGTCGGCGCGGCGCGCGAATTCGGCAGCGTCGATATGGAAGGCAAAGTCCTTGATGGTGGCATCGGCGCCTTCGCGCAACAGCAATTGCACCGCCTCTTCCTTGCCCTCGCGCGCGGCCAGCATCAGCGGCGTAAAGCCGGTCGGCGAGGCGGCGTCGATATAGGCATAGCGCTCCAGCAAGATCGCCATGATCTCCAGGTCGCCGGCGGTGGCGGCGAAATGCAGCGGGGTCCAGCCTTTGCGGTTCACTTGCGCGCCCTTGCCGATCAGCGCCTGCACCGCCACCTTGTTTTGCTTGAAAGACGCCATCATCAGCGCCGTGGTGCCGTTGGCTGACGCTTCCTCCAGGTTCACTTGCGGGTGTTTCAGCAGTTCAGCGAGCACCTTGTTGGCGTCGTAGCGCATGGCCACGACCAGCCCGGTTTCACCGCGTTCCGGCTCACGCACGTTGGGATTCAATCCGCGCGCCAGCACTTCGCGCACCGTGCGGTCGTTATCCATTTGCGCGGCACGGAAATACGCCACCTGGTCGGCGCTTTCCTCGGCCAATACCGGGTATGCCACCGGCAGTAGCAGCCATGCGGACAACAGCGCGGACAACAACGGACGGCGCGTCATGCGTTTCCTTTAGTTGGGAAAATTAACGGGCCGTATGAAACAGCTTGAAGAAATTGTCCGACGTCTGCTGTGCCACCTGTTCCAGCGGCACGCCTTTGAGCTTGGCGATGTATTCCGCCACGTGGCAGACAAAGCCCGGTTCATTCATCTTGCCCCGGTGCGGCATCGGCGCCAGGTAAGGCGAGTCGGTTTCGATCAGCATGCGCTCCAACGGCACTTCCAGCGCGACCGCCTGCAAGTCTTTCGCGCTCTTGAACGTGACGATGCCGGAGAAGGAAATATAAAAGCCCATGGCCATCGCCGCCCTGGCCACTTCCAGCGATTCGGTGAAGCAGTGCATCACGCCAGCGGCGCCGCCCTGGTCGGTACCGGCGCCTTCTTCGGCCATGATGCGCAGGGTGTCGGCACTGGCGGCGCGGGTGTGGATGATCAAAGGCTTGCCGGTGATGCGCGAGGCCTTGATATGGGTGCGGAAGCGTTCGCGCTGCCATTCCAGGTCGCCTTCGAGGCGATAGTAATCGAGGCCGGTTTCACCGATGGCAATGATGCGCGGATGGTTGGCCAGTTCGACCAGTTGTTCCACGCTCGGTTCCGGCGTGTCTTCGTAATCGGGGTGGACGCCGACCGAGGCATAAATGTGCGGATACTGTTCAGCCAGCGCCAGCACTTGCGGAAAATCGGGCAAATCCACCGACACGCACAGCGCGTGGGTGACGTTGTTCTGCGCCATCTTGGCAAGCAGTTCGGGCATCCGAGTGGCCAGCTCGGGGAAATTGATATGGCAATGGGAATCGATAAACATGGCGCGATTGTACCTGATTCCCCGCCCTCTTCGAACCCGCGCCGAGGCCCGCCGATCATTGAACCTGGTGGCTTGTTTGCACTGTGAACATGCTGGTAAAAGTGTGTTGTCCGAGTAATTTTATTGCTGTTGTTAATCAATGATCGTTAATTGCATTTTTTAGTAATCTCTCCGGACTATTGATTGCTTTCGATGTGACGGTTAATTGCAATCTCTATTACAATGGATCGCGCCAGCCACCATTTCAGGGAGCTTCCGATGCATCCTTCGCTCGCCCTGTGGGATACCCAGCCCACCCAGCAATTCGGCCAGTTTGTCCGTACCCACGAATTCGCCCAGATCAGCCGCCGCGCCGGAACGGCCTCCCCGCCACGCCCGCTGTCGCCGGACTCGGTGCATGTCTATGTGACGATGTTCGGCAAGTTTGCGCGCTGGATGGTGGACCACGGCCGCCGCTTCTCCGCCCTCACACCGGGCGACATTCATGACTTTATTGCCACCGGCGAACATGGTAAGCGGGATTTGAACAGCGCGATCGCACGCCGCTACATCCGCCTGCTCGAGCGCTGCTATATCTACCTCGATGTGTCGCCCAACCCGGCCCAGTTGGCGTTGATCCGCGAAGAGCAAAATCGCGGCCTGGCCGAGGATGCGGCCATGGTGGTGCTGACGCCGGCCCAGGCTGAAAGCTTTGTCGCCGCCCTGCCCGACGTGCCGCCCTCGGTGCGGCGTGGCGGTGCCTGGAATGGCTGGAAGCGGCGGCGCGACCGCGCCATGCAACTGGTCATGATGTGTGGCGGCCTGAAAGTCGCCGAAGTGATCGGGCTGCATTGGGATGAGATTGAACCAACGCCGGAACTCGACGGCGCACACCGCATCAAACTGACGCCGGCCGACAAGCACGACACCAGCTATCGGCACGAAACCCTGTTGCCGGCGTTTGCCGCCGCCGACCTGTTCCGCTGGCTCGACGAACGGCAAGCGATGAAGATCCCCGGGCCGCTGCTGTTCCCCGCCAATCTGCGCGGTGAAACGCTGGACAAGGCCACCGTCTACCGTCAGGTCAAGGCAACGTTCGAGCGGGCCGGTATCGCCGTGCCACGCAGTGGCGGGCGTACCTTGCGCAACACCTTTGCCGTCAAAGGGTTTCAGGAAGGCACGCCGGCCAGTGAAATGGTGGAACGGCTGGGACTGGCGCTGGAGCGTTCCACACAGCCCTATGCGCGTCTGAGTGATGCGGTGAAAGATACAACTTGATCCGCAAGGCAACCCCACGACACATAAAAAATGCCAGCCTACACGGGCTGGCATTTTTTTACGTGGATGAAATCAACGGCTTACCAGGCGGCATTCAACGTGTACTTGCCGTTGGTGGCGCCGGTGCCGCCCGCGTAGTAAATCACCTTGGCGTACACCACTTCGCCGGCGGCGCTGGTGCGCGTCACGCTGTCCGCCTGGCCGGTGCCCTTGGTGCTGGAGCCGAGCTTGGTGCCGGCCGCGTTGTACAGTTCCAGGTCATAGTCGGAGGTGGCGTTCGGCGTCATCGTCACGGTCAACGTCTTGCCGGCCGGGATGGTGACCTTGAAGTAATCCACATCGGTCGACGCGCTCAGCGCGCCGTTGGCCGTGGTACCGGTGGTGCTGATGGTATTGGCGGTCGCGATGGTGTTGTTGCTCTCCGTCTCACTGATCGTCGGGCCAGGCGGCACTGCGGCCGACAGGATGTTTTGCGCTTCGAAGTTGGCCTGGAAGGTGTTGGCGAAGCTCAGGTCCGACGGGAACAGGGTCTTTGCGGCATTCACGATCGCGGTTGCCATCACCGGCATTTTCACATTCGCACCCAGGCCGAAGTGCGCTTCCAGAATGATCTTGTCGATGTCGGCACGGGTTTTACCGGCGGCGATCAGCGACACCATCGAGCGGTACAGCGGCGCCGACCACAGTTCGTCGGACTGGAACGTCACACCGTTTTCCGTCACGGCGGCGTGCGCCGCATAGGTCTTGCTGCTGTTGTACTTGGCATCGTAGCGGTTCATCATGCGTCCGCCCCAGCAGGCGCCGTGGCCGTCCCAGCTGAAGGCCCACTCGGGATGGTAGATCTTGCCGTTCGGGGTGCTGTACGAGTACGACGCGGCCCAATAGTCGCCAAAACCTTCACCCATGGCGCCGGTGTCGCCGCCGGACCAGTTGGCGTTGATGTTTTTGTGCAGCGCGTGGCCGTATTCGTGCAGGATCACGTCCGCGTCTTCGCTGTCGTTGACGCAGCCGTGGCCGAACGCCAGGTAGTCGGTGCTGCCGCCGGAGCTGTAGTGCGAGTTGTCGTCGCCGTTGACGCCGTCGGTGTCGACATCGAGCGGACGATTGATGATCGACTTGGTGCCGGTGAAGCCCAGCGACTGGATGTAACGCTGGTTGGTGTCGATGTGGTAGTAGACGTTGGTGTCGTCAAAGGCATTGCTACCGCGCTTCGCGGTCCAGACACCGTTGGTGGTGGTCGATGGCGCGGTGTTCGGCGCTTCGATGTTCTTGATGTTGATGTGCGGGCCAGTCAGCTTGTAGACGCCGCTGGTGACGGTCAGGTCGCGCAGGGTCTTGGTCGAGTACGACGGATCGAACGCCGAGGCGGCCGAGGTATCGGTCAGCGCATCGTTGTTGGCGGCGGTGCGCGGGTCCGGATCGAAGGCATAGCCGGAGCCATTGATGCCGGAAGCGGCAGCCGCTACCACGGCGGCGGCGGCCATGGTGGTCCGTGCGCTCTGGGTATTGGTGACGGCCTTGGTGGCGGCTTGCCGGTCCAGCACCGGGCCGTTGACTTTGGCGCGCTCGGCCAGCGAACGCTCGCCCTTGCGCGGCACTGAGGTCGAATACGCATCGACCACCGAACCGTCATGGGCATTGAGCAATTGCACGAAGCCACCGGTCGGCATTTGCGCTTCAATCGCGACCTTGCGAGCCAGTTGCACACCGTCCTTGGTAGCCACCCACACCAGTTCAGTGCGCGGCGCGTCGATCAGCGCATGCTGCACCTTCATGTTGGCCCAGCCTTTATCCAGCGCCTGGTCTTCCGTGATTTGCGCCTTGTTGAACAGCTGGTTCACGGCGTTGGCATCGACCTTGTCGGAGATATGGCGGGTATCGTTGAAGATCTTTTGCAGTTGGCCATTTTTGCTGATCGACACCACGATGATGGCGCGGTCAACAGGAATGCCGCGCAGCATTTGCTGGTAGTGGTAATGGGTACCAGTCAGCGATTCCTGCACTTTCACCAGCGACAGGTTGTTGAGCGACGCCGGCAGACCGAAACGGTCGGCGTTGGCGCGCAGCGCCTCTTCCGCCGACTTGGCGGCGGTGCCGGTGTACAGGTGCAGGTTATCGACCGACTTGACGCCCGCATGGGCGGCGCCGGCAAAAGCGATGGAAATCAGGGTTGCCAAAATAGAACGTGAACATTGACGCATGCTGCAATCTCTCCTGTCTGTCGGTGCTGTTTGTTGTAATGAGATAAATCCTGTTGGGATTGGCAACGAGTATAGGGAGCGTTTTTTCAGAAAGGGGAAACTCGGCATTTTTAGACAAAGCCGCCCGTCATGTTCAAAATGAGACATTTGCAGCAGCATGCGGCGGCGTTATGATGGAAATTTTGTCCGGAGGAAATGCCATGCGTATCGTGTCCACGCCGTTATCCACGCTGTTATCGCCGCTGTTATGGTCCGGCCTGCTGATGGCGGGTTGTGCCTGGTCGGACCAGCCGGCCCGGCCCATGAAAGCCATTGATGATGTCGAGCCCGCCGTTACTGTTGAAGTGGCCGCCGCGCTGGGCCGCATCGCCGGCGACGCCCAGGCGGAAAGCGCACCCCTGCTGCGGGGCTGTCCGTCCGCTATCCCGCTGGCGTTACTGCAACGCAGCGTGAAAGGCGAAGAGCGCACTTACCTGTACCGTGCGCTGTGCCCGATGCCGCTGCTGGTGACGGTGACCTATGGCAAAGCCGCCACCATCAAGCAATTGAGCGTGGTGAAAGAGTAAAAACGTTGCAAGTGGCGTTGTAAAAACACATCAAATGTCTGTTTTGGCAGACATTTGTTTGTTGTATTTTCATCTGCAATCAGGTCTTGGACGTCTCGAGATTCGCCAGCGCCTGCTTAGCCTTGTCGAACCCGGGATCGAGCGCCAGCGACTGCACATAGCTCGCGCGCGCCTTGACCTTGTCGCCCAGCTGCTCGTAAGCCCGCCCTTTGCGCCACCAGGCAGCAGCGGCAGGCGGTAACTGAACCGCGGCGTCGAAGCGCAGGTAGCGCTCCAGCAGTGCGATCGCCTCGGTGGTTTCAAAGCCGCCATCGATGCGGGTTCTGGCAGCCTGGTACACCGATGGTGCGTGGCTCGGATTGCGGTCATACAACTTGGCGGCGCCACGCAGGTCGCCGCGCATCACCAGATCGAGCGCCAGCATCATGTCGGAATCGGCCTGCACGGCCAGTTGCACCGGTTTTCCGTACAGGCGTGCCTCGATCTTTTCGGCAACGTCGCTTGCGCCCATGCCCGTGTTGGACAGGACGATGACCGTATAGCCGCTGCCCTGGTAGCGGCGGAACACCGCATTGATGCCGGGCGCGCCGCCATTATGGCCGATGACGGTGTCGCCGAATGCGCTCTTGCGCTCCCAGCCGAAGGCATATTCCTGGTCCGGTCCCACAGGGGTCCACATGGCCGCCTTGCTCGCTTCGGACAACAGCGCCGTTCGCTTGAGCGCCTGATCGTAGCGCAGCATATCGCGCGTGGTCGTGCGCATGCCGCCATCGGACGACGGCGGCGGTACTGAGTCCACGTTGGCGGTGATGCTGCCGTCGCCGTTGCGGGTATAGCCGATTGATCGGTGAGGCAGTGGCTCGTCTTCGAGGGTGAGCGAACTGTCCGTCATGTCGGCAGGCTTGAAGATATGGTCGCGCAGGTAGTCGCGGTAGGACTGGCCGCTGGCTTTTTCGATCACGGCGCCCAGCAGCACCATGCCCGAATTCGAATACTGGAAGCGGCTGCCGGGCGCAAAGCTGGGCGGCTGGTCATAAATCATGGGCAGGAAGGCGTCAATGGTGCGCAGCTTGCCCATGTTCGCGGCGAAGTCCTTGTGCGCCATGTAGTTGCCGGTTCCGGCGGAGTGGTTCAGCAAGTGGGCGATGGTGATTGTGTCCCGCTCCGCGTAAGGGATAGCGGGCAGGAAGCGCGAGATCGGATCGCTCAGTTTGAGCTTGCCCGCCTCCGCCAGCTGCATGATGGACACGGCGGTGAAGGTCTTGCCGATGGAGCCGATGTTAAAGCGCGTGTGGGCGCGGTTGGGCACCTGGGTCTCGCGATTGGCCAGGCCCACGGCCGCTTCGTAGACGGTCTTGCCGTCCTGCGCCACCAGCACCGTGCCGGCGAATATGCCGACCTTACCGTAGCTCTGTACGATGGCATCGAGGTCGCGCTCGATAGGCTCCGCCTGTGCAGCGGTACAGGCGATGAGGAAACCGGCAAGCAACACTCGAAACATCTTGTTCTCCATTCAATCAATGGTGCCAGGTACCACGCCTGGTTCAGCGCCGTGGCACCGGTATGGCCTGGCTTACGCCACGCGCTTGCCAAGGATGATCAAATCGCGTTCCACGCCATCGAGGT
This sequence comes from Burkholderiaceae bacterium, assembly GCA_019751755.1. Lineage (GTDB taxonomy): Bacteria > Pseudomonadota > Gammaproteobacteria > Burkholderiales > Burkholderiaceae_D > Rugamonas. Next base: position 8,352 of record JAIENA010000134.1, on the reverse strand, counting down.
TGGCCACGCGCGGCAAGTTGGCCCAGGTGTCAAAACCGAATTTGCCAAACAGCGCCAGGCTGGGCTGGTTGTGGCCAAAAATAAAGCCCAGCAGCGTATGGACCTTGATCGCCGGTGCAAAGGCAATCGCTTCGGCCAGCGCGTAGCGGCCGACGCCTTTGCCGCGCCAGCGCTCATCGATGTAGATCGACACCTCGGCCGTGCCGGCATAGGCCGGACGGCCATAGAAATTCGAATACGAGATCCAGCCCACGATGGGCGCCGGCGCCGAAGGGTCGGACGGATCCGGCGCATCATCGGCTAGTTCGATCACCCACAGCGGGCGGCGTTCCGGCGTGTGTTCGTGGAACCAGGTCAGGCGCGAGGCCACGGTCACGGGTTCGGTATCGGCGGTGACTTCACGCGAGGCCACCGTGCTGTTGTAGATCGCAACAATGGTGGGCAAATCGTTGAGGGTGGCGGGACGGTGGCGGAATGACATGGGCAGGAAGTATTCAGACGGGTTGAGACATTAAAGGGTATGGGTGGCGCGCGACGAACGCAGCGCGGCGCCCAGGATTTCTTCGATGCGCAGGCGGGTGCGCTGGCCGGTCTCATCGTCGGGGAAATGCACGCCGATGCCCTGCGCCTTGTTGTTATTGGCGCCGGCCGGGGTGATCCAGACGACTTTCCCGGCAATCGGGTATTTGTTGGGATCGTCCATCAGTGCCAGAATCAAATAAATCTCGTCGCCGATCCGGTACGGCCTTTGCGTCGGCACGAACATGCCACCGTTTTTCAGGAACGGCATATAAGCGGCATACAGCGCCGCTTTTTCCTTGATGGCCAGTGACAGGACGGTTGGCCGGGCGACCGGCGCGGCGTTGGGGTCGGCGGGACTGGCGCTCATAAGGCTTTTGTATATTCCAGCAGCATGTCTTCAATGAACAGTTTCGGCGACAGCGGGTGGTCGGCCGTCGCGCGCCGTTCATTGGCGCCTTTGATGGCGGCCATCAGTTTGCTGACGTGGACCTTGTCGGCCAGCGCCGCCAACTCCCTGCGGTAGCGCGGATAGTAGCGGATGGTCCCCGACAGTTTGTAGGAAAACAGGTCGTAAAGCCAGCGCTGCTGCCACGAAACAAGTAATGCCAGCGGCACCTTCTGCAATTTGTCGGCGCAGCGCAGCGCGGCTTCGACGCCGGGACTGGCCAACAGTTGCAAAAACGTCTCCAACTCTTCGCGGGACCCGGTTTCGGCCTGGGCCTGGGCCGCCAGCGGCGCCCCGCCCTGCTCGCGCAGCCAGCTTTCCGCATCCGGCACGCCCTGCGCTTTGAGCCACGCCAGCGCTTCGCCAAACGGCGGCAGCGGCAGCGCGAATTTGCGGCAGCGCGACAAAATCGTCGGCAGCAGCCGGTCCAGGCTGTTGGAGGCCACCAGGAACACGGTGCCCGGCGGCGGTTCTTCCAGCGTTTTCAGCAAGGCGTTCGAGGCCGGCATGTTCAGGTTTTCCGCCGGATACAGCACCACCACCCGCAGCCCCTGGCGGTGGGTGGAAATATTCATGAAGTCGGCCAGGTTGCGGATCTGCTCGATCTTGATGTCTTTCGACGGGGTCTTGCTCTTGGCCGCTTTCTTACCGTCGTCGCCGCCCTCCTCGCCATCACCGGCCGGTTCATCTTCCAGCGCTTCCGGCCGCACACGGCGGTAATCCGGGTGGTTGTGCTGGTCGAACCAGCCGCACGACACGCAGGCGCCGCAGGCATGGCCGCCAGGTCCGGTGTTTTCACACAGCAGCGACTTGGCGAAGTGTTCGATGAATTGCGCCTTGCCGATGCCGGCCGCGCCATGGAACAGCAGCGCGTGCGGCAGCCTGGCGCGCATCAGTTGCAGTTGATCCCAGGCCGCCTGCTGCCACGGGAAAATGCCGGCGCTCATGCGGACAGGCTTTCCACGATGGCTTGCAGTTGCTGCCGGATCTCGGGAATGGTGCGCGACGAATCGATGATGCGGAAACGCTGCGGGAACTGGGCGGCGCGGCGCAGGTATTCATTGCGCGTGGCATTGAAAAAGTCGGCTTGCTCCTGCTCGAATTTGTCGAGCTCGCGGCTGGCGTCCAAGCGCGCCCGCGCCACGTCCAGGGGCACATCGAACAGCAGCGTCAAATCCGGCTGCAAGTCCGGGTGTACCCACTGCTCGAGCGCTTCGAGCTTGGCGCGCGCGAGGCCGCGGCCACCGCCCTGATAGGCAAAGCTGGCGTCGGTAAAGCGGTCGGACACCACCCAGGCGCCGCGCGCCAGCGCCGGGGCGATCACTTGCGCCACATGTTCGCGGCGGCTGGCAAACATCAGCAGCGCCTCGGTTTCCAGGTGCATCGGCTGGTGCAGCACCAGTTCGCGCAGCTTTTCGCCGAGCGGCGTGCCGCCCGGTTCGCGCGAACTGACCAGGTCGATGCCGCGCGCGCGCAGGCATTCCGAGACGAATGCGATATGGGTGGATTTGCCGGCGCCGTCGATGCCTTCAAAGGTGATGAATTTGCCGGGTTGTACAGTCATTGCGTCAATTCTTCTTTAATGGCGATTGCTGAATTACTATCGCTGATACAGGTTCACCGCCCGGTTATGGTCGGTGAGATTGTCGGAAAACTGGCTGGTGCCATTGCCGCGCGCGACGAAATACAGCGCGCTGGTCTTGGCCGGCGACATCGCCGCCACCAGTGATTGCATGCCTGGCAGCGAAATCGGTGTTGGCGGCAGGCCGCCCCGCGTATACGTATTGTACGGGGTGTCGGTTTCCAGGTCTTTTTTGCGGATCTTGCCGTCATAACGGCTGCCCATGCCATAAATGACGGTCGGGTCGGTCTGCAGCAGCATGCCGATTTTCAAGCGGTTGACGAACACGCCGGCAATCATGGTGCGTTCGGATTTTTGCCCGGTTTCCTTTTCCACGATGGACGCCATGGTCAGCGCCTCGTACGGATTTTTATACGGCAGGCTGGGTTCGCGCTTGTCCCACGCCTCCTGCAGTTTCGCCAGCAGCATGGTGTGCGCCTGGCGGAAAATCTGCAATTCGCTGGAACCCTTGGCAAACAGGTAGGTGTCGGGGAAAAACAGACCTTCCGGCGCCTTGTAGTCGGGCGACACTTGCGCCATCAATTCGGCGTCGCTCATGCTGACGGTGTCGTGTTTCAGTCCCTTGTGCGCGGCGATCGCCTGGCGCATCTGGCGGAACGTCCAGCCTTCGATGATGGTCAGCTGTTCCTGCGCGAATTCGCCCCGCACCAGCTGGTCGATCAGGCGCAGCGGCGTGGTGTTGGGTTTCAATTCATAAGAGCCGGCCTTGAGCCGGCTTGACTTTTCCGTCAGGCGCGCCAGCACGTTGAACAGCAAGGGCTGGAGCGGCACGCCCGCCTCGCGCATTTGCTGCCCGGCGGCGCCGGCACCGCTGCCCGGCGCAATGGTGAATTCAATCGGCGGCTCTTGCGTGGTGATGGGTTGATTGGCCCACCAAGCGAAGCCGCCGCCCAGCGCCAGCGTGGCCGCCACACCCAAACAGATCGTTTTTTTTATGAATGCCATGTTAAAGCCTGTTACGACGCGCGCCGGCCAGGCACCCGCCTGTTGACCATTCTACGGCTGGATCCACAGTTTTTGGCTGCGTCCAACGCGAATTCCGCGACATCACTATAATGAGGCCGTAATGATAATGCCTCCGGGTCATTTTTACGAAGCGCTATCTACCCCCATCAGAACACGAAAACCGGCAATTGAATGTCAATAATGATGAGTGACTGGAAACACATCCTAATTCCCCACGCGGCGCCAGAAGCGCCGGCCAAAGGGCTGACCCCGACCGAACTGGCCGTGGGCTTTGTCGCCTGCGTGACCGACCAGGGCCTGATCGCCGTGACCGGTGACGACGCCGCCAGTTTCCTGCATAGCCAACTGACCAACGATGTCGAACACCTGGGCGCGGACGACGTGCGCCTGGCCGGCTATTGCACGCCGAAAGGCCGCTTGCAGGCCACCTTTACCATGTGGCGCAACGCCAGCGACAACAGCGTGATGCTGCAACTGGCGCGCGAGATCCAGCCAGCGCTGCAAAAGCGCCTGTCGATGTTCGTCATGCGCGCCAAGGCAAAACTGCTTGACGCCACCGATGCGCCGGAAAACGCGGTTGCGCTGGGCCTGGGCGGCGGCTTGGCCGAAGCCGTGCTGCACACCTGGTTTGATGTGTTGCCGACGCAAGCCTACACCAAGGTCACGCACCCGCTGGGCACGGTGCTGCGTTTGGGTGACGCCTTTGGCGCGCCGCGCTACCTGTGGCTGACCTCGCAGGAGACCGCCAACTCGGTAGCGCCATTGCTGGCCGACCGTCTGAACGTGGGCGATAACGACGCCTGGCGTCTGGCCGCGATCCATGCCGGCGTGCCGCAAGTGACAGCGGCCACGCAAGAACAGTTCGTGCCGCAAATGATCAATCTGGAATTGCTGGGTGGCGTTAATTTCAAGAAGGGCTGCTACCCTGGCCAGGAAATCGTCGCGCGGAGCCAATACCTGGGCAAACTGAAACGCCGCACGGCGCTGGCGCGCATTGCCGATGCGGGCATTACCGCCGGCACCGAAGTGTTTGCCGTCGCCGATCCGTCGCAGCCGTGCGGCATGGTGGTAAACGCCGCCGCCAACGGCGAAGGTGGTGTCGATGCGCTGGTGGAAATGAAGCTGGAAGCGCTGGAACAGGGCGGGATCCATGCCCGCAGCGCCGACGGCACGCCATTGACCTTGCTGCCCATGCCGTACGTGCTGGACAAGCTGGACCTGTAGCACCCGCGCCAGCCGGAACATGATGGACCTGTATATTTACTATCAGGTGCGGGACGCGGATCACGCCGCCCTGCACCGCGCGGTGACCGCCATGCAGGCGGAGCTTGGCTCCGCCCATGGCATCGCGCCCCAACTGAAACGCCGCCCCCAGCCTGCGGACGGCGCTGTATGGACATGGATGGAAGTCTATCCCGCTGTCCGCGACGGCTTTGACGCCGTATTGGCTGATGCGGTGCAAGCACATGGCGTGCTGGCGCTCACCGCAGGCCCCCGCCACACTGAGCTCTTTACGGATATCTGACCCATGTGCCTGATTGTTTTCGCATGGCAGGTCGTGCCAGGCGTGCCGCTGATCGCGGCTGCCAACCGCGATGAATTTTATGCGCGCGATGCCGCGCCGGCCGCTCCCTGGCCAGACCAGCCGCGTATTTTCGCGGGCCGGGATCTCAAGGCCGGCGGCAGCTGGATGGGGGTGGCGCACCATGGGGACGGCGATGCGGGGCCGTCCCGTTTTGCCGCCATCACCAATATCCGCGCGCCGCATGAGCACAAGGAAGATGCGCCGTCGCGCGGCCACCTGGTGGCCGATTACCTGGCGGGCACGCTGTCGCCGCAAGCGTATATCGACAGCATCCGTGACGGCGCGGCCGCCTTCAACGGTTTTAATTTGGTGGTGGGCGACCGCGACAGCCTGGTGTGGTTTTCCAACAAGGGCGATGCCGATCAACGCAACGGCTTGCCGCTGGCACCGGGCATCTATGGCCTGTCCAACGCCTTGCTCGACTCGCCATGGCCGAAGGTATTAAAAACCAAGGCGCAATTCGCCAGCCTGCTGTGCCTGGGCGCACCTGACGACGCGTATTTTGAAATGCTGTCCGACACCACGCGCGCACCCGATATGCGGCTGCCGGAAACCGGCGTGCCGCTGGAGGTCGAGCGCATGCTGTCGGCGGTGCGGATCGAGTCGCCCGCCTATGGCACGCGCTCGTCGACGGTGGTCAAACTGTATCGCGACACCCCGGCGGTGTTGCACGAGGTGTTCATACAGTAAGGTGCGTTGTTACGGTGGATCAGAATCGATACGCCATCTCGACGTGCGCGATACCCGCTTCAAAAAACTCGTCGCCCTGCTTGGCAAACCCGTGCCGCGCATAAAACGGCGCCGCATGGGTCTGTGCGCTCAGCACCACCAGTTGATCGCCACGGGCCTTGGCTTGCGCCATTAGCCCTTGCAGCAGCAGGCCGCCGATGCCGCTGCCCCGATACGGCTGGCGCACCGCCATGCGGCCGATATGGCTGTCCGGCAGCAGCCGCCCGGTGGCCAGCGGCGTGCCTTGCGCGTCGTACGCAACGACGTGCAGGCACACGGCGTCCTTGTCATCCATTTCCAGTTCGGCCGGGACATGCTGTTCCTGGACAAAGACTTCCAGGCGGATGGTTTGCGCGTCGGCCCGCAGCGCGGACCAGTCGCCATAGCGTAAGGTAGGTGTCGTCATGCTCGTATTGTGCCACGGCGGACGGCGCCGGCAAATCCCCGCGCCGGGTCCTGCCTGCGCCGCCCGCGTTTCATACTGGCTTCAACCCTTTTTCAGCATCGATTGCAACATCTCGCGGATATGCGGCGTGGCGGCGTGCGGATCGGTGGGATTGCGCGGCGTCGTCATGTCTTCCATGCGTACGCGCAGCCCGGCCAGCGCGTCTGGATGCGAATAGATATAGAACTGGCCGTCTTCAATCGCATTAAAGGTCAGTTCGGCCACCTGGCGCGCCGTGACTTTGCCGGAACTGACGGCGCGGTCCGTCAGCGCCTGCGACGCCATCTGGCTGGCGGTCGGCTTCGACATTTTCACGTCGTCCGGACGGTTGCGGTGCGATTGATTGATCCCGGTCGGCACAAAGAACGGACACAGCACCGATGCGCCAATCGGCGCGTCGACCAGGTTCAGATCGTGGTACAGGGTTTCCGTCAACGACACCACCGCATGCTTCGAGACGTTATAGACTCCCATCACCGGCGGGTTGACGACGCCGGCCATCGACGAGGTATTGACGATATGGCCTTCATACTCCGGGTCCGCTTTCGCGCAGTCCAGCATCAAGCGGGTAAAGATGCGCACGCCGTGAATCACGCCCCACACGTTGACGCCCAGCACCCATTCCCAGTCCGCTTCCGTGTTTTCCCACACCAGGCCACCGGAACCGACACCGGCATTATTGAACAGCAAGTGCACCGCGCCATACTGCTGCATGGCGGCGTCGGCCAGCGCCTGCACTTGCCCGCTCTTGCGCACGTCGCACAGAACACCAATCACGGCGGCGCCCTGCCCCGTCAGTTCGGCCACGGTGGCGTCCAGCGCATCTTGCTGAACGTCGGCCAGCACCAGCTTCATGCCCAGTTCATGCGCCCGCAGCGCAAATTCCCGGCCCAGGCCCGCCGCGCCGCCGGTGATGACGGCGACTTTGTCTTTGAAGTTTTTCATGAGCTTTATATGAGCTTTACCAGTTGTTTGCCGAAATTTTGACCTTTGAGCAGGCCGATCAATGCTTCCGGCGCTTGCGCCAGGCCCTGCGCCACGGATTCGCGGAATTGCAGTTGGCCGGTGGCGACCAGGCCGCCCAGTTCCGCCAAGCCTTGCGGCCACCAGTCCAGGTGTTCGGTGACGATAAAGCCCTGCAGGCGGATGCGATTGGTCAGCAGCAGACGCACATTGCGCAGCGGGATCTCGGCGCCGCTGTAGCCGGCAATCATGCCGCACAACGCCACCCGGGCGAACGCGTTGGTGCGGGCCAGCGCCGCGTCGAACACGGCGCCGCCGACGTTCTCAAAGATCGCATCGACACCATCGGGCGTGGCGTCCGCCAAGTCACCTTCGAGGTTGCCGGCCTTGTAGTCGACACAGGCGTCAAAGCCCAGCGTGTTGACGACGTAATCGCATTTCTCGCCGCCGCCGGCGATGCCGACCGCGCGGCACCCTTTCATTTTCGCCAGTTGCCCGACCACGGAGCCGACCGCGCCGCTGGCGCTCGACACCACCACGGTTTGTCCTGGCTGCGCTTGCAAAATCTGGTTGACGCCATACCAAGCGGTCATGCCGGGCATGCCGACCGCGCCCAGATAGGCCGACAGCGGGATGACTTTCGGGTCTACCTTGCGTAGCAGCGTGCCATCGGAGACGCCGATTTCCGACCAGCCAAACATGCCGGCCACGCAGTCGCCGACGGCGAAGCCGGGATGGTGAGAGGCGATCACTTCGCCCACGGTGCCACCGATCATGGTCTCATCGAGCGACTGTGGCGCGGCGTAGCTTTTCGCCTCGCTCATGCGCCCGCGCATGTAAGGGTCGAGCGACAGGTAATGGTTGCGCACCAGCAATTGTCCGTCGGTGATGGCGGGGATCTCGTGCGTTTCAAGGCGGAAGTTTTCTGGCCGGACTTCGCCACGGGGACGCGAAGCCAGTACGATACGTTGATAAGTGTTCATCAGATTTGCGCGTGAAACCTCGGCCTTCAGACCGGGGAGGCAGAGCGCGGAACGCGCAGCGTTCCAGGCTTG
>JAIENA010000249.1 GCA_019751755.1 Burkholderiaceae bacterium | reverse complement strand
CAAATTGGGCTACGTTGTTACTCGCCATTCAGTCCTCTTTTCTATGTGTCGCGGAGATGATAAAGATACTCAAATTAAGCCTTTGCAGATTCGACAAGACTCCATGCCTTGGCTTGCAAGCCTTTGGCACGATCGTCGTACTTCGAGTCAACCAACTTCATCTCATCGTCGGTCACATCTTCAAATTCATTGGCTATCAATGCACGGGCACGGTCGGACGACAAGGCCAGGATGGCGCCAAATTCGTCGTAAGCCAGTGCGGCAAATGCTTCAACCGTCTTGATACCGGCCAGGCCCATTTTGCCCGCAGTGATGCGGTCCATGCCTTCCAGTCCAACCAGTGCTTCTTCCATGCCTTCCAGGCCTTCTTCAGAAGCAATGGCTTCCGTTACCAGCGCGTCGCGGGCGCGGGTACGCAGTTCGTTGACGGTGTCTTCATCGAACGCTTCGATCTCCAGCATTTCCGAAATCGGCACGTAGGCGATTTCTTCCAGGCTGGCAAAGCCTTCGTCCACCAGGATATCGGCCACTTCTTGGTCGACGTCCAGCTTTTCCATGAACAGCGCGCGGGTCGCGGCGGTTTCCTGGGCAGCTTTGTCGGCCGATTCCTCGGCCGTCATGATGTTAATTTTCCAGCCAGTCAACTCGGAGGCGAGGCGCACGTTCTGACCGGAGCGGCCGATCGCGATTGCCAGGTTTTCCTCATCGACGACGACGTCCATCGCGTGCTTTTCTTCGTCAACCATGATCGACGAAACGTTCGCCGGCGCCAGGGCGCCAATCACGAACTGGGCCGGGTCTTCGGACCACAGCACGATGTCGACGCGCTCGCCGCCCAGTTCACCGGTCACGGCCTGGACGCGCGAACCACGCATGCCGACGCAGGTGCCGATCGGGTCGATGCGCTTGTCGCTGGTGTACACGGCGATCTTGGCGCGAACGCCGGCGTCGCGTGCAGCGGATTTAATTTCCAGCATGCCCTGTTCGATTTCCGGCACTTCCAGTTCGAACAGCTTCATGATGAAGTCCGGCGCGGTGCGCGACAGGATCACCTGCGGGCCACGCATATTGCGGTCCACACGCAGGATGAAGGCGCGCACACGGTCGCCGATACGCAGGTTTTCCTTCGGGATCATCTGGTCACGCGGCAGGCGCGCTTCGATCTTGCCCGATTCAACGATGGCGTCACCGCGCTCCATGCGCTTGATGGTGCCGGTCACCAGCGCGTCGCCGCGCTCCAGGAAGTCAGCCAGGATCTGTTCGCGCTCGGCATCACGCACGCGCTGCAGCACCACTTGCTTGGTGTCTTGCGCGAAGCGGCGGCCGAATTCCACGGACTCGATCGGCTCTTCAATGTATTCGTCGACTTCGATGTCGGAAATCTGTTCCTTGGCTTCGAACAGCAGCACTTCCTGGTCAGGCAGCTGCAGGCCGGCTTCGTCCGGCACCACGTGCCAGCGGCGGAAGGATTCGAATTCGCCACTATCGCGATCGATCGAGACGCGGATATCGACTTCGCCCTCGTAGCGCTTCTTCGTGGCTTGCGCCAGCGCGAACTCCAGCGCGCCAAAGACCACGTCTTTATCGACGTTCTTTTCACGCGCAAGCGCGTCAACCAATAACAAAACTTCGCGACTCATGCTTTGCGACTCCTAAAATCCACCTGCGGCACCAAGCGTGCCTTGTCCATATCGGCCAGCGTAAATTCCAATAACGCCGGCCCTTCTTTACCTTCAAATTCCAACGCCAGCGTATCGCCGTTCGGCTCGTGCAAGATGCCCTGGTACGACTTCCGGTTGGCCGTGCCCGGCATCGCAACCTTCAACTTGACGATCACTTCGCAGCCTGCGAAACGAACGAAGTCGGTCAGTTTGCGCAGTGGCCGGTCCAGGCCCGGCGAGGAAATTTCAAGCCGTTCATAGTTGACGTTTTCGACGGTCAGCACGTGGCTCAGCTGATGGCTGACCTTCGCGCAATCTTCCACCGTGATCGGCCCTTTTTCCGCTGCGTCTTCTGCGGTGAAATCGATATACACGCGCAGCAATCCACGCTCGGCCCGTTCAAAATCAACCAGCTCATAGCCCAGACCCGTGACGGTCGTTTCAATTAACTCCGGCAGTTGCAAAGAAATTCTCCAGATCGCAGCCCCGTTCGACTGTGCGCCAGGCTGCTAAAAACGTTCACCAAAAAAAAAATGGGCAATTGCCCATCTTTTGTATTTCTTACCCAGATGAAAGCAGCTTCAGCAACCATGCAGCCAGTGCACGTCCTGCGAATCAGTTTTCCATTGGATGGCCATTATAACCGTAACTTGATTGCGCCGCAATGCCGCATCGCGGAATGGCGGCACTTACAACACATCAAATACGGTCACAAAGGCGCGAAATACGGGCTGTTACACGGGCTTGACGCCCGTACCAGCTCAACCTTTACGACGGCGCGGCATGCCATGATCCATGGCGCCACCGCGCGGCTGGCCGCCACGGCGCTGACCACCCGCACCGGCGCCGGCAAAGCCGAACGTGGTTTGCAGCGGATCGGGTTGACGCGGACGATTAACCTTGCCCTTGCCTTGCCCCTGACCACCCTGGCCGCCCTGCCCACCACCCGACGGGCGGCCACTTGGACGACCAAACTCCGGCAAGCCACCAGTGCCGAGGTAGGCGCCCTGCTGGCCACCGCCACGACGCTGGCCGCGCGGCTGCTGCGGGAATGGATCGGCATTTTTATTGCTGACGTCCATGCGGTTGCCGTTCGGCTCGCGCTCACGGTCACTCTCGCGGTCACGCTCGCGGCGCTGACCTTGGCCCTGACCTTGGGCTCGGCCCTGGCCTTGACCACGGCCTTGCGCGCGCCCTGGCTGCGCCTGCTGACCCGGCTGGACATTACCCTGACCTGCCGGACGTTGTTGCTGACCTTCGCCACCGCCCTGCTTTTTCTCGACGCCATACACGGCCATCAAGTCGCGCACCTGGTTTTCTTCCAACTCTTCCCAGCGGCCGCGCCTCAAATCGCTTGGCAGCGTCATGGCGCCGTAACGGGTACGAATCAGGCGCGACACGGTCAGGCCAATCGCCTCGAACATGCGGCGCACTTCGCGGTTACGGCCTTCGCCGATCACCACGCGGTACCACTTATTAATGCCTTCGCCACCGCCATCGGCAATTTTCGAGAATTGCGCCAGACCGTCTTCCAGTTCAACACCGGCCAGCAATTTCTGGCGCATGCCTTCTTCCAGCGTCCCCAGCGTGCGCACCGCGTATTCACGGTCAATGCCGTAACGCGGGTGCATCAGGCGGTTGGCCAGGTCACCGGAGGTGGTAAACAGCAGCAGGCCTTCGGTGTTGTAGTCGAGGCGGCCGATGGCCAGCCACTTGCCGGCCTTCATGGTCGGCAAGCGGTCAAATACCGATGCGCGGCCATCCGGGTCGTCGTGGCTGACGATTTCACCAGCCGGCTTGTGATACACCAGCACGCGCGGCGGGCGCTTGCTGACTTTACGCTGAATCAGCTTGCCGTTGATACGCACCGCATCGGTCGGCAAAATGCGCTGGCCGATATGGGCCGGCTCGCCGTTGACCGACACACGGCCGGCAACGATCAGTTCTTCCATATCGCGGCGCGAACCCAGGCCCGCCTCCGCCAGCACCTTGTGCAGCTTCGGCGCATCGTCGTCGGCCGTCAGGTCGCGGCGCGCGGCTTTCGGTTGCTGACGACCCTTGCCCGCCTCGTCGCTGTCGAACGCATCCGACGTCACGTACGAGAACACGGCATCGGCGTCATTCGCCTTGCGCTTCATCTTGTTGCCGAACGCGCCCGGCGTGCCTTGCGGCTTGCCGACGTTGCTGACGTTGGCGCCCTTACCTTTGCCTTTGCCGCGCTTATTGTTGCGCTGACCCGGGGCACGCTCCTGGCCTTCCACCACGGCTTCGCCTTCCGGCGGCAGGCTGGTCACGCCTTCGGCCACTGCGGCAGCAGCCACGGCGATCGGTTTCGGCTGCAGCGGATCACGGCCGGCGCGCTGCTCGCGCATCTGGCGCGGACCACGCGGACGGCGCTGGCCGTCGCCGGCCGGCTTGCCTTCGGCCGCCGTATCCGCCGCATTCACGGCATTCGCCGCGTCGGCCGGCGCTTCCGCTGGCGTCACCACGGCAGCGACCGCGTCGGCGGCCGGCTTGGCTTTGCGGGTACGCGGTGCTTTCGGCGCGGCCTCAGCAGCCGGGGCGGCAACTTCCTGCGACACGACAGGCGCATCCGTCTCGGCGGTCTTTTTCACTGCCCGGGCGCGCGGCTTCTTGACCGGCGCGGCATCGCTGGCGGCATCAACAACCGGCGCGGCAACGGGCGCAACGACCGGCGCGGCGACATCGCCCGCGTCGGCACTGGCGGCCGCCTTGCTCTTGCGTTTAGGTTTGGGCTGCTCGCCCGCTGCCAGTGCGGCGGCGTTATCAGCTTCGATTTGAGCTTTGGTGCGGCGCTTAGGTTTCGCGGCCACGTCGGCGGCGGGCGTGCCGGCGACAGTCTCTTGGGTATCAGTGTTGTTCATTATTCATTTCTTGGTTGGGCTCAGCGTCAACCGGTGCTTCCAGCATTGCGGCGCGAGCCGGCGCCTCATCGAGGCGAACAACCTGGCGGTCGTCCTGGCCTGCCGGTGTCGCCACCATTGCATCAGCCATTACACTGCCAGTACCAGCATGTGAAGCGGCCTGCGCCGCCTTCTCAAAATTCTGTTGCAGGGCTGCTTCCAGCGCCGCCATATCCGGCGGGCCACCCTGCGGTTCACTTATTTGCTGCAACGGCGGCAGCTGGGACAGTGCATTCAATCCCAGGTCGTCGAGAAACTGCTTGGTCGTGCCCAGCAACGCCGGGCGCCCCACCACATCACGGTGGCCGACCACATCGATCCAGCCGCGGTCTTCCAGCATCTTGATCGTCTGCGAATTCACGGTCACGCCGCGGATTTCCTCAATATCGCCCCGGGTGACAGGTTGCCGATACGCGATGATCGCCAGTGTTTCCAGCGTGGCGCGCGTGTATTTCGGCGGTTTTTCAGGATTCAGACGATCCAGGTACTGCTTCATTTCCGGCCGGCTCTGAAACCGCCACCCGCTCGACAAGCTCACCAGCGCAACGCCCCGGCCTGTCCACTCCTGCTGCAACTGCGCCAGCATGCTTTTGATTTGCTCCGAGCTGATACCGTCATTCTGCTGCGGCTCCCGATCGCCCAACGCGACAAAGAGCTTTTTCAGGCTATGCACAGGCAAAGGCTCTTGCGCGCATAGCAAAGCGGTTTCGAGGACTTGCTTCGCCTCAGCTATTTCCATATTTGGTTGCAGCAAATGCAATGAAGAAAGCCCGGGCCGAAGCGCGCTGGGCAGGAGTACGACAAGTGGAGATGTTTGTTTTCGGGCGAAAACCGGCAGATTTTACCGTGACTGATTTGCGTGTCTGGCGAAGCCGTTTCATCCAACAGTCACAATTGTACCTGATAAAACGGCTGACGGGCGACACTCCCGTGATGATTTTACTTCGCGGCAAGTTTCTCCGCCAGGATGGCGGCGACACCGACGAAGGCGGGGTACTCGGCGGTGATCACGTAGGTGGGGATCTGTGACAGGTACGTGGAAAAGCGGCCTTTTTGCTCGAAGCGGGCACGGAAACCAGAGCTGTCAAAGCGCGCGCCCAGGCGCGGCACGATACCACCGCCTATATATATACCACCCAGCGCACCCAGCGTCACGCCCAGGTTGCCGGCCACCGTGCCCAGCATGCGGCAGAACGTTTCCACGGTTTCCGCGCACAGTGCGCACTCGTCCGCCAGCGCTCGGCCGACAATTTCCGGCACCGCAATGGCTTCCGCCTGCACGCCACGGTATTGGCACAAGCCACGATAGATCAGTTCAATCCCGACACCAGACATGAAACGCTCGGCCGAAACATGCTCGAACTCGGTCCAGGCATGGGCCAGGATCGCCATTTCCTGTGGATTGACCGGTGAAAAACTGACATGACCACCTTCACTGAGCAGCGCGGTCCAGCGTCCATCCTTACCGGGAATCAGGCCGGACACACCCAGGCCGGTACCCGCGCCAATCAACCCGATCGGCGCGCCAGCCTTGGCTTCGCCGCCGCCCACCTGGCGCTTTTGCGCATCCGACAGGAATGGCAACGAACTGGCCAGCGCGGTGAAATCATTGACCACTTCCAGCACCGCAAAGCCGCATTCCGTGCGCAGGGCGTCGATTGAGAATTGCCAGTGATGATTGGTCATGCGCACCAGGTCGCCATTGACGGGATTGGCGATGGCAATCGCGCCATGACGAATCGCGCCGCCGGCCAGCGCCACCACCTGCGCCACATCGGGCAAAGCCAGATAGGCGCGCAGCGCATCGGCCAGGCTTGCATGGGCGGCGCACGCCAGCACGTGGATATGACCGATCTCGCCGGCCGACATCTCCAGCGCAAAGCGCGCATTCGTACCGCCGACATCCGCCAGCAGACGCGGGCCGCCCGGGAATGGCGCGCCCGGCGTCGGGACACACGAAGAAGAAATAGGCTCGGAAGTCATGATCGTGCTGAAATAAGGTGAAGACCAAGCTTAAGGTTTTCTCCCTGCGCGCGCAAGCCTTCTTTGTAGTTTTAGTACAATTTCATAAGGTCGCTGTGAAAAAAGTTACGTTTTGCAATAATCAAAGCGTAGTATGACTACCGATTTTAGGGGTAATTGGTCTAGACAAGATAGGCGTGACGGCACCGCCCGGCGCGGCGCCGGCGATGCCGTGATGCGGTGGTAATGGAACTCAGCCGTGGGGTGCGGGGGCGGCGTAGGGCGTGGCGTCGCCATCGCGGGGGCGGCGCAATTCGTGGGCAAACGCGCTATTCCACGCATCGAGGCCGCCATGCAGGGGCCGCGCATATTCATACCCTTGGGCAAACATTTGCTTGGCCACATGGGCCGCGGTCACATCATTGGGGCAACTGCAATAGACGATGATGTGGCGGTCTTTCGGCAGCGCTTGCAGTACCGTCGACAAGTCGCCATTGACCAGCAAAGCACCCGGCACAGCCGGCTCCAGCGATTGCGCGGTGGCGCTGCGGGCATCGACCAGGACCGGTTCGTGGCCGTCGAGCAGTAATTGCTTTAATTCATCGACCGTGATGCGCTCCATTTGCACGGCTTGCTGGAAGCGTTTGCGTTCGACATATTTGTACAGTACAAACAGCGCCAGCAAAGCACCCAGCACGCCCAGCGCCGTGCTGCCCATGGTCGACAAGGTATCGAGCACCTGGTCGATACTGGCGCTGAAATAGGCGCCGATGGCGATCCCGCTGCCGCTCCATAGCAGGCCACCCGGCACGGAAAAGCCGAGGAAGCGCGGATAGCTGGTACCCATCGCGCCCGACATCGGCGGCGCAATGGTGTTAAACCCGGGGATGAACTTGGCGACCAGCAGCGATTTCGGACCCCAGCGGCGGAAATTGTCTTCGGTCTGGCTGACACAGTAATCGGGCGACAGGGAAATGCGGCACAACAGCTTGAGGATGCGTTTGCCATAGCGGCGGCCGGCGCGGAACCAGAAAAAGTCACTGATGGAACAGGCCAGCAAGGCGGCCGCCAGCACCGAGGCCCAATGCAGTTCGCCGCCCACGGCCAGCGCGCCGGCCACGATCAACAACGGAAAGGCGGGAATCGGCAATCCCATCTGCTCGATGAGAACCACGGCGAACACAATCCATACGCCATATTCTTGTAACAGTGTCAGTAAGCTCGCCATAATTCCAATATGTTATATGAATTCCACCGTTCCGACAGCGCATGTCACAGTCATGGGGTCAGACCCCGATTGTGACAAAAGTGGACATCGGGGATGGCGGCCAGCAGCGCCTGCGTGTACGGGTGTTGCGGGTTGCGGTACAGCGCCTCCACGCCGCCCTGCTCCACCACCTCGCCCTGCCGCATCACCAGCACCTGGTCCGCCATATAACGCACCACGGACAGGTCGTGCGAAATAAAGATGTACGACAGGCCGTATTCCTGCTGCAAGTCCAGCAGCAGGTTCAGCACCTGCGCTTGCACCGACACATCGAGCGCCGACACCGACTCATCGCAAATCAGGATCTCCGGCCGCAGTGCCAGGCAGCGCGCGATGGCGATGCGCTGCCGCTGGCCACCGGAAAATTGATGTGGCCAGCGCTGCAGCGCCGCGCGCGGCAAGCCGACCTTGTCGAGCAGGTCGAGCGCCATGCGGGTGCGCTGCGCGTCATCGGCGCCGATGCCGTGCAATTGCATCGGCTCCAGCAAAATCTGGCCGACCGTGAAGCGGGGATTGAGCGACGCGTATGGATTCTGGAACACGATCTGCAGGCGTCGACGGTACGGCTGGAAGGCCTGCGCGGACAGCCCCAGGATATCGCAGCCGTCCACCAGCACGCGGCCGGCGCTGGCCTGGTGCAGGCGCAGCAGGGTCAGGCCCAGCGTGCTCTTGCCGCTGCCGGACTCCCCCACCACGCCCAGCGTGGTGCCGCGCGCCAGCGTAAACGACACATTGTGGACGGCGGGGATGGCACGCCGGCCGAACCAGCCCTGGCGCACCATGAAGTGCTTGCTCAACTGTTCGACCGCCAGCACCACGTCATCATGCTGTGGCCGCGCCGGGCGTTGCGGCACTGGCATCAATTCACCACCGGCCATGGCGTCGGCAATCACGGGCAAGCGCCACGGACGCCCCTCGGCC
This sequence comes from Burkholderiaceae bacterium, assembly GCA_019751755.1. Classification (GTDB taxonomy): domain Bacteria; phylum Pseudomonadota; class Gammaproteobacteria; order Burkholderiales; family Burkholderiaceae_D; genus Rugamonas. Next base: position 9,227 of record JAIENA010000249.1, on the reverse strand, counting down.
GGCGGCCGGCATTGCAGCAGTGCCCGCGTGTACGGATCGCGCGGCTGCGTCAAGACCGCGCGTGCCGGCCCCGCTTCACGCACCACACCGCCGCGCATGACGACGATGTCATCGGCGATTTCCGCCACCAGCGCCAGGTCGTGCGTGATGAACAGCACCGCCATGCCATGGGCTTGTTGCAAGCGCGCGATCAACGCCATGATTTGCTTTTGTACCGTGACATCGAGCGCCGTGGTTGGCTCATCGGCGATCAGCAGGCGCGGCGCGCACGCGATCGCCATCGCAATCATGACGCGCTGCTGCTGGCCGCCAGAGAGCTGGTGCGGGTAGGCATCGATGCGGCGCGCCGGCTCGGGAATGCCGACTTCCTCCAGCAGCGCCAGCGTGCGTTCGCGCGCCGCCCTCCCCGTCAGGCCCAGGTGCCGCGCCAGCACTTCACCGATCTGATAACCAGCCGTCAGAACCGGATTGAGCGAGGACATCGGCTCCTGGAAAATCATCGCGATATCTTTGCCGCACAGCGCGCGCCGCGCGGCCGGGGCCAGCGCCAGCACATCAATGCCGTCCAACAGGATGCGGCTGGCCGGATCGACCTGGACCGATTCCGCCGGCAGCAAGCCCATCGCCGCCAGCGCCGTCACCGACTTGCCGCTGCCGGATTCCCCCACCAGCGCCACCGTGCGGTTGCGCTGCACGGTGAACGACACGCCGTTGACGGCGGGAGCAGGTGCGGGTGCGCCCCGGCCATCTCGGAACGCCACGGTCAAGTCGCGCACTGCCAGCAACGGCGGCGCTGGCGCGGTGTCGGGTGTCATTGCGCCGGCCATCACCACCGCCCCTTGGGGTCCAGCGCATCGCGCAGGGCATCGGTCAGCAGCGACAACGCCGTCACCAGCAACACCATGGCGCCACCGGCCGCCGCCAATTGCCACCATTTGCCCAACAACAGTTCCTGCTGCGCCTCGTTGAGCATCGAGCCCCAACTGACCTCCCCCACCGGCACGCCAAAGCCCAGGAAGGACAGGATCACTTCGGCCTTGATAAAGCCGACCGCAAGGATCGCCAACTGCACCAGCGCCACATGGCTGGCATTGGGGAAAATATGGTGCACCATGCGGCGCCAGTCGGACGCGCCGATCGCCTGCGCCGCCAGCACGTAATCGCGTCCCTTGTGCTGCAGGTATTCAGCGCGCATCAGGCGGTAGGGACCGGTCCAACCGGTCAGGCCCAGGATCAGCACGATGGTGGCGACGCCTTGTTGCTGCAGCACCGCCGCCACGGCAAGGATCATCAGGATCGGCGGGATGGCGGTGAACACGCTGTAAAACCAGTTGAAGGCATCATCGAGCCAGCCGCCGTAGTAGCCCGACAGCGCGCCGAACACGGTACCCAGCGCCACGGCCAGCACGGCCGCCGCCAGCCCCACCGCGACCGAGGTCTGCGCGCCTTTGATGGTTTTCTTGAGGATGTCGTGGCCCCATTTGTCGGCGCCGAACAGCAGGGACGCCTTGCGTCCGCCATCTGGTTCAGCAGCGTGTGTGGCGGCGCTGCGCAGCGCCGCCATGTCGTCCGCCAGCGGATCCCATGGATTGGCCGGCAAGGCGGCGCCGCGCGCCGGCGCCTGGGAGGGCATCGCGTTGGCGCCGGCCAGCAGCGACGGCGGCGCATGGCTGAGTGCCACTTCCCGTTCCCAGTCCGCCGCCACCAACCCAAGGCCGGACAATACCGCCAGCACGATAAAGCCCGCGACCACAGCCAGCGCCGCCAGCGCCACCGGGTCGGCGCGCAAACGGCGCCACGCCATGCGCCATAACGGCGTCATGCCGGCGACCTCATGGCAGCCGCACGCGCGGATCGAGCGCCTGGTACAGCAAGTCCGCCAGCAAATTCGAGACCATGGTGGCGCCCGCCACACAGACCGTCACGGCCTTGATGACCGGGAAATCGCTGCGTTCCACCGCCAGGATCACTTCGCGCCCGATGCCGGGGATACCAAAAAACCGTTCCAGCAAGAAGGCGCCGATCAATAGCGCCGGCAACCCCGCCATCACGTGCGTGACGATCGGGATGGCGGCATTGCGCAGCACGTGCACCGACAGCACGCGCCGTTCCGGCAAGCCCTTGGCGCGCGCCGTGCGCACATAGTCGTGCCGCACTTCTTCGAGGATAAAACCGCGATACAGGCGCAGCGTCGGCGCCACCGACACCGCCAGGCCGATCAGCACCGGCAGCGCCGCATAACGCAGCAGATTATCGGCCAGGCTGTCGCCCCAGCCCTGCACCGGAAACAGGCCCAGGCGATACGCCAGGCCATACTGGAACACCATGATGTAGACCAGGATGCTGACCGACATCGCGATCGTGCAAACCAGCATGACGGCGCGGTCCGTCAGGCTGCCGCGCACGCGCGCCACGGCCAGCGCCAGCGCGATGCCGAGCAGGGTTTCCAGTACGGTCAGCGGCAGCAGCACGGTCAGCGAAGGCCCCAGGCGCGACGTGATCAGCGACGCCACGGCTTCCCCGGTGGCCCAGCTGTTGCCGAAGTCAAAGGTGACCACCTGGCGCAAGAACATGCCCAGTTGGACCGGATAGGACTGATCCACACCCAGTTGGCGGCGGATATTCGCAATCGCGTCGGCGTCGGCCATCTTGCCGGCCAGAAGATACGCGGGATCGCCGCCCACCCAGTGAAACAGGAAAAACACCAGCAACACCACGCCCAGCATGGTCGGCGCCATTTGCCACAAACGCCGCACGATATACGCACCCATAACGCCCCCATACCAGTCCCTGTCCGCACCCGAGGCGCCATCATGCATGCAGGCCGCTGGCGCGGCAAGCCGGGGGCAATGGCGCTGCTTAAAGCGGCACGGCTGTGGCCAAAAAGTAACGCACAGCGCGCGTTGTTACATTTCTTCACAAGTGGAAAATTCGTGAATTTATCTCGAAAATGATGAAATTTTAGGGGAAATGACGGTTTTCTCGCTGCTAATCCCGCATCTTCCAACAGGACATAAGGGATGCCGCTAGCTTGACACTGCTGGCATGCGAGAGCCTACTGCATAGCATTGAGCAATCAACAAGCTTGCTCGAATCGATTGATTCCCACCCCAGTTGGAGGTTCTAAAGCATGATGATGGAAACTGTAATGTCCCGTTCCGTGCGCCTGGTGTTTGCCGGCGGCGCGGTCGCAGCAAGCATGCTGGCCGTCCCTGCCATGGCACAGGACGCGGCGGTTCAGCGTATCGAAATTACCGGTTCGAGCATCAAACGCGCATCGGCGGAAACCGCTTCGCCGGTACAAGTGATCAGCCGCGAAGACTTGGCCAAATCGGGCAAGAGCACGGTTGCCGACTACCTGCAAACCCTGACCTCGGACGGCGCCGGTTCGCTGCCGACCGGTTTCGGTAACGGCTTTGCCGCAGGCTCCACCGCGATCTCGCTGCGCGGCCTGGGTGCGACCTCCACGCTGGTGCTGTTGAACGGCCGCCGCATGGCGCCCTTCGCGCGCGCCGACGACGGCACCAAGACCTTCACCGACTTGTCCACGGTACCGATGGAAGCGGTGGAACGCATCGAAGTGCTGAAGGACGGCGCTTCGGCGACCTACGGCGCGGACGCGGTGGCCGGCGTGGTCAACGTGATCTTGCGCAAGGACCTGGTGGGCGGCATCGCCAAGATCAGCGGCGGCGCCTCGAAATACTCCGACGCTGAACAAGGCAAGGCCTCGCTGACCTGGGGTACCGGTTCGCTCGACAGTGACCGCTACAACATCCTGCTGAACGCGGAAGTTTATCAAAACAATGAATTGATGAACAAAGACCGCAACAACCGCAAATGGATCGGCGCCGCCGACCTGCGTCCGTATGGCTACTCGCTGACCGGTTCGCAGTTCCTGGCCGGCGACATCCGCGGCGGCGTGGCCGGCGCCAACCCGGTCGGTGCGATCCGTGATCCCAAGACACTGGCCTACACCTATCTACCGGGCTGCGAAACGTTCACCAAGACCGTGCAAGTGGCCAATAACGGTTGCGTATGGGGCGCCGACCAGTTCCGCTCGATGCAGCCGGAAATCAAGGGCCACAACCTGTACTCGCGCGGCACCTTCAACGTCAACGATGATCACCAGATCTATGCGGAAGCCGGCTGGTCCAAGCGCGACACGCACTTCACGCTGGTCCCGCCATCCATCACCCCAACCGTGGTGTCGCCCACCACCGTGACCAGCTGGGGCACCGTGATGACGATCGGCGCCACCCACCCGCAGAACCCGTTCGGCGCCGCGGCCCGCATCCGCTACTCGGCGTTCGACGTGGGCGCATCGACGCGCTACGCCAACAACGAGTTCAAGCGCTTTGTCCTGGGCGCCAAGGGCACCCTGGCCGGCTGGGATTACGACACGGCCATCACGTATTCGGATTCGGCGTTGGACCTGACGTACACCAACATGCTGAACATGAAGAACCTGCAGCAGGCGCTGAACAATCCCGCCAGCTCGCTGTTCCCGTACTACATCGGTGCGCAAGCATCGAAGAATCCAGCCAGCCTGTACGACGCGATCCGCTACACGTCCCGCTCGCATTCGACCACGTCGCTGGCCACCATCGACTTCAAGGCGTCGCGTGAGCTGTTCGACCTGCCGGGCGGCAAATTGGGCCTGGCGTGGGGTGTCGAGCACCGTCACGAGAAAGTCAGCAACCCGTCGCTGTCGGGCACCGAAGACGGCACCATCAATGCCTCCTACGTGTCGACCTTCGGCGACACCAAGATCGACGCGATCTTCGCCGAGATTGCCGCGCCGGTCATGAAGGGCGTGGAGTTGAATGCCGCGCTGCGCTACGACAAATACAAAAACTTCAATTCGAGCACGCCGAAACTGGGCGCCAAGTGGACACCGACCAAATCGTTCGCCCTGCGCGGCACGTATTCGGAAGGCTTCCGCGCGCCGGGCCCCGCCGAAAGCAACCCGCTGTCGCAATCGGCCGGTTCCGCGCCGGTATCCGACCCGATCCGCTGCCCAGGTGGCAAGCCCGCCGCCGGCGGCGCCACCACCGGTGACTGCTCGATCACTGTGGCTGGCGTGAAAGTGGGCAATCCCAACCTGCAGCCGGAAAAATCGAAAGGCTTTACGCTGGGCATGGTGTGGGATCCGTTCGACGGCACGTCGCTGGCGATTGACGCCTTCAAGCTCAAGCGCAGCAACGAGATCAACCAGGTGGCCTTTGCTGAAGCAGCGGCCCTGCCAGGCGCGCTGCGCTCGGATAACAACCTGGTGGTCAACGGCGTGGTGACGCCGAACTCGGGCACCCTGCTGGTGATCAATGCGCCCTACCGCAACGCCAACTACACGGAAATCAAGGGTGTGGACGTGGACGTCAAGCAGCGCTTCCAGCTGGGCGCCATGGGACGCGCCACGCTGGGCCTGACCTGGACCCACATTGATTCCTGGCTGCGGGTCGATTCGACCCGTTCGTTCCAGTACGCCGGCACCCACGGCAACTGCGACACGTCGAACTGCGCCGGTACGCCGAAAGACAAGGTCAACATGACCGCGTCGTGGGACAAGGGTGACTGGAACGTGACGGGCACGCTGAACTACCGTTCGAAGATGAGCAACCTGGGCGAAGCATCGGATACGTCCTGCGCCAACACCTTCGCGGACGGTTCGCCAGCGCCATTCGGCTGCAAGCTGGCGTCGTTCTCGACGTTGGACGTCTCGGCCCGCTACAACTTCAGCAAATCGCTGCAGATCTCCGGTTCGATCTCCAACCTGTTCGACAAAGTCGCCCCGCTTGATCCACTGACCTACGGTGGCATGAGCTACAACCCGATGGACCCATCGGGCGCGATCGGCCGCTACTTCAAGGCCAGCGTGACCTACCGCTTCTAACTACGTAAGTTAGAACCGACAAAAGCCGGTCAGTGCGCTGACCGGCTTTTTTACGTCCGAACCGCGGGAACGATGGGGGCGAGGCGCGCATTGATTAAGCGACTGCAAACGCACCAACGCATTAACCCATTTGAGCGCACCAAGCAACACCAAAATCATATTTGTTTCAAAAAAACGACACCAACAAAACCTTGCAACATTAGTTACAAATTCATACATGACGACACAAAGATAGCTATGCAACTTTGGAATTGGGCTCGAATCGATGAAATAAGCGAAGTTCAGCTTGATTTTCACGGATTTAAGGCATCCCCCGCCCTCCCCAGCACGAAACTACTAAAACGCCACCATCAAAAATACGGCAAAACTTGATGCAACCCAGAACTTTCAAGATTGACACCCTGCAGCATGGATGATTTCATAAGGTCCGGTTAAAGATTTGCCGTCTTTATCAACAAAAGTAACATCAGTATCTGGCTTCGCTAAACACTCGCAGCAGCACTGACGTCGCGTGTTTATTGCAGCTTCACCTTGGGAGTTATTAAGCATGATGATTGAAACCGTATTATCTCGTTCCGTCCGCGTGATCTGCGCCGGCGGCTTGGCGCTGGGTATGCAGGCTGCTGTCGCACAATCTGCGGACCAGCCGGTTCAACGTGTTGAAATTACCGGTTCGTCGCTGAAACGCGTCGATGCGGAGACCGCACTGCCAGTGCAGGTCATGAACCGCGCCGAAATCGCCCGTACCGGCGCGACCAGCACGCAAGAGTTGCTGTCCACCGTATCGGCCTTGTCGTCGGCAGGCTCGACCACGAACGCAACCGGTGCCGGCAATTCCACTTACGGCCTGTCTTCGATTTCGCTGCGCGGCTTGAACGCCGAACGCACGCTGGTGCTGGTCAATGGTCGCCGTCTGGCGGCCTTCGCCGGCGGCGGCGGCGCAGCGGTCAACGTCAACGTGATTCCACTGGCGGCCATCGAGCGCGTTGAAGTGCTGAAAGACGGCGCTTCCGGCGTCTATGGCTCCGACGCGGTGGCCGGCGTGGTCAACTTCATCCTGTCGAAGAGCTTCCAGGGTGTGGAAGTGACCGGCGGCTACGGCAGCCCAACCGAACACGGTGGCGGCCAAAATGGCAAAGCAGCGATTACCGCCGGCTTCGGCGACCTGGAAAACCAGGGTTACTCGCTGGTGGTGTCCGCTTCGTATGAAAAAGAAAAACTGCTGCGCGCGAGCGACCGTTCGTACTCGGCCTCCGGCAACAAACTGCCATACTACTCGGCTGGCGCGACCGGCCAGGGCAACATTGAGGGTGCGGTTATTCCAGGCAAGTACCCGAACGACCGTGAACCTGGTCTGTTCGGCACCAGCCCAGGTAGTGGCTACGGCAATCCACTGGCCGCCAGCGGCAAGTGCGACACGATCCAGATGTTCAAGAATTCGACCAATTCGACGAAGGGGGCACCATATTGCGCCTTCGACAGCGCGCCCTACGTTGGTCTGATTCCTGATCGCGAACTGAAAAACCTGACCGCCAACGGCGCCTTCAAGATCAACAACGATCACCAGTTGTTTGCTGACGTGCTGTACTCGGAAAGCGTGGTGAATCAGAACTTCCAGGCCAGCCCGCTGCGCCGCAGCTTCATGGAAACCGACGCCCAGTTTGCCAAGCAAGGCGTCGATCCATCGCTGATCCTGTACCCAAGCAACCCGGTCTACCAGTCGATCGCGGTGCCTTACCTGACCTCGCAAGGCTTCACCAGCTTGATCGGCAAACCGCTGGCCATCACCAGCCGCGTATTTGACTTCGGTGGCCGCTCCAGCGAAGACAAGGCCAAGCAGTCGCGCGTGGTAGTGGGCGCCAAGGGTACGGTCATCGGCCAGGACTACGAAGTTGCCGTGGCTAGCAATCAAAGCAAGGTCCACGGCACGGTGCCAAGCGGCTACTTCTCGCAAGTTGCCTACGCCCGCATTATCAATGACCCAGCCAATAACTGGAACCCATGGGCACCGGGCGGCGTACAGACCGGCGCACTGGCAGAAAAACTCAAAGCCGCGCAATACAGCGGCGACACGCTGGTTGGCAAATCGAAGAGCGACAGCTTCGACTCCAAGATTTCCGGTGACCTGCCAACAATTGCCGGCATCACGGCACAGTATGCCGCTGGCTACCAGGTGCGTCATGACACCTTCACCACCCACCCAAGCGCGGCACTGGAATCCGGTGACATCGCCGGTCTGGGCGGCGCCACGCCACCCGTCGACAAAGGCCGCACCATCAATTCGGTCTTTGCTGAAACCAACGTGCCTTTGATGAAGCAGCTGGACCTGGGTCTGGCACTGCGCCGTGACGATTACAGCGACGTCGGCGCCAGCACCAACTACAAGGTGAATGCACGCTGGCAGCCAGTGAAGGCCGTACTGTTGCGCGCATCGGCTGGTTCGGGCTTCCGTGCGCCGACCCTGACCGACCTGTGGCAACCACAAACGACCGGCAGCTCGGCCCAGTTCAGCGATCCAGCCACCAAGCAGAACAACCTGCAAGTGAATGCGGTATCGGGTGGTAACCCTAACCTGAAACCAGAAAAATCGCAGCAACGCTCGGTTGGTCTGGTGCTGTCGCCAGTGACCAACCTGACCGTGGGCCTGGACTGGTTCAAGATCAAGGTCAGCGATATCCTGGCAACGCCATCGGCACAGGAAGTGGTGTCGAGCTTCCGCAAAGGTGACCCTGCCTACAAAAACCTGGTGCGCCTGGCCGGCAACGATGTCGACCTGATTTACACCACGCTGGCCAACACCGGCAACGCGACGGTCAAAGGTCTGGACTTGTTTGCCCAATACCGTCAAAACACCAGCATCGGCCGCTTTGACGTGGGCTTGAACGGGACCTACATGGACCAGTTCGACCAAACCAGCCCAGGCGGCAATATTTCGCACAAAGTCGGTACGCTGGTCGACAAGGACGGCAACCCGGTACTGGGCGCAGACAACGGCGGTGTCATCCTGCGCTGGAAACATGCGCTGAGCGGCACCTGGACCCAAGGCCCAGTCGCCGTCACGCTGACCCAGAACTACACGTCGCGTTACGAAACCGCCCACCGTCAAGAGGACGACGTGCGCAACTTCATCGGCGCACAATCGACTTATGACATGAACGTGACCTGGAAAGGCATCAAAAACCTGACCCTGGCGGTCGGCGTGCGCAATATGTTCGACAAACAGCCGAGCGTATTCGTTCCAGTAAGCAACCAGTTCCAAGCTGGCTTCGACATCGCCCAATACGACCCACGTGGCCGCTTTGTGTATGTCAACGCAGGCTATGCGTTCAAGTAATTC
>JAIENA010000196.1 GCA_019751755.1 Burkholderiaceae bacterium | reverse complement strand
GCTCCTTCGAGTGTTTCTGAAATGGGGTTGTGGCCGGAAAGGAGCATCGCTGCATGCTGGGCGGTAACGGATTCGGCAAGCCACCACGTCGGCGCGTCATACACGGCTTCCAGCCATCCGGCGATGCGCTCGATCTCAAATCCCTGGTCGTTTTGGTAGTCGTAATCCCTGGCGTACCGCCGCCGCTGTTCGGGCGAAATGTGATCCCATAAGTTGTGTGGCATCTTTTCAACGTGGCGCCTGACGTTGTCAGGCAGGTTTGCCAGGGGGACCGTAAGGTATGGCTCCACCAGCGGGGTCAACGGGACGTAGGTATTCATTCTGAATTTCGGCAGGGTACTGTCTGCGCATTTTACTGCCGCTGGCTTGGAATATCGGGCCAAAAAAAAACGCCCCTTCCGGGACGGCTTCCGAATCAGTATTCCTCAGGCAGTAGGATCGTAGTGCACGACCTGTCTGCCTCGGTTATGACTCATGCCCGCTCGTTTCCTTCTCCGGGCAATCCGTATGCTGAAAACACTCGGAGGCCGTGCTTCAGCGCCTCTCAATTGGCGGTCTGGTCGTGATCGCTCATCCCTTCCCAATCCCCGGCCTGATGCCGCGCCAGCAGGCCGGACGGGGCGACTCCCGCGACCAGCAGCGCGTCATACGCACCGGGTGTTATTACGCATCGCCCAAGGGCGAAAAGTGCATCTGCCACTCCATTCTCCTCGTATCCGGCCCCCACCATTGGAAGCAGGACACGGGAAGGATGCGGTGGATCCCATCCGTGCAGGCGGGGACTATCGGTCGGCGTCAACACACTCCTTCGAAACGCAAGGCGAGCGAGAGCCCGGGATGTCGAATTGATAAAAATTTCCATGCGGCATGATATAGTGGGCGTCATGCCAATAAGAAATGTTCCTTGCGTAGCAGTTCAGACATCGACGCCCGTTCTTCCCGGTGGGCTTCGCGGCGCTGGCCCGGCAGTCGCGAGCGGGCAAGCTTGCTGTGCATCGCTATGGCGGCAACCCTACATGCACTGTTGGCTCGAACTCTCCGGACGTGTCTATGCGGGACGTGCCGGCGCCCTGTCGACGCAGGGGGCAGCCCGGAGCGCACGCAGGCGGAATCCTGTGTAGGCCCCTTGCTGTCGCACGATTGATGCTCGATGCCACAAAGTGGCGAAATCAACTCCCTTCCGAATACGACTAGATACATGGAAAAAAAACTCGCTTCGCCCAGCCTTTACCCCCGTTCCGAGCTGCCGTTCCCGAAAAGGATAGCCGCCGACCTCGTCGGATGGGCCCTTTCCCAGCTGTCGGCCCGCCACGCCGCTTCCTGGACACAGGCGTTCGAGCTTGGTGAGAAGCAGGGGCACGGGAAAGGGCGTGCGGCAGGGAAAGCCGAGGGATACGAGAAAGGGTACGGCGAGGGGTTCGCGGCCGGCCGGATGGTGCTAGAGATCCGCGACGCGCGCGGCGTGGCCGGTGCGCGCCCTGGTGTGGACGGATTTCTCTTCGACGACTGGGAGCTGCCCATTACTGCCGAGACAGAGCGCTCGATGCGAGCGGACGTGATTGCCTTCCTGCCCGAGCACAAGCGGCCGACGGAAGACCAGTGGAAGATGATCCTGAGCCGGACGCCTTCCACCTATGTCATCGCGGGGGCCGGCTCGGGGAAGTCGACCACGCTGATCCTGCGCATCCTGCTGCTGCACCGCTACCTGAAGTTCGAGTTGGACTCGATGACGGTGGTGACCTTCACGAAGAAGTCCCAGATCGACTTCGTGGTGAAGCTGCGGCAGACTGCGGAAAAGTGGGGAGTCGTGATATTGGAAGATACCGCCCACGCGGTCGTCTGCACGTTCCATTCGAAGATACTCAAGTTCATCCGCGCGCTGATGGGCGAACACGTGGTCCCGTTCGAGTTCTACGGGGACAAGTCGAAGGAGGACTCGGCGGTCGCGACGCCCGACAGCCCCTTCGACACGCGCATCAACGAGCACCAGCGCGTACTGCTCAACGGATGCTACACGGAGCTCTACCATGCGGACGAGCGGTTCCGGAAGCTGATCGGCGACCTCTACTACCATTCGCTGACCATCGACGCGCGGAACCTGGACAACGAGGTGGTGCAGCGGCAGGCCAAGGCCATAAAGTACGTGGCGGAACGGGATCCCGAGTCAATGGACATGGTGGAAGCCGCGTGGAAGGCCGCCGGCCAGTGGCCGATAGCCTGCGTCGCGGCGCGGCGAGAGACCATCCAGATACAGAGGCACCGGTTCCAAGTCCACGGGAGGGTCAAGGGCATGGAGGAAATCGCGGTGGTCCTCCGTCCCGCCAAGTTTCCCGGGGAAGACGCCAAGCGCCCCGGATCGGACCACACGCTTGTAAGCGAGATGTCGGTGAAGAAGACGATCTGCGACGCGCTCTCGAACGAGAAGATCGTATGGCTCGACACCGCCGCCGACATCGAGACGTTCGTCAAATGGAGCGCGGACAGGGCGGCCATCGCCCCTGGCTTCAGCTATCAGGTCAGCGGTGAGCTCGCAAGCGTCCCGCTTCTCGACTGCTTCGTGGGCGCCGCAGCCTTCATCGAGAATCTCGGCCTGAACGTGGCTGCTGCCGTGGCAGGCATGAAGTTCGCCGCCGACGACCCCGACAGGATCTTCTTTGAGGCGCTCGCGACGTTCTGGCCGAAGTTCACCGAGCACCTGGGAAAGCAGGTTCCCCGGGTTATGACTTTCAACCAGATCTTCTCGCTGTTCGGCGAGGGCTCCGGTGATACCCTGAAGCTCCTTCCGGATAGCCTGCTGCGTTCGATGTCGCACCTCATGATCGATGAGTTCCAGGACATTTCGCCGCAGATTGTCTCCTGGGTGCGCGCGGTCCTGAGGGAGGTCCGCCGCAGGGGGCGTGACCTGGGAGCAGGCCGCGCCACGCGCCACAGTTCGCTGCTCTGCGTGGGTGACGACTGGCAGTCGATTTACGGCTGGCGGGGCAGCTCGCCGAAGTATTTTATCGAATTTAGACAGGAGTTCCCATCGCCGGCTACCACGCCGATCATGCTTAGGGAGAATTTCCGAAGCCACCAGCACGTCATCGACGCGGCAGAGCACGTCGTCGCGCCCGCGCCGTCGATCCCGGGAAAGAGGGCCAGATCGGGCGGGCGAGCGGCCGAAGGGGCCGTTCCAGTGCATGTCCTCGACCAGGACGACGCCGAGCTCGCCCGGCTAGCCGCCGCCCACTACGACGCGGGGGAGACTGTGATGGTCCTCTACCGGGAAGGGGGAACGAAGGAGAGGGACAGGATACGGGCAGTTCTGGGAAGTACCTGGAAGGCGGACAGGAAGCTGCCTGAGGAAGCGAGGCGCCTAGACGTCATGACGTTCCACAAGTCGAAGGGGCTGGAGGCCGAAACGGTCTTCCTACTGGGCGATTGCCGGTACAAGACCAGCTCTCCCTTCAAGAACCAGGCTTACCGGCTCGCAAAGCTTGGCGGTTTGAAGGATCCCTGCCCGTACGATACCGCCCAGGAAGAGGAGCTTCTGAGGCTCGCGTACGTCGGCATCACGAGGGCGGCGAAGCATTGCTACTGGATGCCGGGCCGCGAGAAGCATCCGTCGTCCAAACCGAAGGCGTCCGGTAGGCTGGCAAGCGCGGGGCCATGCTTCAAGGACCTCCGCGCGATACGTTGAATTGGTTCGGACGACTTTACCGGATCAAATTTGCGGTTGAGCACTATTGACGCCGGGTTTGCTTATTTCGATGGCGGGCGCGACATGACTCCAGCGTCGCCCGCGGCCAAGGGGCGCCGATATCGCGTGGTTCCGATTTAACGGATATGTGCATTTAGTGCATATGCCCGTTCTTCCCGCTATACGGACGCCCTGTTGGCCGCTAGGTCGGGGTTGCAAATCTACCGGCTCCAGATCATGTAGTTCACCCTGAAGTCACAAAGCGCGATTCTTGAGAATAGGTCGCAGTCGGTGTGACCATCCGGGGCGTGGGGCAGGTCGAAGGCATTGCTGCCATTGTGGTGGATCTTCAGGTAGTGACAGTATCTGTTCTTAACGCCTTGCGACGATCGGGCCAAGCCGTGCCGCGTAGCTGACGGCCAGACCGATCCAGTGCCCGCATAGCGTTTTCACTAAGACCGGTAGAGTGCAGGTAACGAATAGCGGCCTCGCGGCCGAATGCACGTCGCAATCGCAAGCCATAGTCCACAAGGTCCGTGGTGCTCGCATCGACTCGCCTGCTGTATTGGCTTGTAGGCATCATGATGGCCTATGTTCGCAAGGTAGGCCAATACGCACATTGGCTTGGCTCAACGCAAGTGACTATTCGAGGGGATCTCGTTTCAGTGGGCCAACGCATTTGCGGTCGGTTGTGCGCCAGCTGTTAGGCGGAGGTCATTGGGTAGCACCTATCAGGCTTTGAAATTGCGGAACGAGGCCCGGTAGTCGACCGCTTCCAGGTGCAGCTGCTTTGAAAGGTCGCCGCGCAACATGTACAACATGGGCTCCATGCGGAACTGGAACACGCGGTATAGGTGGAAGGCGTCGCCTTGCTCCTGCGCGAACGCCAGTTCGTTGTGGCTGACGAAAAATGCCGTGGCATGACCGCCGTTGGTGGTCTTCACCTCGATGTAGCGCGGCTGCGCCTGCGTGTCATAGGACAGGATGTCGTAGCCGGCGCCGTCGCCGAGCCGGTCAGAGATCCAATCCACCCGCTGAAACAGCTCGGGTTGGCCTGCCGCGGTCAGCCGATGTTGTTCGAAGTCCAGCACCCACTGCTCGCCGAGCCGGCCAAGCTGCCTGTTGGATGCGTCTCGTGCGGCAAAATCGATCTTGCGCGGCAGTCGCGGGCGCGGCGCTAGCGGTAGATTGGCCACCGCTTCAATGGGCGGCGGCGCCACCAGCACGGCGTGGTATTGTGCCTGCGCCGGAACCTTGGCCTCTTCCAGGGCGTCGACCACTTGGTGCACCCGGTCCGAATGGGTGAGCAAGTACTGCTGCACGGCCTGACGCAACAGCAACTGCGTGTTTCCCCTCGGTTTGTAGCCTGCGATGTAGGGCAGTCCCATCTGGTGCAGGACCGCGCTGACGTTCTGGTGCTTGAGTTCGACCGATGCCTTGCTGCGTTGGTTGAGCTGCTGCCGCAGCAGGGTGTTGCGTTCGCTCTTGTTGAATTTTTCCTCGCGTGATTCCAGCAGCAGCATCTCGAAATAAGCCGATACCGTGGCGTCGACTTCCTGGCGCGACCAGTCCTGTCCGATCCGCACCACATCGAAGCCCAGGCTCCTGAGTTTGGCCACCACGGTCGCCTCGCCACCGGAAAATTCGCTGGGCTTTAACGGGCCGGCTGCGGGGAACTGGAATCCATAGGCGACACCGGCAATGGCCTTGGAGTCGCACAACTCGCCGGTCACCGGATCGCGCACCAGGAAATCCCTGGACTTCCCAAACCCATAGCGTGCCAGGAAGCCGGTCCTGCCCAAGCGGGAAAATTCGTCGAGCGCGCGCTGTACCGCCGCCGGACTGTGCAATCGTGCGAGTTCAGCGGACAAGCACGGCTCCTTCGCCGGTGCTCGCGCGGCGCGCTTCGGAACATCGGTGTGCCGGTCGCGGCGCTTGTGGTGTGGTCGTCATTGTTGGTTGTTACCTGTTGTCGAAGGCTCACGCAGGACGTGTAACGCATCCACTTGCAGGTGATGTCAGTAATGCAATCTTACCGTTGCCGGATGGAATAATTCAAGGATTTGTTTCACGTTAGGCGGCGCTAAGCCGCCAATGCCGTCATGGGGCGGCGATGGGGCATCGACACTGGCGGTGTTCTGGCGGAATCAGGGGCGCGACGTCAAGGTGTATCGCCGCTCACCAAGCCCAGCGTTTCTGCTGGCACTATCGTGGTGGACCTGCTCAACCCGAACGAAAAATTAATCAGTAAGAAGAGTGGCTCGTACCGGACCCTGTCGCAGTCGACGCTGCCATCCGGATCGCACATCCTGGCCCTGACCAGTCGGATGCAGTTGCCACCATAGGGATTTTGAATACAGTTGAGATTGTTACGCGCCGGACTCGTGGGCAGGCTCCCCGCCGGCATCACCTCATAGGTCATCAGGCCGCTGGCATCGCGTGTGATCGACAGGTACTCGATCCGTACGTGTGTATCGGTCACGGGAGCGCCCAATGGCAGGCGCCCACCCACCGCATCGAACACCGCCGACCGGCGGATGGCCGCCATGGTTGCCGTGTTGGTGAAATCCGCAACGGCCGCGGCGCTTGCCGCGCGGCGCGTGACCTCCTGCAATACATTGATCATATACAGTGCCCGCGTCAGTTCCATGACGGCAAAGACAAAGAGCAAAAACATTGGCAGGACGAGCGCGAATTCGACGATCGTGGCACCGCTCTGCCGGTATTGTGGACGTTCTATTCGCATCGTCATTATTTACCGAGGTAGGACACGGTGGCCTCGGCGGTGAGCCCAATCGTCATTTGCGTAGACTCGGGGAAAAAGATGTCTTGCACATTCATCTGAACACCCACCGTGACAGTCGTCGGCGTGGAATAGCCGGTACATGTCAGGTCGTTACAATCCTTGTCGATAACGAGCGGGAATTCGCCAGGGTTGAGTTCGTCCAGGTGCGCCCGCACGATGTCATCAGTCAGTTGGAGGGCATAGCCAACCTTGTTGGGATCCCGCATGGTGGCCAGCGGCACCGATGCGAGAAAACGGGCGCCGTTTTGCGCCGCTTTCTGCATCGCCGCGTAATGCCACATGACACGGCCGAAATAGAGGGGCACGATCAGCAATAATATTAACAGTGGCAGTACCAGCGCGAATTCGACGGCAGCGATGCCCTGCTGACAATGGCGCCACTTGCGGTGATGTAAAGATGTCATTGGATTAGCCCCACGGGTCCGCCGAGTGACTGTTCCTCTGCCCCCCCGGCGAATTCGGCGACCAGGCTGGTGGCGGTGGCCGGCACCGTCATAAAGAATTTACCGATGCCGATCACATTGGCGCTCACGCTTGCGCCGCCGGCGACAGGGCACGCGAACAGGGCCACGTTGAGTACCCGCCGGTTGGCCACACCCGGCTGACGCGGCACCGCCGGTGCCAGGAAGTTGACGCCGGCGGTCGCCCGATACGGCACCGACGTGCCGCTTGGGTAGCCGGCACTGGCGGTGGGCAGGCCTGGTTTGTACAAGGTCGACCAGGCGGAGGTGGCAAACGGGGTATAGCCGGCGGCCGGCTCGTTGGCGCCGGCCATATACGATGAAAAAGGAACCGCCCGGGCATAGGCCCATAATGGCCCGTACATGCCCGCCGTATTGCCGGCCGGGGCGGGCAGCGGATCGGCCACCGTCCACAGTTTGCCGCCGTCGGTGCTCGATTGCGCGGCCTGGCCGGTGGGGACGGTATGCATCCAGTTAATTGTGGTCGTGGTGTAGGACCGGATGTTGCGGTCCGGCGGCGCGCCGTCGGGCGTGCACCGACTGCCGGTATACAAGTCGAAACGGGAGTTGAGCTCATTGAAGAGTGACGCCAGCGGGAAGGGCCGGTTGGCGGTGATGGTCCCGCCGGTGACGCGCGGCATGGCGAGCATGCCGCTGCAGACGAACGGCGCCAGCAGGTCCGGTGCCATATTGGCGGACGCGCCCACCGTGCCCGGAATGGCGAACGGGTCGAGGGCGAAGCTTTCCGGCGCGGTCCCCGCCGGGTTCAACTGCATCAGGTCGTAGCTGACGCCACGCCGGAAGCCGAACTCGACCAGTTCCTGGTTGGCCGGCGGCCCGGGATTGGCGCGTGCGGCAGCCGGCACCGCCGTCAGCGCGCACAGCGCCAGCGGCGTGAGATGGATGGCCAGGCGTCCGGCGACGGCGGTGGCCCGGGTGCTTGCGGTGCCGTCACCACTGTAGAACAGGCGCATGAGGCTCAGCGACACACGTCCGTGCATGGCGTCCAATGCGCCGGTGTCGACTTTGGCGTACAGCAGGCCGTTGGGGGCAGCCTGGGCCGCGCCAGCAGCAAGCCAGGGGCCGTTGGTGTTCGCGCTGAACGTCAAGGCATTGGCATTCCAGGCGACAGCCTGGCGGTGATAGCTGTAGAACCAATTGCCCGCCGTACCGGCGGCCCTGGCCGTGGCGTTGGCCACCCCGGCGGCTGTGCCGTTGAGTTCGCGCGCCGCCGACAACGCCACGGCATTCGCCAGCCCCTGCAGTTCGGTCTTCCGGTTGGTCAATTGCGGGATGTCCAACGCGAAGCCGCATATGCCGAGGATCAACAGCAGCATCAGTGCCAGCGCGATGACGATGGCGCCATGTTGTCGACGGGGGGGCAGCGGCTGGCGCTGGTGCGACCGTGGCCATGGCGGCGCCATCCGGCGCGGCATGGCATGGTTCAGGTCTGGCAGACGACTTCCCTTACCCATCCCGGTCCTCCCGATCTTTCAATGATGTTTGTCGGCAATTGTGTGCTTAATGGCAAGGCGATCATACCGGCGGCTGGTACCGCTCGATTTGACGTAAGGCAAATCTCCTGTGAAGACACGGCGAACGTGCCGTCAACGCGGTCCCCGGCGATGGGGAGGCCGTCGGCGTGCCGCAAGCCGATTTTTTTCGGGGTGATGTGGTGGCACAACTAAAGGGAGGGGCCGAACAGTTCCATGGACGCTGCGGTGTGCATGGACTCGTCATCTTGACGCGGTGGCGCGGTCGGGGCGATTGGTGCGGCTTCAGTCCGGACTATCTGGCTGAGTAAGCCCGCATGCGCCAGCGTGCGCAGCCGGTTCACCCGTTTTGCGCCCTTCGCAAATTTGGCCAGCTCGTCATACAGCGGCGGATTGTCGGCGCGGTCGAGTTCAAAGTTGATCCGCAACGCCTTACTCATCGTCGCCTCCCTGGTGCGCCGCCGCGTCGGCGGCGTGGTCGATCATGGCGGGATCGGTGCCTGGCATGGCGCGCGCCAATTCCAGTCCGGCTTGCTGGAAGCCCTTAACGTTGGCGAAAATCGGGTCTTTCAGCTCGTGGATTGTATGATTGGGGAAGGCGGCCTTGAGGGCGCCGCGATAGAAAAAAGCCCCGCCGCCCACCAGGATGATGTTCCGGATGTCACTCGCGTCGCCGACGTAGTGCATCATCTCGGCCACGGCCTGCTCGGGGATTTTCCTGGCCAGCGGCAAGTGGCGGGTCAGGTCGTATTCCTGTTGGAAGACCACCGGCTTCTTGCCGCTGCGCAGGGCGGAATCGACCGTGTCGTAGTCATGGTAATGTGAATGGGTGCTGCGGTTGATGCCTTCGATGATTGTCTGCAGCACGTCGTGCATTCCGCGCGGAACCGAGTGGCTGCGCTTGTCGATCTGCTGCATGCCCTGGGTCACCAGCCAGTCGAACGTACGCCGGCCTGGATCGACGATCAGGCTGCGCTCCTTGCGCAACTGGGCCACCTTGCTTTGCAGTAGGCCATAATGCATCAGCGCGCCGGCCGGCTGCGCCAGCGCTTTCGCACGCACCACCTTGACTCGGCGCCCCCGGCCCAGCTCATGCTCGCCAGTCAGGCGGCGCTCCAGGGCGCCGACCAGTGACTTGATTTTATAGGTGGCGACCGGCAGGCCGACCACCAGCAGGTCGATGTGCTCCAGTTGCATGTGGTGCAGGGCCCCCAGCAACAACGCCAGGTACTCGGGCGTCTCGCAGTAGCGGTCATGCTGCAGCACGTTCGCATTGAAGACATCGGCGGCCAGATGCACGTCCGGCCCGACCTCATACACCAGTCCGCCGACCGGGATGCCCACCGTCCTGCGTTTGGCGCCCCAGGCCTCGGGGTCCAACGCCGCTTCGGCAGGGTGGGCCTGCGATGGGAACATCTCGCAGCGCGGTTCGCCGTGCTTCATGCCGGTGATGAACTTGGTGTTGCCCCGGCCAACATCGACCGCCCGCACAATCGGCTCCATGGCCCCCTCCCATTCTGTCGGATGCGCTCAGGGTAGTCGGGGCAAGCGTGTCGAGCGAGTGGAAATGGCGGTAATTATGGTGCTGTTTCGGTCTTGGCGACGGCCATAGTCCTGCTCCAGAACGGGCCGGCCAGTTCTCCGATGCGCTAATACTGTGTCGGGCGCGCTTGGTCCGAATGCAGTCCGTGCCGGTCCGTTCCCCAGTTGCGGCGGTGGCGGCCACGGTCGAGTGATTGGGGGCGATCAATGCGGGTTCGCCTCCAAATCTACAATCAGAGGCGCTCGCCCATCGTGTCGCGTCAGAGGGGAAACCAGCGCGCGTTGGCGATTACAAAATCAATTGGCCCTCAATTACAAAATATCGGTTTTCGCGTGCCTTGACAACGCCAATTTCGCGGCCTATTCTGCCACCACTGTCCGGACCCGCTTCCGTGAACATCGCGTTCTCAATGCGGCGCTGGCCTGCGAGATGGCCCGTTGCGGTCGTAACCCGTCTGAAGATTGTCGGCCATGCCGATTGCTTTACCGTGCTGTACTCCTTCGATTGCACCCAGGCCGCCTTCAACGAAGGCCGGGCTTCTGGTGCCGCTTTGACGACTTTTCCCTGAGATAGTGGGCGGCTTCGCCCTGAATGCCTGGCATGGCGCATGACGCCTGTCACGCGGCACGCCATCGCGGCGTGATGGATCTCGCCGGCAAGTCCGGCAGCGTGGGCACGGCAAGACCGTTCCCATGATGTTCAATACCCCCACTCAGCTCGTATGGCCACCGCGCAGGCGGTGCCGGGTTGTGACGGCGCCATCGAAGCGTCGGTCAGCCTGGTACGTACGGCAACATGAAGCGGCCTGGTGGTAGGGCCGGGGATAACCGTGTGAGGCGGGGACAAGTCTTTGGCGGCCGATGCCGCCGCGTGATGCCCTTGCCGCGCTCATTGCGTGGCACCGCCCACCCCAGAGGTGGGGCGCGGGACAGTCGGAGAAATTCGCTGCCCGTGTGTATGTTCATTTTTACGACACCACGCATGACAGCAAATCCCTTATCCAGCGTGGCCAGGCTGCCGGAGCCGGCCATGCAGCAGTTTTCCGGTACTTGCCGCGCCCGGCCCGTGCGGCAGGATAGGTCGACAGGTCAGGTGGCGCCCGCCGGACAGTGGCGGCGCCGGGACGTCGCAACGGTGCCGGCTGGCCACTAGCACGCCGTTGCGCAACTGCGTTGAAATGGAAGGAGCCGCACATGGGCAAGGAGTCGAATTGGAAGTCGCAGTTGGCCGAGATTATCGGCCAGCACAACGAAATGCATGCGTACCGCAACAAGGTCATTTCGCACCGCACGCGCGATGCGCGCAGCCAGGCGCTGTTTCGTATGTTTCGCCAGTTGCGCGACCTGGGTTATCAGGTGGCGCCGGCCAACATTGGCGAGCGCCATGTGGCTGCGTTGATGCAGTGCTGGACCAACCAGCAGTCCCTCACGGCCCAGGCGCGCCAGCAGCCCTTCAGCGCGGCCTACATCCAGCAGCAGTTGTCGATCCTGCGCGTCTTTGCGGGCTGGATCGGCAAGCCGGGCCTGGTCCAGGCGGGGGCCGCCTATGTGGCGGAGCCGGCGCTGGTGACCCGCTTGTCGGCGGCGCAGCGCGACCACACATGGGATGGGCAGGGCATCGCGGCGGAGGAGCTGGTGCGCCGGGTCGAGGCGCTCGACCGCAACGTGGGATTGCAGTTGCGCTTGATGATGGCGTTTGGCATGCGCCGCAAGGAGGCCGTCATGTTCCGGCCGCACGTGGCCGAAGTGCCGGCCTATGCGCTGCCCGATGGCCATCCTTCCGCGCAGCGTTTTGTCAGCTTCCTGCGCATCGTGCGCGGCACCAAAGGCGGACGCCTGCGGTATACCGCCGTGCGCAACGATATCCAGCGCCAAGCGCTGGACGAGGCCAGGCAGGTTGCCCGGCAGCGGTTTCACCATGTCGGCCGGCCGGAATTGACGCTCAAGCAGTCGCTCGACCTGTTTTCCAACGTGGTGCGCACTGCCGGCATCTCGCGCGCCGGGTTGGGCGTGACGGCGCACGGCTTGCGCCATGAATTTGCCGTCGACCTGTATTTCGAGATCACCCATGTGCGCGCGCCGGTGCGTGGCGGCGATCCGACCGTCGATCCGGTGGTGCGGCTCGACGCCTACCGCCAGGTGGCGGAACAACTTGGCCACCACCGGCCTGCGATTAGTCGGGCGTATCTTGGCACGGCGGGTAGAACAGGCGGGGGCGATCATGACGCCTGAAAAGATCCGCCATGGAGCAGGGGCACGGCGCACGGAACAAGTGCCCCGCCGGATGCGCCGGCAGCCGGTCGGCTGGGATGCCGCGTGGGCCGCGCGGTTTCGCCGCTGGGGCGCGGCGCTCTCGCGCTTGGCGATCCGCTGTTTCTCGCGCGCGCTGAACGCGCTCAGGCTGGCTCGTCGGCCCGGTCACCGGCGCAATGTACGCCATTCACGGCGCGTGCTGCGCGCGGTGCGCGGCTTGCGCGAGCCCGGCGCGGGTGGGCGCGGCCTGGCGTATTTGCGGGCGGTGGACCCGCTGGTGTTCGAGGAAGTGGTGATGTCCGCCCTGGAAGATGTCGGCCTGCTGGTGTTGCGCAGCCGGCGCTATACCGGCGACGGCGGCATCGACGGCGAGGTCTGGCTGCCAGGGGAGGGCTGGTTTGCGGTGCAGGTGAAGCGTTACCGGTCCCACGTTGATCCGGCGTACGTGCGCGCGTTCGGTTGCGTTGTCCGGGAGCGGGGCTTTGATGGCGGGTTGTTTATCCATACGGGACGTAGCGGGGCGGCACTCTACGGTGAGTTGACCGCGCATGGTGTGCGCCTGGTAAGCGGTGGCCGGCTGACGCAGTTGTTGATGGGGCGCCGGTTGAACGAGTGGAAGGACAGTGGCGCTCGCCTGGAACGCACGTCACGAATTCACGCGCCTTCCGACTAGCGCTTAAAGCGCAATTCGGCGAGGCTGAAGGTTGGCTTTTTCTTGCCAAGCGCTGTCCTTGAAGTTGTCATTCATGTATTATTCCCATAGGGCATTTTTTTCGGAATATGTATCAATATGGCGGCGAGAAGCTTGTTTGTGGTTGTTGGCAGCGTGGTGCTTGTCGGAGCAGTTGTTGTGTAAATGAACTACGACGCGTGGTTGTCCGTTCCGCCACTGCGGAAGATTGCCAGTGCGCAGTTCAACGATCCGGCCAGCACGTCATTTCGAGGAGAGAGAATTTTCCGCCTCGGCTGACTTTGTGGTGAGATGCACTCAAGAACAGCGTGGCAGGCTACGCTGGCTTCAAGCGATATATCGTTTCCAGCACCGGTCAGGCATACCTTCATGACCACGGCGATATTGGCGTAGTAAGTGACGGAAGCACAGAAGACATTATGCTGGGCGTGAAGGAAAGTTTTCTGTTAGGAAGGGATTCAATGAACAGGAAAAAACGGACTCTTGAACGCTATTCTGACGAAATCAGAGTTTGACGAAAGAATTAAAAATTATTTTTACAAAAAATAGAATTAGGTATGTAAAGCGGGTTGATCTGAATTTAGGGTTAAAAGCATAGATTGATTGGATTGATGAGCGGGCTATAAACATGTCGCCGGTCCGCCGTGAGGTGGGTTTTTAAATCCTTGATCTAATTAAAGCGGTTAAAATTAAGGAATAGATGTGACTATTATTTCTGGTGTGCGCGTGATGTGCTCACCGTGTTGTGGAAAGTATTTTTCATTCCCCAATTATCGCTCAATGAATTTCAGTGCCTTTGAGTATTGGACTGACGGTTGGAGTGATGGTGTACTGATGCCGGTTGGGGAGGGCGTGCGCACTTGCACATGCGGTAGCCTATTTTTGACGCGACAATGTGAATTGATTGAGGTGGCAGAGTCGGCCAATTTTCCATCGCCCGGTTGGGCTAGAACAGAGGATTTTAGAAAGCATATTGCCAGGGATCTTGAACAAGATCTCATGCTGGCAATCAGGCTTGATTTGTGGCGCGATTTAAACCACCCGTATCGGGAAGAGTATCGCACGCATCGTGAAAACGAAGAGAACGAAATCCGTATGGAATGGGTGGAAGCTAATCCGGATCGGCGTAATTGGTGGGATAAATTGCGGGGAAAGAAAGCGCCGATTTATCATCGGCCCATCGATCGTTCGATCACTTTCCCACGCTTCCAGCCGTCAGTGGAGCAGCTCGACAATATGAAGGAACTAACCGAACTGCTTATGCAGCGGACGTTAGGCGATGGGGATAGCTTGTTGTTGGCAGAGTTGCTTCGAGAGCAAGGCCGGTTTGAGGAGGCGAGGCGAACGATCGACTTGGTGAAATCGGAATACGACCCGATTCGGAAGACCGTGATATCGCTGCGACTGGAGCGACGTGAGTCGATGCCTGTCCGTTTTCGCTATTAGCTAAAATGACTGAACGATGAATATACGCTGTACGAGGGAATGGAAGGTGAGTATATTGAAAATATAGTCTGAATAGATTTATTTCCTCGGATTGTGCGGTAGTGTGTTCTTTCAAAGAAGAAGCCACAAAAGGAAAAAGGCGGTGGCGCCAGTGCATCATAATCAATTCGTTTCTGAATTTTTGTGAGCGGCGCCGGATCGATAAAATTGCCTTGTTACCGATAAGGCCAATATGAAAAGCTTGGCACTGGGCGCATTGCACAGTGTTCAGTAGTTGCCCGAGATGGTGAAGCGCTTTTTCAGGCAACCCGAATGCCAGTATGGTGCTATGTGACTTTACTTACGAGAAGGTTGATGCCCGTATTCTAATACGGTCGACCAGCGACAATTGCGGCGATCGCTGCATTTATAGAAGGTTGATAACTGCTTACATAGCTGGCTTGGCTGTAGTAGGGTGCTCCATCCACGTTGCTGCCATCAGCATGAACATTTTGCAGAAGCTTACGCGCAGAGGTTCCTGCGGCGGCTCCTGCATAGTAGGCGGACTGGGTGTTGGTCAACGTCGCCGTGAAATTTCTTGCAACAGATATCTTGTTTCCAGCGACGTTAGAATCGAGTGTGGCGTTGCTGAATGCGGCCTGCAGGATAGCGAGCGGCGCAAGACGCTTGCTGAGATTGCCCGAATTGATTCGACTCACCCAATAATTCAGTCCAGCGGGGTCAGGCGATCGGTTAAATAATGTCTTATAAACTTGTGTGACAAAATTCGGAATATGGGATGTGGTGTAGAACGCTAGCGATTCGGGGCTGTTCGCCAACGCGTCAACGAGTCCCGTGACACCCAGGTTGCTTCCGTAAGCGTTATAAAAGGCACCGACGGAGATCGGGGTATTGAAGTTTTTCATTCGGTTGCTCCAATACGCCAAACCAGCAGGTTCGGCCGGACGGCCCAAATAGGCTACATATAGTGCTTGTGTTGCGGCAATATACGCGGCACCAGGACAGAGTGCGGTACGCATGGCATCGATATCGATGCTACCCCAACCGGTCACGCTGTCCCACCCGATGTAAGCGGAGTAGGCGCCGTTGGAGCCCCGGGTGATATCCCTGAACATGTTCGGGTTGCGGTTGGCATAGGCATACAGCGTCGGTGCCGCGAAACCGAGATTTGTCCCACAACTCTGCAATAGGCGTGCCCACGTGGCGGTAAACAGTGGCGCAGCGAGGCTGGTGCCACCCATCGGATAGGGATTCATTGCGCCATTGACAAAAATCTTGGCAGCACCGCTATCTGGATCGGCCACAAACGCGACGTCCGGCCCGCTTCGGTAACGTTTTCCCGTGAGCGACGCGACTGTCGTCTGCCAAAAAGGGATGGGAACATATTTGCTGATACCGCCACCGGACCCGCTCCACGCAGTCTCGCCGACATAGTAACCTTCACCCATCGTTCCCAAAGTGGTTCCACCGACATTCACCACAAATCTGGAACTGGCGGGATATGAAGTGGTGTTCGGTAAAAGCACGGCATTTCCATTGGCATCGAATGACGGGCAGCTGGATCCATAGTCGCCGGAACTGGCTACAAAGGTTTGCCCTAGGGCAACGGCTACTGCAAAATAGCTTGAGTCGAATAGGTCCCCCAGCGATGGATCACAGATCCCGAACGACATATTAATCACCTGGGGTTTGTCGGGATCGCTGAGGATTTTATTGATTGCCTGAAAGACGTGAAAAATATTGGCGGAGCTAGCGGTATAGAATTTCAGTTTTTTTAAACCACTTGACATTGCGACGATGGCCTGGCTATCAAGGCTCCATTCGGCAGTGTCTCTGGTGTCGGTACTGGGGGTAGCGCCGGAAATGATAATCGAAGTAGGCGTGGCGGCAAGTCCGTGATATTGCTCATACTTCCGCAGGTCGGCAATAGATGGCGTAGGGTCTCCCCAGGTAATGATACCCACTGTCATGTTCATTGCAGCAGCAGTATTGCCGACATTGTAAATATGTCGATAGTCCCTGAGATTGTGGCTCACGACAGAACCGCCGGGGTACGTGGGCGAGGTGGCCGTCATAGTTGGTGTCGCCGTAACATGGTGTGCTTGAAAACGGGTCACCGTATCCAAACCAAAAAAGCCGCTGACCACATCGGAGATGTCTGATGGCAATGTCGCTGGTCGATTGTTGGCCTGGGCAGTCCTGCCATCCGGAAGCGTGTATTTTTTCAATGTGGTACTGAACGAAGATTGCGCCAACTTTACTGTCGTGTCAGCCTCGACCATTAGCCGATTGCTGTGCACGTTAATATTTTTAAAGCCATGTTTATTCAGATAAGTGGTCAGTTTTTTTATTTGCGCCTCTGTCGGTCCAAACCTATCCAGAACATCCTCCGACGTCAGGGATTTTCGATAGTTCGGGCTATCTGGGTTGTACATGTCTAAAATATATTGTTCCAGTCCATCCTTATCCTTGAGAAGCATGGAAAACCCAAGATGCACGGGGGCACCAGGATCGAGGTCGGATTCTGTCTTTTTTACAGTTGCCCCCATCTTCACAGCGCTGGTGGTGACGACGCGTTCCGGACTCTCTCTGCCGCCGCAGCCCGATTGGAGCATTGCGATGAACGGAAGAAGGGAAACGACTATGTACTGGCGGTAGGATTTCACGCTGGACTCCTGGGTGTTCGGTTGAGGGATTGCGGTCATGCGCTTGTCGGGTTGCCGGTGGCCGAAGGCGCGTCACTGGAAGGCACGTGACAGACAATTTGTTGATGCGTTTCAAAGCGATTGAATTGACCCCGATCGAATCAAATTGTCGTGAAACCGTCTAGCGAAGGTTGTCTCCTGTTCGGTTCGGCTTGGTGAACATGTGCTGAGGAAGGCATTTACATGGGAGGCGGGGCCTGCAAAGGCACAATCGCCGGCGCCAGTTTCTCAATGGGGCTGGAGATACCATCCCATACCAATGCGATCTTACGCATGCCGCCGGCCCGCGAATTGAGCGCAGTCACAGGTCGATGCCGACTTCGCGGTACAGGCCTGTAAAAATATCGTCCAGTCGTTCTTGCGGAACTGCAACAGGCGTGGATTCGGCCGACTGTCCAGTTGGGAGACGCTGGTGGACCATGATGAAAGAGAAACTGGCCGCCGGCCGCGCCAAGGGCTGATGCGGTTGGGATGATCCGGGCCAATGTCCGGTCGCGTGGTTGCAGTCAATGCTCGCTGACCTCGTTCGCAAAGGCGACCTTGTCGATGTGGGCAATCTTGCGATGATGCGGTGGCATCGGGGCGGTGTGACCCATGCCCTGGAGTGCGTGTGGCATCTGGATGATGGCGACGCCGGCACCTGGGCCAGTGCGTGTGGTGAATTGTGGTCGTTCGTTGATGCTGGTCCGAAAGAAAATCGCGTCAATTATTGCCATCACTGCGGCCGGAAAGTAGCGGTGTGCGGTCAACTACCCCGCCCTGAAGGACGGAGCTTGCAAGACATCGCAAGCTTTGGTTGACCAGATCGAGCGCCCCGGATGCTTTTAATCCGGGCTTCATTGCCGAGTAGAGCGGGCG
>JAIENA010000136.1 GCA_019751755.1 Burkholderiaceae bacterium | reverse complement strand
ATCAGCAAGGGCGTCGCCGACAAGGGCATGCCGGCCTGGTCGCAGGTATTGAGCGCGGCGCAGATTGGCCAGTTGGCCGACTACATCGGGACCGCGCCCAAGGCCGTGGCCGCGGCCCCCGCCAAGTCCAGTACCGCCACCAGCGCCACCGACACCAACACCAACACCAACAACCTGGCCGGGCTGAAATTGCCGAAGGGCTTCCGCATTGCGGTCTACGCCGATAATGTAGAAACCGCCCGCTCGATGACGGTCTCCGACAGCGGCATCGTCTATGTCGGTTCGCGCAAGGCGGGTAAGATCTATGCGCTGGTCGATGACAACCAGGATGGCGTGGCCGACAAGGTCGTCACGGTGGCGGAAGGCTTGCACAACCCGATCGGCGTCACCCTGCTCAACGGCGCCCTGTACGTGGCGGAAATTTCCCGCATTATCCGCTTTGACGGCATCGATCAATCCTACGCCAGCAAACCGGCCTACAAGGTGGTCAAGGATGATTTACCGAAGGACACCTGGCACGGCGAGAAATTCATCAAGGCCGGGCCGGATGGCAAAATTTATGTCCCGATCGGCGCGCCGTGCAACACCTGCGACAAGGAAGGCGAGATGTATTCGAAGCTGTGGCGCATGAACCCGGACGGCAGCGGCTGGGAAGAATATGCGCGCGGCATCCGCAACACGGTCGGCTTTACCTGGCATCCGCAAACCAAGCACTTGTGGTTCACCGATAACGGCCCCGATGAAATGGGCGACAACACGCCATCGTGCGAACTCAATGTTGCGCCGAAAGCAGGCTTGCATTTTGGCTTCCCGTACTGCCACGGCGGCGTCTTCCCTGACCCGAAATTCGGCAAGGCCGGCAGTTGCGAAGCCTATGTGGCACCGGTCGCGCAGTTGGGCCCGCACGTGGCGCCGCTGGGCCTGACGTTCTATACCGGCACGCAATTCCCGCAGGCTTACCGCAACCAGGTGTTCATCGCGGAACACGGCTCGTGGAACCGTGAAAACAAGATCGGCTACCAGATCAGCCTGGTCACGCTGTACGGCAACAAAGCCGTCAGCAAGACCACCTTCATTGACGGCTTCCTGCAGCGCGATGACAAAGTCACGGGCCGCCCGGTCGACCTGGCGGTGATGGCCGATGGAGCGCTGCTGATTTCCGATGATTACGCGGGCAAGGTCTACCGGGTCACGTACCAGAAATAGCAAAGCGCCGCGCACATGCGCGGCGCTCTGGTTGGCGGGCGTGAGGCCCGCCGTTCCGGCGCGCTCGCCGGGCTTCAGGCTGAGCGTTTATTTGCGGTCGTTTTTATGGCTTTGACGGCCTGCCTCGGCATGCTGTTCCGGCGTGCCGCCACGGGTACCGCCGGACGAGCCACTGCCCGCTGAACCACTACCCGATGTGCCACTCCCCGTCGAGCCGCCCGCACCCGACTGGCGGTTGCCATCGTTCTTGTGGCTTTGCGCACCGGCTTCACGCGCTTCTTCCGACGTGAATTCATGCGCATTGCCGGAAGCGTGCGCGGCACGGCCGCCTTCGGCCGCGATTTCACGCTGCCGTTGCGGGTCCATCGACGCAAAACCACGGTTGCTGGTGTCGCCCGACTGCTTGCTGTCCTGACCGGCCGTCTGCTTGCCCCCCTGATTCGTGTCCTGGTTGGTGTCCTGCTTGCCCCCCTGCTTACTGCCTTGGTTACTGCCGCGGTTGCTGATATCGTCGTCATCTTTGCCGCGGCCCTGGTTGCCTTGATTCGCCATAAGTCCTCCATCCATGGTTGAGTTGACCTTAGCCGCCGCCCCGGATTGGCCGGTGCGATGCGCTAATGGAGTCGTTATGCTATGCCGCGCACGGCTCGAATGCTGTAGGCGTGGTCAGGCCATCCGTGTAGGACTGGACCGCATGAAAAAGTAACACAGCCGTTACAGGGTCCGCAGGTAGGCCAGCAAATTGGCGAGGCGCTGCTCGTCGCTGATGCCCCAGAAGCGCATCTTGTTGTCGGGGATGACTTTTTGTGGCGCCCTCAGGAACGCCGCCAGCATCGGCTCGGTCCATACCACGCCGGAATTTTTGACCGCCGCCGAATAACGGTAGTCGCTCGCCATCCCTGCGCGGCGGCCCACGATGCCGGTTAATTGCGGACCGAAGCCGCTGCGGGCCGACGGGCCCGCCTGATGGCACCATTGGCAGCGGGCGAACTCGACGCGGCCCGCGTCGACATTGCCCGTCAACGCGACCGGCGCGGCCAAGGCGACGCCTGGCGCGGCCATCAACCACGCTATGATAATCCGTCTCATCCGCGCGCTCCCTGCAGCGTGGCAATGACACGCGCGAGCGCCGCGTCAAAGCGTTCCGGCTGCTCCGCCAGCAAGGCCCAGACACGGTGATGCTGGCCGCCCTCGACCACCATCAACTCACGTTGCCGCGCCCGCACCGCCGACGCCACCAGCCGCTCACAGATCTCGCGGGGAATCACGGCGTCCTGTTCGGCCGCCACCACCAGCAGCGCACCTTCAAAGCGCGCCAGGATGTCCCATGCGTCGGAATCGACCCAACTGCGTTCGCGCCGGATCACGGCGGAAAACCCCGGGCCGAACGGCACGTCATCAGCGTCCGGCGTATACACGCCGGGCACCATCAACACCAGCGCATCGACCGCGTGGGTTTGCGTCAGGCGGATCGCGTTGTAGGCCCCCATGCTGATGCCGATCAGCGCCAGCGGCGACACCACCGCCCGGGCGGCAATCACGGCCTGCGCCTGGCGGGTGCGGCTGGCCAGCGACGACTGCGCCAGCTCGCCACCGGTGTCACCATGCCCCACGCAATCAAAGCAGGTGCTGCCCACACCGCGCTGCTGCAACGCATTGCGCAGCAAATGGTGCATCTGGCGCGTGCTGGCGCCGGCCCCGTGCAGCAACAGCGTGTGGTTGCTGTGTGCGCCCACATAGTGGTCACCCCGCAAGGTGAAGCCGTCATAGGGAACGTCGAACTGCTCGATCGATGCCGTCATCTGAATATCGCTTGAATCACTGTTAAACAACCTGGGCCCCCATTTTAAGACAGCCCGCGCGCGGCAGTCCAAAGATTCGGACGCCCCGCGCGCACCCCGTCCAACCCGTCATACGCAACCTACCCGCCGCGCACTACCCGCCATCAAAAGCATCTTATAAAACAAGTACTTGCACAAGTATGGCGAATCTTTTGATGCAGGCACGCCGATTGCTAATAGAGGTCACCCCTGCGGCTTACCGGCTGCGGACCCTGACAACAACGGAGACTGCTATGCAAAAAAAGCGCCCAATCACTGTATATATCCTGTTCGCGATGCTGCTCGGCATCGCGGTCGGTTATGCCTGTCACACGATTTTCCCTGACAAGAAAATCGCTGCCACGATTTCCGGCCACATTTCCCTCATCACCGACATCTTCCTGCGCCTGATCAAGATGATCATTGCGCTGCTGGTGTTCTCGACGCTGACGGTCGGCATCGCCAACCTGTCGGACGGCAAGGCCGCCGGCCGCATCGGCATCAAGGCCATGGCCTGGTTCATGGCCGCCTCGCTGGTGTCGCTGACGCTGGGCATGGTGCTGTCCAACCTGTTCCAGTTGGGCACCAATCTGGGCTTGCCGCTGCCGGACGTCACCGCCTCGACCGGCCTGAAAACCGCCGCCTTCACCCTGAAGGATTTTGTCACGCACGTGGTCCCGAAATCGCCGATCGAGGCGATGGCCAACAATGAAATCCTGCAAGTACTGGTGTTCTCGATCTTCTTCGGTTCCGCGCTGGGCGCGCTGGGCGAGCATGGCAAGCGCCTGCTGGCCGTGATCGATGAACTGTCGCATGTGATGCTCAACATCACCGGCGCCATCATGAACATGGCGCCACTGGCCGTGTTTGCCGCCACCGCCTCGGTGGTGACCACCAATGGCCTGGGCATCCTGGCGACCTTCGCCAAATTCATGGGCGGCTTCTACTTCGCACTGGTCTGCCTGTGGGTACTGCTGATCGCCGCCGGCTTCGCCGTCATCGGACCACGCGTGTTCAAGCTGCTGGGTCTGATCCGTGAACCGTTCCTGCTGGCCTTCTCCACCGCCAGCTCGGAAGCCGCCTATCCCAAACTGCTGCTGGCGCTCGACAAGTTCGGCGTGCAGCGCCGCATTTCCAGCTTCGTCATGCCGATGGGCTATTCGTTCAACCTCGATGGCTCGATGATGTATTGCACCTTCGCCGTGCTGTTCATTGCCCAGGCCTATGGCATCGACCTGTCGATCGGCACCCAAATCACCATGCTGCTGCTGTTGATGCTGACCTCGAAGGGCATCGCCGGTGTACCGCGCGCCTCGCTGGTGGTGATTGCCGCGACGCTGACCCAATTCAACATTCCTGAAGCCGGCTTGCTGCTGCTGATGGGCGTTGACCAGTTCCTCGACATGGGCCGCTCCGCCACCAACGCCGTTGGCAACGCGATCGCCACCGCAGTGGTCGCGAAATGGGAAGGCGCGCTCGGCGAGCAGGAAAAAGACGGCGGCGAACGCACTTACCCGCACGCGGCCTGACGCCACCAGGGTAATACCGCAATCAATACAAAGAACACCACCTATACCTAAACCAAAGGAGTCACCATGAAATACACCGCAACCGCCCTCTCCACCATCGTGCTGTCACTGAGCTGCGGCGCCGTCCAGGCGCAATCGGGCGTCAAAGTCTATGGCGTTGTCGATGCTGGCATCGTCGTCGAAAGCGGCGGCGCTGGCGGCGCCAACACCTACGTCAGCGGCGGCCTCAATTCCGGCTCGCGCATCGGCTTCAAGGGCACGGAAGAGCTGGGCAATGGCATGAAAGCCCTGTTCGTCATCGAAAGCGGTTTCGGCACCGATACCGGCGCCTCCACCCAGGGTGGCCTGACGTTTGGCCGCCAGTCGTTCGTCGGCCTGTCGGGCAACTGGGGCACGCTCAGCATCGGCCGCCAGTATTCGGCGTACTACAAGGCGCTGTGCGACGTGGCCGATCCATTCGACGACGGCCTGGCGGGCCAGGCGCCCAACCTGATGGCAGCACCACGCCGCATCGACAATTCGGTGCACTTCTCGTCGTACCGCTACGCAGGCTGGGCGGTGGACGCCACCTACGGCGCCGGCGAAGTGGCGCTCGACAGCACCCGCAAGCGCTCGCTGAGCATGGCGGCCAACTATGTACGCGGCCCACTGGCGCTGGCGCTGGCGCACCACCGCCGCGAAGAAGCGCTGCTGCCAGGCCACACGCGCAATACGCTGGCCGCCGCGCGCTACACCGTGGGCGCCTACACCGGCCACCTGGGCTATGCACAAAACCGTGGCGTGGGCGGCGCCGACAGCCGCGACCTGCTGGCCGGTCTGAGCGCGGCGTTCGGCCCGCACCGCGTGCTCGCTTCGGTGGTGGATCACCAGGACCGCAGCAAGGCCAACCAGGATGCGCGCCAGTTCGGTGTCGCCTACCTGTACGCCCTGTCCAAACGCACCGACGTGTACACCGCCTATGGCCATATCAACAACAAGAACGGCGCCGGATTCGTGGTTGGCAACGCGACCGATGACGGCAACACCCCGACCGCGTTCAACCTCGGCCTGCGCCACCTGTTTTAAGGCACGCTGCGGAAAGTACGGAGTGGCCTCCCCGACTAACTTTGCTATAGTCCCTTGATGCCACCCTTGCACGACACCACCTCCGTTGCCGCAGCGCTGACGCCACGTCTGCCCGCGGCGCGCCGGCCCCGGCCGCGCTGGCGCGACGCGCTGGCGTGGTGCGTGGTCGCGCTGGTGGGCGCCGCGCTGGCGTGGCTGGTGTACTGGTGGCTGGAAGAACTCAATACCGAGCGGGTCCGAACGGCCGGCGCGCGCCGGCTGGAAACCTACGCGGCCAGCCTGGAAAACCTGCTCGACAAGTATGAATTCCTGCCGCGCATGCTGGAACTCGACAAGGACGTGGTGGCGCTGCTGCAGCGCCAGGATGATCCGGCCTTGCGCCACAGCGTCAACGAATACCTGGAACGCCTGAACCGCCAGGCCGGCACCAGCACGATCTACATCGTCAATCTGCAGGGCCACACCCAGGCCGCCAGCAACTGGCGCCAGAAAGACAGTTTTGTCGGCGACTATGTCGCCTTCCGCCCTTACCTGCAGGACGCCCTGCGCGGCCGCTCCGGACGCTTTTACGGGGTTGGCACCACCAACCGCGAAGCGGGCTATTTCTATGCCCAGGGCATTTACCGCGACGGCAAGATGCTGGGCGTGGCCACGGTCAAGGTCAATATCAGCGAACTGGAGAAAAGCTGGAACACCGGCACCCCGGACAAGGTCATGCTGGCCGACAGCAATGGCGTGCTGTTCCTCAGTTCCGCGCCGGCATGGCGCTACCGGACCTTGAATTCCCTGCCCGCCAACGTGCGTTCGCACCTGGAGCAGACCCGCCAGTATCACCAGGAAGCACTGCCGCCGCTGCGCTTCGACGCCGACCTGCCCCGCACCGACGGCACGCGGGTGGTGGCGATCCGCGATCCCGGCGCGCCGGACCATATGCGGCCGATCCCGATGCTGGCGCAAACCCGCGCCCTGGCGCCGCGCCAGTGGACGTTTATTTACCTGTCCGACCTGTCGAGCGTGCGCGCCAATTCGCGCATCGGCATGGTGTTCGCGATCCTGGCTTATGGCTTCCTGGTGCTGCTGTTCCTGTTTTTCCGGCAGCGCCGGCGCGCCTTGCGCCAGCGCCTGCAAGCACGCGAAGACTTGCTGTCGGCCTATAACAGTCTGGAAGCGATGGTCGCCGAACGCACCTCGCGGCTGGAAAAAATCACGCAAAGCCTGTCCGAGGAAATCGACGTGCGGCGCCAGGCGGAGCAGCAATTGCACCGCACCCAGAGCGAATTGTTCCAGGCCGGGAAAATGGCGGTGCTGGGGCAAATGTCGGCCAGCATCACGCATGAGCTGAACCAGCCGCTGACGGCGCTGCGCACCATGTCCGACAACGCCGTGCTGCTGTTCGAGCGGGGACGGATGGACGATGCCCGCAACAACCTGAAAAACATTTCCCAGATCGTGGCCCGCATGGGCACCATCACGGGCAAACTGAAAACGTTTGCGCGCAAATCGAATGACGCGCTGGTGGCGGTGTCGATCGATACCGCCATCGCCAATTTGCTGGTACTGGTCGAACGCAGGATGACGCTCGAGCGGGTCACCTTCCAGCTGCGCATCACGGAACCGGAACTGTATGCGCTCTGCGACAGCAACCGGCTGGAACAAGTGCTGTTGAACCTGGTGACCAACGCACTCGATTCGATGGCCACCAGCCACGAAAAAGTACTGAGCCTGAGCGCCGGCCTCAATACCGACGCTGGCGGCGACTGGATCGAGCTGCGCGTGGCCGACACCGGTCCCGGCTTGTCGGAAGAAGCGCGCGCCCGTTTGTTTGAACCGTTCTACACTACCAAGCCACAAGGCCAGGGCCTGGGACTGGGCTTGCCGATTTCCGGGCAAATCATCGCGGACTTCGGCGGCACCCTCACTGCGGAACAAACCAATAGCGGCGCATGTTTCGTCATTAAACTAAAAAAAGCGCCACAGGAGACTTAAAACCATGATGGACAGCCTTTACGATATCGAAATCCTGCTGGTCGAAGACGACCCGACGGTACGCGCCGGCAGCGCGCAGGCACTCGACCTGGCCGGCTTTAATGTGCGCGAATTCGTGGAAGCGGAAAAAGCGCTGGCCCAGTTGGAGGCGCACTGCCCGTTCGTGCTGGTCACCGACGTGCGCCTGCCCGGCATGAGCGGCCTGGATTTACTCCAGGCGGCGCGCAAGATCGATCCCAACCTGCCGGTCATCGTGGTCACCGGCCATGGCGATATCGCGATGGCGGTGCAGGCCATGCACGATGGCGCCTATGACTTCATTGAGAAGCCGTATTCGTCGGAACAACTGGCCGACGTGGTGCGGCGCGCCGCCGACAAGCGCGCGCTGCAACTCGAAGTGCACAGCCTGCGCCGGCGCCTGGCCAGCAACCAGGGCATTGCCGCCACCCTGCTCGGCAATGCGCCGGCCATGGTGGAATTGCGCCGCCTGATCGACAGCGTCGCGGGCCAACCGGCCGATGTGCTGATCTACGGCGAAACCGGCACTGGCAAGGAACTGGTGGCACGCTGCCTGCACCAGTTCAGCCAGCGCGCCACCAGCCATTACGTGGCGATCAACTGCGGCGCGGTGCCGGAAACGATCTTTGAAAGCGAATTGTTCGGCCACGAGGCGGGCGCCTTCACCGGCGCCGCCAAGCGCCAGGTGGGCAAGATCGAACACGCTGACGGCGGCACGCTGTTCCTCGACGAGATCGAAAGCCTGCCACTGGCGTTGCAGGTCAAACTGTTGCGCGTGCTGCAGGAACGCTATATCGAGCGGCTCGGCTCGAATTCACCGGTGCCCGTCAACGTGCGGGTGGTGGCGGCGGCCAAGATCGACTTGAAAGATTTTTCCGACCAGGGCAAATTCCGCAGCGACCTGTATTACCGCCTGAACCTGATCGTGCTGCGCATCCCGCCACTGCGCGAGCGGCGCGACGATATCCCGCTGCTGTTCGAACACTTCCTGATGGATGCCTGCGCCCGCTACAACCGCGACATGCCATTGGTGCCGACCGCGCACATGCAGGCGCTGATGGCACACAACTGGCCCGGCAACGTGCGTGAATTGCGCAACGCGGCGGACCGCTTCGCGCTGGGCATCGGCGCCGGGCCGTCCGGCGCCATCGCCGAACCGGCGCCGCTGGCGGACCAGGTGGCGGCATTTGAACGGGCCCTGATCGAACTGGAATTGCGCAATGCCCGTGGCAGCGTGACCGATGCCTGTACCGCTCTGTCGGTGCCGAAGCAGACCTTGTATCACAAGATGCAGAAATACGGGCTGGCGGCGGAGACTTACCGCTAAGTCCCGCGCTGCCGCACCCTTGCCATCATGGTTTTCAACGTCGGTAACAATTTGCGCACAGTGGCATTGCCAACGTGATAAGCACCAAAGAAAATCCGGTTGGCCAGGCTGGCGCGGTACAGCAAGACACGTGCACGGCGCTCCTGAACTTGGGTCGAACTAAATGCATGGCGGGGGGCCCCGAAGCCGAAATCAACCTTCGTCACGGCGTAACGCGCACTGACCTGTTCGAGCGCCAGGTGCAGCAAGGACGTGCCCACAGAGAACGACGGCGGTAAATCGGCGTCAATGAAAATATTGCTGACGTGCCAAACCCCATGGCCGTGCTGCCCCAGCATCAGACCAACCGGTTTTCCGCCCGCCCGCAGCAGGCAAACCAGCATCAAACGGTGACGAGCCAGCGAGCGGAATGTCGAATCCTTGGTCACCACATGGGCACCCAGCGCTTTGATGGCCTCTCTCAGCAGAGGAATATCCGCCTCATCCTGCAGGCAATGCATGGTCACTTCGCCCGCGTGCTGTTCAAGTTGGCGCAACTGGCGGCGAATGTTGTAGCGCTTTTTCGAACTTATTCTGGCCTCATACCCGGCGAACCCCGACGCCAGATCCAGCGTGTGGCAGCCTTCGATTCCCCGCTCCATCAACAGGCCTAGTCCGGCGCGACGGATGGTGGACTGATGACAAGGGCCCTGCTCCGAGATGGGAAAAACATTCAGGTAGATGGCGTCCACCGTGGGATTCAACTCCAGCAGCCAATGATACAGCGCGGCTTTTTCCTGTGCCGGCACCGCCGCAGCAGGCTCGCTGCCGTAAATCACCAGGGTCGTGATTTCCCGCCGCATCAGGTTGATCCCGCCAGCGCCGATGGCCAGCACTTTCTTCCCGATGCCGAAGGAAATAATGCCCTGCAGTTTTCCGCTATCTTTCCTGCGCAAGGTATAGACCTGCGCCGCACTATTCGCCACGTCCGCCCTGAAACTCGCATAGGCCGGCGATTGGTACGCTCGTTCATGACCGCCCCCATCGGCGACCAGCCTGTGCCAATCTGCCAGATCCTCCGGTGTGGTTGGCGCAATTTCTTTCGCCAAGACATAGGTCACGGACGCATCAAGCGATCGAATGTCGACAGATTCCCTAATCGGCATGTTTGCATTACTCATCATGAAAGCCTTGATCGCATAGCCCATGTGAATTCCTTCATTTAACGACACACCTGCATTGCGGGCATTACACAACGGCAAACAGATTAATTAACAGGTTTATCAAGTGAATCAAGCGCACTCGCTGCAATCAAATGTGAGGATGGAGGACCACGCGAATGTATATAACGGATAACCGCCATGCCTATGCAAGTACTTCTGCAAGTACCTATGCAGGCTACGGCCACCAGAGCGGCGAGCGCTTTTTAGGCTGCGCGGAACTATTGTAGCCCATGGAAAACTTTTCTACAGCAAATAATTTTATAGCAACACAATTAAAAGCTGCGTCCGCTTCATAAAAACAAATTCTGCAATGACACAAGCACGGCTTTCCCTTACGTATTATACGGATCAGCATTTGAGACATTAACTGATCGATCGACCGCCAATCGCCGCCCCAATACCGATTCGGCATCAGACTACATATCCCGCATTCGTTTTCCGCTGCTTTCACTTACGGGATTCCCGAATAAAAACATCGCCATTGGAACAACCAGCATCACTCATCGCGTTATATACGCGCGCGGCCTCGCCACGGGCAGCGCCAATACGGCAGCATTCGGTGCGACGACCGCCATCATTGCCTGCACTGCCCGCTCTGCTCCGATTTTCATTCATCACGCTATCACGCCCATGCTGGGCGCATACGTAAAAAAACCGCCGGGCTTGCGCACCGGCGGTTTTCATTTCAGGGGTAGCGCAACAGCTTACTGTGCGGCAGCCTGGGTTTCTTCAGCAACAGCCTTCATCGACAGCTTCAGGCGGCCGCGCTCGTCGGTCTCGAGGACCTTCACGCGCACTTGCTGGCCTTCTTTCAGGTAGTCGGCCACGGCGTTGACACGCTCGTTGGCGATCTGCGAGATGTGCAGCAGGCCGTCTTTGCCTGGCATCACTTGCACGATGGCGCCGAAGTCCA
This sequence comes from Burkholderiaceae bacterium, assembly GCA_019751755.1. Taxonomy (GTDB): domain Bacteria; phylum Pseudomonadota; class Gammaproteobacteria; order Burkholderiales; family Burkholderiaceae_D; genus Rugamonas. Next base: position 6,640 of record JAIENA010000136.1, on the reverse strand, counting down.
GCAGTTTCAGCACGGTGCCGTCGTAGGTCTTGCCCACTTCCACCGAGGCGGTCAGTTCTTCGATACGGCGCTTGGCTTCCTGGCCGGCAGCGGCGTCGACCGACGCGATGGTGACCACGCCTTCGTCGCTGATGTCGATCTGGGTGCCGGTTTCTTCGGTCAGCGCGCGGATCACGGCGCCGCCCTTGCCGATCACGTCACGGATCTTTTCAGGATTGATCTTGATGGTGATCAGGCGCGGTGCGAAGTCCGACAGTTCGGTCTTCACGTGCGGCATGGCTTTTTGCATTTCGCCCAGGATATGGTCGCGGCCTTCCTTGGCTTGCGCCAGCGCCACTTGCATGATTTCCTTGGTGATGCCCTGGATCTTGATGTCCATCTGCAGCGCGGTGATGCCTGCGGCGGTACCAGCGACCTTGAAGTCCATGTCGCCCAGGTGATCTTCGTCACCCAGGATGTCGGACAGCACGGCGAAGCGGCCGCCTTCCTTGATCAGGCCCATGGCGATACCGGCCACGTGGGCTTTCATCGGCACGCCCGCATCCATCAGCGCTAGGCAGCCACCGCAGACCGACGCCATCGACGACGAACCGTTCGATTCGGTGATTTCCGACACCAGGCGCACCGAGTAGCTGAACTCGTCAGCAGCCGGCAGCGCGGCGATCAGCGCGCGCTTGGCCAGACGGCCGTGGCCCACTTCGCGGCGCTTTGGCGTACCAACGCGGCCGGTCTCGCCGGTGGCGAACGGAGGCATGTTGTAGTGCAGCATGAAGTCGTCGGTGTATTCGCCCATCAGCGCATCGATTTTTTGCGAATCGCGCGCGGTGCCCAGGGTCGCGACGACCAGGGCCTGGGTTTCACCACGGGTGAACAGGGCCGAACCGTGGGTCCGTGGCAGCACGGACGAACGGATCGAGATCGGACGCACGGTGCGGGTGTCGCGGCCGTCGATACGTGGCTCGCCTTCCAGGATCTGCGAACGCACGACCTTGGCTTCCATGTCGAACAGGATGTTGCCGACTTCGACGCTGTCCGGCGCATCCACGCCGTTGGCGGCGGCATCGGCGGCCAGGTCGGCCAGCACTTCCGACGACATCGCGCGCAGCTTGTCGGTACGGGCCTGCTTGTCTTTGGTCTGGTACGCGGTGCGGATTTTCGCTTCGGCGAATTGCGCTACTTTGGCGATCAGCGCTTCGTTTTTCGCTGGCGCGGTCCATACCTGCTCAGGCTTGCCACCATCGCGCACCAGGTCGTGGATCGCGTCGATGACGGCTTTCATTTCGGTGTGGCCAAAGACCACGGCGCCCAGCATGATTTCTTCGGACAGCTGTTTCGCTTCCGATTCCACCATCAGCACGGCGGTCTCGGTACCGGCCACCACCAGGTCCATTTGCGAGGTTTTCAGCTGGGTGGTGGTCGGGTTCAGGATGTACTGGCCATTGGCGTAACCCACGCGGGCGGCGCCGATCGGGCCGTTGAACGGCACGCCGGCCACGCACAGGGCGGCGGAAGCGCCGATCATGGACGCGATGTCCGGATCGATTTCAGGGTTGACCGACAGCACGTGAATGATCACTTGCACTTCGTTCATGTAGCCTTCTGGGAACAGAGGGCGGATTGGACGGTCGATCAGGCGGGAGGTCAGCGTTTCTTTTTCGGAAGGACGGCCTTCGCGTTTGAAGAAACCACCGGGGATTTTACCTGCCGCGTAGGTTTTTTCCAGATAATCAACGGTCAGTGGGAAGAAGTCCTGGCCTGGTTTCGCGTCTTTGCGCGCCACCACGGTTGCCAGTACCACGGTATCGTCCACCGAAACCAGGACGGCGCCGGAAGCCTGACGAGCGATCTCGCCGGTTTCCAGGGTCACGGTGTGTTGGCCGTATTGGAAGGTTTTCGTAACTTTGTTAAACATGGGTAATCCCTTTCTATTTGCCGACAGATTTTCAGGAGCTGTCGTTCACCTCACCACAGGCAGCGGCCTGTGCTTGCCGCCGCCTTTACTACAACCATCGACTGCCGGATTGCCCTTTAGCCTGCCGCGAGGCACGCTGATCCCGGCGTACAAATGACAAAATGCCTGCGGCAGCGAACTGACGCAGGCATCTCGATTAAGCCGGGACGTACAAAGATTACTTACGCAGGCCCAGTTTAGCGATCAGGTCGCGGTAACGGGTTGCATCTTTGTTTTTCAGGTAAGCCAGCAGGCTCTTACGACGGTTAACCATCATGATCAGACCACGGCGGGAGTGGTGATCTTTCGAGTGGGCTTTGAAGTGGCCGTTCAGTTCGTTGATGCGTGCGGTCAGCAGCGCAACTTGAACTTCTGGCGAACCGGTGTCGTTTTGGCCACGTGCGTTGTCCGCGATGATGGCGGCCTTGTTGATGTTTTCTACGGTCATTTTGATACCTTTCACATGCGGTGGTCGGAGTTGACACCCCATTCACCGTGAATTGCGTTAATAAAAATACCTGGCCAAGCAAGGCCAAGAGGCGGAAGTATAGCGGAAATTTGCGTCTGTGTCAGATCAGGATCGCTGTTGCAGCGCTTGCTCGATCTTTTTGTCGGTGTTGTACTGGCTCAGCGAGTAGACGGCCCAGATCGCGGCGGGCAGCCAGCCGATCACGGTCAGTTGCAAAATCAGGCAGATGACACCGGCCATCGGACGGCCTATCGTAAAGAACGACAACCAGGGAAGAATCAGGGCGAGCAGCAGACGCATGGCGGACTCCAACAGAGCAATTCCCATCAACGCTGGGCGCGGCGGGGCAACATGCCCCCGCACAGGGTACGCCAGCGGGCTGGCATCACCCTGTGCAAGGGCACGATTTTGCTTGAAAAATTGCTAATTGACCAGCCCTCGCCAGCCTTACCCGGCCTTATTCCGTCTGCGGATTGAGTCGCTCAGTCTTCGAATGCAGCTTGTTCAGCCCGGACAAATACGCCTTGGCGGACGCCACCACGATGTCCGGGTCCGCCCCCACGCCATTGACGATCCGCCCCGCGCTCGACAGGCGCATCGTCACCTCGCCCTGCGACTGGGTGCCGGTGCTGATCGCATTGATCGAAAACAGTACCAGTTCCGCGCCGCTGTGGGCCGCGCTTTCAATCGCGTTCACCATCGCATCGACCGGGCCGTCGCCGGTGCCGTCACAGGCATGCTCCTGGCCGCCGATGGACAACACCACGCGCGCCTGCGGCGTTTCACCGGTTTCCGAGCGCTGCGCCAGCGACACGAAGCGGTAGTGCTCGTTTTCGTGCGCCTGCTCCTCATCGGCCACCAGCGCCATAATGTCTTCGTCAAAGATGTCCGCCTTGCGGTCGGCCAGTTCCTTGAAGCGGGTGAAGGCGGCATTGATTTCCGCCTCGGAGTCCATCGCGATGCCAAGCTCCTGCAGTCGCTGCTTAAAGGCGTTGCGGCCCGACAGCTTGCCCAGCACGATCTTGTTGGCGGTCCAGCCGACGTCTTCGGCGCGCATGATTTCATAGGTTTCACGCGCTTTCAGGATGCCGTCCTGGTGAATGCCGGACGCGTGCGCAAACGCATTGGCGCCCACCACGGCCTTGTTCGGCTGCACGGCAAAGCCGGTAATTTGCGACACCATTTTCGAGGCCGCGACGATTTGCGTGGTATCGATATTGGTGGAGAGATTGTAGTAGGCGCCGCGCGTGCGCAGCGCCATTACGACCTCTTCCAGCGCGGTATTGCCGGCCCGCTCACCGAGCCCGTTGATGGTGCACTCGATCTGGCGCGCGCCGCCGATCATGACGCCGGCCAGCGAATTGGCCACCGCCAAGCCCAGGTCGTTATGGCAGTGCACCGACCACACGGCCTTATCCGAATTCGAAATGCGCTCACGCAGGCGGCGGATGGTTTCACCAAACAGCTCCGGCACCGCATAGCCGACCGTATCGGGGAAGTTGATGGTGGTGGCGCCTTCGGCAATCACGCCTTCGAGCACACGGCACAGGAAATCCTCTTCCGAGCGGCTGCCGTCTTCCGGTGAAAATTCAATATCGTCCGTGTGGCTGCGGGCAAAGCGCACCGCCAGTTTGGCCTGCTCCAGCACCTGCTCCGGCGCCATCCGCAATTTCATCTGCATGTGCAGCGGCGAGGTGGCGATAAAGGTGTGGATACGCTTGCGGGCGGCCGGCTGCAAGGCTTCGGCCGCCCGGGCGATGTCGCGCTCATTGGCGCGCGACAGTGAGCACACGGTGGAGTCCTTGACGGCGGCGGCAATCGCGCGGATCGATTCGAAATCACCCTGCGACGCGGCCGCAAAGCCCGCCTCGATGACATCGACCCGCAGCCGTTCGAGCTGTTTGGCGATGCGCAGCTTTTCTTCACGCGTCATCGACGCGCCGGGTGATTGCTCGCCGTCGCGCAGGGTGGTGTCGAAAATGATGAGGCGGTCACTGTTGCTCATATTGGCTCCTAGGTTACACCGCCCCGGGTTGGTCAGCGGCGGTCGCTCTGGTCGACAGGTTCGTGTTCGGTCTGGACGATCGATACCGGCTTGCCCTTGGCCATGCGCCAGAAAAACACCGCATAGCCGGACAAGCCGTAAATCAGGAACAGCGGGAACATGACTTTGGGCGGGTCGATCGACACCAGGGCAAACACCAGCGCGATGACAAACACAAAAATAAACGGCACCGATTTACGGAAATTCAATTCCTTGAAGCTGTAGAACGGCACATTGGTCACCATGGTCAGGCCGGCAAACAGGGCAATCGCAAACGACGTCCACGACAACTGCAAACCTGGTATTTCCAGGTCATTCATCAGCAAGACAAAACCGACCACCGTGGCTGCTGCGGCCGGGCTCGGCATACCCTGGAAGAAGCGTTTATCGACCACTTCGATGTTGGTGTTGAAACGGGCCAGGCGCAGCGCGGCGCCGGCACAATAGACAAACGCGGCAATCCAGCCCAGCTTGCCCATGCCGCGCAGCGACCATTCATAAATGACCAGCGCCGGCGCGGCGCCAAACGACACCATGTCCGCCAGGCTGTCGTACTGGGCGCCAAATTCGCTTTGGGTATTGGTCAGACGGGCAATCCGGCCATCGAGGCCATCAAGGATCATGGCGACAAAGATGGCCCAGGCGGCATGCTCAAAACGCTGGTTCATCGCCATGACGATGGCGAAAAAACCGCAGAACAGCGCGCCCGTCGTAAACGCGTTCGGCAACAGGTAAATGCCGCGCGAACGCGGCAGTTCATCCTGGCCCCGTACCCTGCGCGCAAACTTCGCGAAGCGCGAATTCTTGGGCTTGGCCAGGCTGACGCCACTCTTGATTTTACGACGGGGAAAATTTGCCATTTGGATCCATTTCTATGCTATCTAGGTCCTATTATATAGAGAGACGACCTTGCAGCAAAAGAAATAGACTCCGGCACCGATTCGGTTAAGTCTTATTTGAAGCGGACTTTTCCGACCAGATGCATCTCCAGCGTGGTTTCGCCCGGCTCAAAGCTGGGCTCCGCCACATCCATCGGCGGCGGCGGCGCATCTTTCATCGCCATCATTTCGATCCGGCCGCCACGGGCATTGCCACCGCCGCCCGCGTAATTGCCGGAGCCTTCGAAGTCCACGGTTTCCAGGATCGCGTCCGACGGGTTGCGACCCATGGCGTGCGAAATCGCGGCAATGCGTTCCTTGAGGTTCTGGTACGACGCGGCGATACGCTGCTCATCGAGCTTTTTCATGGCGTTGCGCGACAGGCCAAAGTAAATGCCGTTCAGGGTCAGTATTTTTTGCGTGCTGGCCACGGCTTTCGGCAACGACGCCAGACTGGTGGTGGTCACCTGCAACGACTGACCGACCCGCCAGGCGGTGGGCTGGCGCGGCTTCGGGGCCACGCCGGGCGCCGCAGGACGCTCTTCCGGATAGACCGGATAGGTGTAATAGCCCTGCGTTTTCAGCGCTGCCGTCGGGTCTTCCTTGCGCAGCAGCTCCATGCCCTGCTTCATTTTCAAGTTGACGCGCGAGGCCGCCGCCGCCTTGTCCTTGTCCTGCTCTTCAATCGCCAGCGTGACGATGGCCTGGTCATTTTGCGCCGTGACTTCGCCATTGGCGGACACGATGACTTCGGTGCCGGCGGCCGGTGTGATTTGCGCCTGGGCCGGCAATTGTGACGCCAGCAGGACGGTGGCGGCCAGCAAGGTGTGTCGGATGGTCATGTTGTTGTTCTCCACAGTACTTTCGGTGAAGGCACTTTACCCCAGATCAAACCACTACCCCAGCCCGCTTGGTGACTGTTTGTAACAGCCCACCCCACGCCCAGATAAAAAACCCGGCGTGCTGGCGCAGGCCGGGTTTTTCACAGGCAAGAGAACAGATTAGTTCTTCGACTGGTCAACCATCTTGTTTTTCGCGATCCAAGGCATCATCGCGCGCAGTTGGGCGCCAACGGTTTCGATCTGGTGTTCGGCGTTGATGCGGCGGCGGGAAATCAGCGTCGGTGCGCCGGCCTTGTTTTCCAGGATGAACGATTTCGCGTATTCGCCGGTCTGGATGTCTTTCAGGCACTGGCGCATCGCGTCCTTGGTGGCGGAGGTCACCACTTTCGGGCCGGTCACGTACTCGCCGTATTCGGCGTTGTTCGAGATCGAGTAGTTCATGTTGGCGATGCCGCC
>JAIENA010000307.1 GCA_019751755.1 Burkholderiaceae bacterium | reverse complement strand
CAAATGGACATAGTTTCTTGGCATTGCAGCACCTTACAGCAAATGGGTGTTGCACTTGGTTTTTGAGAACGCCGAGTGTTGAGCCACGAGCGAGACGCTGAGTCGAGCAGCTCTACGCGTGCATCCCTGGAACTAAACGGAAACCACACTCCATGCGAATGCTGATAATTCATTGAGTTACGCATGGTTGAAAGCCAGTTTCCTTTGCTAGACCCAGAACGACTCAATCCGCTCTTAATATCTGCCAAAAGCATGGATGCGTCAACCTTATGCTTGCTTAGAGCTGTAGCAGAAGGAATTGAATCGTTAATTTTTTCGATAACATCTATCAAAGTCCCCCACGTATCTTTATGAGAATCACGGAGTCGAACAAATTTTAATGAATCAAAATTAGGGCTAATTTCAACATGGAAAAACCCAGCATCCAAACCAGTGAGAGTCCCTGTTTTCTGAAACAAAGTAGCCGAAGAAAATATCTTATTTACATGATCAGCATCAAGTTGAACACATCCTGAGCCAAACAGTCGCATGAACGCGTGAGCCGCAAAGAAGGCGGAGTAATAAGATCTAATTGCTCCCCACGCAAGACTACGAGGTACAACAGAATCGGGGCCTACTCCAGCCGCGCTTTCAAAAGCGGCACACGACATTCGATTAAGATCATGTGCAAGTGCTTGAGCAACTTCGTTTGAGTTCGATGGCCGAATCGAGAATTGATTCTTTTGGATGTCCGTATCGATAAAGTAATTTTGGTTTGCAAGCCAACCCTTTAAATCGACGCCCGAACCTCCCAGCGGCTGAAACAGCGCAAGCCTCGCGCTTTGTAAAATAACACGGATGGCGGTCATCAGAGTTGGAATGTTCCTTTGAGCGCAGCCTCCATGCTGTCGACAATTGGCTTATACGCCGTACCCGTTCCTTTCAATTTGCTCGGCTTAATATTTTGACCGACCTGTTCAGTGAAGAAATAGAAATTGTCTGCCGTATAAATAGCACCAAATCGATCCTTAACTTTTGGTGCTATTATCAAGAAGAAAGCACACGCTGCGCGGAAAAACATTGCCGTACTAAGTATTGACTCTTGTTCCTGTGGTATCAAAACTCCATCGTTCAGTGCCGTCAGATATGCATTCAATACTTCGAATAGCTCCTCTGCTTCCTTTTCACCGAATACCCTCACCAAAGGCTTCATCGCAGTATTGAATACTGAGCGAGAAATTTTCCCAACCGCTTTTGAGGCGGGTGAGAGGCGACCGTAAAGGACGCTGGACGTATCGTGGAGGAAAATGTCGAAAATCTCTCGCAAGAGTTCTTCCTCGTCCTTCTCGTATTCTGCAAGTTTCTTGATATCCAAAAGCAATTCTGCTGGCACACCTTTTTGTTTGGAGTTGATGTCAATGAAAAGGCGAGTTTCATCTCTTCTTGAAAGACCATCATAGATAATTACTGGTACGCGAAATGCGGTTTTTGCCTGCATAAATCCGTACACGCGGTGTTGCCCATCAATGATCAAAAAAGCTTTTCGAATCGAATTAAAGCTCAAGCTTTTACGAGCACGATCATATTCAAGTTCCGCATCGGGCTGCGCCGACAGAACGATTGAACTAGGAATTGTCCCCAATCCGCTATCAATGTAGGCAGCAATTTCCTTAGCTCGTTTTAAATCTAGCTCACGTTGAAAACCTTTAATTGGATCCTCGTCTCTGGCGATGACGAAGCAGGTCTCCGCTAGAAGTTCACTTGGAAGCGTCAGCGAGAAGAATCGATGTTCCCCTTGACGTACCAGGCTAACACTTGCGAAGCGGAGTCGCTCCTGTGCTGTATTTACCTTCTTAGTAGACTTGACAGCTGCTTTTTCCATTTTTGACTCAATTAAACTATATCTTGCAAGAATATCACAATGGAGCAACCAATCTGATGCTTGTAAGGGCAGCCGACGCCTAAAATGTGAGACGAAGACTGATCAGTGTCTACGGCCTTCATCAAGCGTGTTCAGCCAGTCTGCAACTGAGATGAAGGGCTTGGGAGAAGCGCTTTCCCCATGGAGCAGGAGCGCCAACACACGAGAATACGCTGCTCTATCAAGCCACTTGTTGCGTCCTCCAGCAGACCACCGAATGGGCACGAAACAGATGGGTGCGGTAGTCAAGTAATTTCGGGCACAACAATAGGTTCAGGTACTGCCATTTCTCGCTCGTAAGCGGCGAGTGGCAGATTACTCAGTGCTGAATTCAATCGCTGGCTGTAGAAGCCAACGATGTGGTCTGTGATGCCGATCTTGGCCTCCGCTTGATTAGCGTACTGGCATTGCCAGATGCGGTCCATTGCGAGGTTCAGGAAGAAGCGTTCGGCGACGAGTGTCCAGCAATTTCCCATCCGGCTCATGCTGCAAATGAACCTGTGTTTGCCTAAAAGACCCTGATACAGTTCGCTGACATATTGGCTGCCACGATCCAAACGGACGATTGCCCATAGGCAACAATTAGAAGCGCCCAGAAACCTAATTGCCGCCGCACATCTCCTGGCTGGTCTCGTGCCACCATCTGGCGAAAAGTAAAGGCAGGCATCTTGCCAGCGCCGATTCCCATCGGGCCAAAGTCCGTAGCCTGGGACGCGACGGAAATCGCCCAATGGCAGCAGCGCTGCATTGACGCCAGCCGTGGCGTCGGCTGACCGTCTTGGACAGTCTTCCGGCGCCATTTCCAGAAACCAGAAACGGAAGGGGCCGGTCAGTGCATCTGGCCGGCCCCTTCTTCTCTACCCTTCTGGCTATCCTTTGCCGCCATGAAGCGGAATAACCTCAGCCCCAACCCGCAACTTGTCCAGATAATCAGCCCAGCGCTGCATCATCTCCCGCCTGGCGGGCAAATGCGACGTGCGGTTATACGCTCGCCCCAGCGGATCACGCACCGTATGGGCAAGCTGGTGCTCGATCAGGTCGGGACGTTCCCCCAGCACTTCATCGAGAATGGTTCGTGCCATGGCGCGAAAACCATGGCCGGTCATGACCTCCTTGCTGTACCCCATGTAGCGCAAGGCGGCATTGATGGTGTTCTCGCTCATGCAGGCCTTGCTGCGCAGGCTGGGGAAGACATACCGCCCGTCGCCAGTGATGGGATACAGATCGCGCAGGATGTCCACGGCCTGCTTGCTGAGCGGCACAAGGTGTTCGACCTTCATTTTCATCTTGGCCGCTGGTATCCGCCACTCCGCCGCATCCAGATCGAATTCCGTCCACTCTGCGGCCCGCAGTTCGCCAGGGCGCACGAACACCAAGGGGGCTAGTTTGAGCGCCGCCACGGCCGCAGGAAAGCCGTGGTAATCGTAAATGGCGCGCATCAGCGCCCCCACCTGCTTCGGCTCCGTGATGGCGGAGAAATTGCGCCGCACCGTCGGCGCAAGGGCTCCGCGCAGGTCGACCGTGACATCACGCTCCACCAAGTCGAGCGCCACCGCGAACCTGAAAATCTGACCGCAGAGCTGCTTCACCCGATGTGCGGACTCGACAGCGCCGCGCGCCTCCATTTTCTGCATGGCGGCCAATACGTCACGCGGCTTGATGTCCGCAATCGGCTTTTTCCCGATCACGGGCAAGAGATTCTGGTCGAGCCACCGCTGAACCTTCTTTTGCGTGCTGGCGGTACGGGTAGGCGCAATTTTCACCATCCATTGCTTGGCCACCACTTCGAAGGTTTGCTGAGCAGCGGCGATCTTTGAGCGGCGGTCCTCCTGCTTTGCCAAGCTCGGATCGATGTCCTCGGCCAACAATTTGCGGGCCGCATCGCGCCGCTTGCGGGCGCTGGCCAACGATACGGCCGGGTAAACACCCAGCGCCAGGGTTTTGCGCTTGCCAAGGAAGCGGTAATCCATGCGCCAGTATTTTCCGGTTTGCGTCACCAGCAGGTACATACCGCCGCCATCGGCGTGTTTGTCGCCGGACACCTTGCTGGGTTTGGCCATCCGGACGAAAGAATCGGTGAGCGCCATCGCTGCCTCCTGACGGTATCTCGTTTTCGCGCTGACAGCAGATACCGCCAAAAATGACGGTATTTCTGTGCGCTTCCACGCTACGTCATAAGCCTACCCGAGACAACAAAAAACCCGCGCTCCCTATGAGAGAGGCGGGTTTTCGATACTGCCTGATACAACTTGCATCAGAATCTTGGTGCCGGCTGCCGGTTTCGAACTGGCCACCTGATGATTACAAATCAACTGCTCTACCAAATGAGCTAAGCCGGCGTAAACTTTTCAGCGCGGATTATACGCTATTTGATACGTGTCAGGGTAGGACGACCGCCCTTTTTCGGCGGTTCGCCGCCGTCGTCCGGGGCGTCCTGGCTGACGGTGTCAGCTGGACGGGACTCGAACGATGGCGCCGGGCTCGGGACCGGCGCCAGGGTCGGCGCCGAGGGCGCCGGCGCTGGTGCGGACGGTTCTTGCTGGCCTAATTGTGGCTCGAACGCCATGCCCTGGCCGTTTTCGTTGGCATAGATGGCCATGACATTATTCACCGGCACGAAAATTTCGCGCGACACGCCGCCGAAGCGGGCGTGGAAGCGGATGCTGTCATTGTCCATCTTCAGCCCCGAAGTGGCGCCAAAGCTGATGTTGAGCACAATTTCGCCCTTCTTCACGTATTCCATCGGTACCGTGGTGGCGGCATCGACTTTGACGGCCAGATAAGGCGTATAGCCGCTGTCGGTGCACCACTCGTAGATGGCACGCAGCATGTAGGGCTTGGTCGAGATGTCTGCCATGGTATTAACGGCGCATAACCTTTTCAGATGGGGTCAGCGCTTCGATATACGCAGGACGCGAGAAGATACGCTCGGCGTATTTCATCAGCGGCGCAGCGGTTTTCGACAGTTCGATACCGTAGTGATCCAGACGCCACAGCAGCGGTGCAACCGCCACGTCCAGCATCGAGAACTCATCGCCCAGCATGTACTTGTTCTTCAGGAACAACGGCGCCAGCGTGGTCAGGCGGTCGCGGATTTCCGCACGGGCCTTGTCGTGGCTCTTGTCGTTGGCCTTGGCACGCTCGGACTCCAGCGTGTGCACGTGCACGAACAATTCTTTTTCGAAGTTGAACAGCATCAGGCGGGCACGGGCGCGCATCAGCGGGTCGGCCGGCATCAGTTGCGGGTGCGGGAAACGCTCATCGATGTACTCATTGATGATGTTCGATTCGTACAGAATCAGTTCGCGCTCGACCAGGATCGGTACCTGGCCGTAGGGATTCATGGTCGAAATGTCTTCCGGCTTGTTGAACAAGTCCACATCGCGCACTTCAAAATCCATGCCTTTTTCAAACAGGACCAGGCGGCAGCGTTGCGAGAAGGGGCAGGTCGTGCCCGAGTAGAGAACCATCATTTTTCGTAGTTCCTTAGAAACAAAATGGGATGTAGCCGCAAAAGCGGCTCACCCCAAGGAGCGCGCCCGCCTCGGCGGGCGGCGCAAAACATAATGAAGGCCCGCACAAGCCGGGCCGCCATACTCTTATTTAACTTCCTTCCAGTACGATGCGTTCAGGCGCCAGGCCAGCAGCACAAAGCAGGACAGGAACAGCAAGACCCAAACGCCCAGGCGTTTGCGGGTCTGCTGGGCAGGTTCGGCCATCCACTCCATGTAGCCTACCAGGTCCGCCACCGCAGTGTCGTACTCCAGTTTACTCATGGCGCCGGGCTTCACCTGTTCAAAACCAACGAATTTGTGCTCTTTCTTGGCCGGATCATGTGGATCCGCCACCTCTGCGAACTTGGCGCTCTGCACCCCCTGCAACTCCCACAGGACGTGCGGCATCGCCGCGTTTGCCAACACCAGGTTGTTCCAGCCGTTCGGACGGTTGTCATCCTTGTAGAAAGTGCGCAGATAAGTATACAGGTAGTCGCCGCCGGTGCCTTGTGGTGACGATTTCGCACGCGAAATCACCGACAAATCCGGCGGAACCGCGCCGAACCAGGCCTTGGCATCCTTGGCCGGCATCGCCGTGGTCATCAATTCGCCGACTTTTTCCCCCGTAAACAGCAGGTTACCCTTGATCTGTTCTTCCGTCAGGCCCAGGTCTTTCAACCGGTTATAACGCATCGAAGACGCATTATGGCAGTTCAGGCAGTAGTTCACAAACAACTTGGCACCATTTTGCAGCGCTGCCATGTTGGTCGAACGATCCGGTGCCTTGTCCAGCGGGTGACCGCCGCCACTAGCCAGCGCCAGTCCGGGGACCACCAGCGCCAGGATGGCAATTAACTTTTTAGCAAACATCATGTACATGTCCTCTTCAGCAATGGTCGGCAATCAATGCGGGTGGTAGGTAACGCGGGATGGGACCGGCTTGAACTGGCCCATTGCGCTCCACCATGGCATCAGCAGGAAGAAGAAGAAGTAGTACAGCGTGCAGATCTGCGACACCACAGTACCGACCGGGCTCGGCGCCTGGGTACCGAGGTAGCCCAGCGTAACGAACGAGATGCCGAACAGCATGTACACATATTTATGCCAGTCCGGACGATAGCGGATCGATTTGACCTTCGAGTAGTCCAGCCATGGCAGGAAGGCCAGGATCACCACCGACGCGCCGAAGAACACCACACCCCAGAATTTCGCATCGAGCACCGCTGGCAGCATGCCGATGATGGCCACCAGCGCGCCGGCGGCAATCGCCGTTTTGGCCATGCTCGACAGGCGCGACTTCAGCCACAGGAACGCCACATAGGCGGCCACGGCAAACATCAGCACCCACATGAAGTCGGCCGTGGTGGCGCGCAGCACCGAGTAGAACGGCGTGAAGTACCAGGTTGGCGCGATGTGCAGCGGGGTTTTCAGCGAGTCGCCTGGCAGGAAGTTGTTGTACTCCAGGAAATATCCGCCCATTTCCGGCGCAAAGAACACCACCGTCGAGAAGATCAGCAGGAACACCGACACGCCGAACAGGTCGTGCACCGTGTAGTACGGATGCGATGGAATCGAATCGACCGGGTGGCCGTCCGGGCCCAGGTTTTCCTTGACTTCGATACCGTCCGGGTTGGACGAGCCGACTTCGTGCAGTGCGATCAAGTGCGCCGCCACCAGGCCCAGCAGCACCAGCGGAATCGCGATCACGTGGAATGCGAAGAAGCGGTTCAGGGTGGCGTCGGACACCACGTAGTCGCCACGAATCCACAGCGACAGGTCAGGGCCGATCAACGGAATCGCACCAAACAGGTTGACGATCACCTGGGCGCCCCAGTACGACATCTGGCCCCATGGCAGCAAGTAGCCGAAGAAGGCTTCCGCCATCAGGCACAGGAAGATCGCGAAACCGAACAGCCAGATCAGTTCACGTGGCTTGCGGTACGAACCGTACAGCAGCGCGCGCGTCATGTGCAGGTAGACGATGATGAAGAACGCGGACGCGCCGGTCGAGTGCATGTAACGCACCAGCCAGCCCCACGGCACTTCGCGCATGATGTATTCGACCGAACCGAAGGCCAGGTTGGCGTCCGGCTTGTAGTGCATGGTCAGGAAGATGCCGGTGACGATCTGCAGCACCAGCACCAGCATGGCCAGCGAGCCGAAGATGTACCAGAAATTGAAGTTTTTCGGGGCGTAGTACTTGCCCCACTGGTCGTTCCACAGCTTGGTCAGCGGGAAACGGTCGTCGACCCAGCCCAGGGCCTTTTGGGCGACCGGTGCATTGGCAGGAAACTTGGTTTCTTTGAATGCACCCATGGTTATGCCTCGCCTTTCTGGTCTTTACCGATGATCAGCTTGGTGTCGCTCAGGTACATGTGGCGCGGCACCGGCAGGTTGTCCGGTGCCGGCACGTTCTTGTAGACGCGGCCGGCCAGGTCGAAGGTCGAACCGTGGCACGGGCACAGGAACCCCCCGGCCCAGTCATCCGGCAGCGACGATTGCGGGCCCGGCACGAACTTGGTCGATGGCGAGCAGCCCAGGTGGGTGCAGATGCCGATCGCGACCAGGTATTCTTCTTTGATGGAACGGCCCTTGTTCAGGCAATATTCCGGCGTGAATTCGTTGGGGTTGCGTTTCGAGTCCGGATCAGCCACCTGGCCGTCGGTCTTTTTCAGCGATGCGACCATTTCAGGGGTGCGGCGCAAAATCCACACCGGCTTACCACGCCATTCCACCGTCTTCATCTCGCCCGGCTGCAGGGAGCTGATGTCGACCTCCACCGGCGCACCGGCGGCTTTGGCCCGCTCGGACGGCTGGAAGGTACTGACCAAGGCGCCGGTGGCAGACAAGCCTACTACGCCGCCTGCGGCACATGTGGCCGCCAGCAAACCGCGTCGGCCGGGATCGACCTGCTTTTCGATACTCATACACAAACCCCAATCATCTAATTGCAAATAGTTGTTATACGACTACTGAGATTGCATCAACCTTAAATTGTAGGACAAATTTTTTTTGAATTAAAGGAAAACGTAGTAATTGTGTAAATTCTGCCCCACATTGCGCAACGCCGTCCATGGGTAAATTGTCCATGCCCTGCAGACCCCGCAATATGTTGTGAAAAGCAACAGGTTGCAGCTATGATCGGCTGGTTAATTTATCTGGAGTGTGTATATGCGCATGATGCAAGAATTCAAAGACTTTGCCATGAAAGGCAATGTGGTCGATCTCGCCGTCGGTGTGATCGTGGGCGCGGCGTTCAGCAAGATCGTCGATTCGCTGGTGCAGGACATCATCATGCCGCCCATCGGCAAACTGATCGGCGGCCTGGATTTCGCCAATTACTACCTGCCGCTCAATGGCCAGGCCATGGATTTGTCGCTGGCCGAAGCCAAAAAACTGGGCGCGGTACTGGCGTACGGTAACTTCCTGACCATCCTGTTAAACTTCGTCATACTGGCGTTTATCATTTTCCAGATGGTGCGTCTGCTGCAAAAGGCCCGCCGTAACGAGCCGCCGGCAGCGCCAGCCGAGCCGGCGCCGACGGCGGAAGACATCCTGCTGCTGCGCGAAATCCGTGACTCGCTGAAAAATAAGTAAGCCATCCCGATGACCTGACACCGGGGCGGCTTGGGGATGAAGATCATGCGACGACTATGGCTGTTGTTTGCGCAAACGGTGACCGTCGTCCTCGCGCTGTATTTCGTCTATCACGCCGTCCGTCCCGACGCGGCCAGCCTGCCGGCCGCCGTGCGTCAGCTGGGCGCGGGCAATGCCCGCCCCGCCACCTTGCTGGAAGCGTCCGTCAATACCCCGCCGTCGCCCGGCTCATACCGCCTGGCCGCCGCGCGCGCGATGCCGGCGGTGGTCAATGTGTTGACCACCAAGGCGCCCAACCGCAAGCATCCGCTGTCGCGCGACCCGTTTTTCCGCCGTTTCTTTGACCGTGGTGAACGTGGCGGTGAACGCGGTGACGAGCGTGGCGGTGACCGTGATGAGGGCGACGACGACCAGTCCAGCCTGGGTTCGGGCGTGATCGTCAGTCCGGCCGGCTATATCCTCACCAACAACCACGTCGTCGATGCGGCCGACGAGATCCAGGTGGTCTTGCCGGATGGCCGCAAGAGCAGCGCCAAAGTAGTCGGCACCGATCCGGAAACCGACCTAGCGGTGATCAAGGTTGAGCTGGACCAACTGCCCGTGATCGTGCTGGGCCACGCCGAAACGGCCAAGGTGGGCGACGTGGTGCTGGCGATCGGCAATCCGTTCGGCGTCGGCCAGACCGTCACCATGGGGATTATTTCCGCGCTGGGACGCAATAACCTGCGCATCAATAATTTCGAGAATTTCATCCAGACCGACGCCGCCATTAATTTTGGCAATTCCGGCGGTGCCCTGATCGATACCAACGGCCATTTACTCGGCATTAATTCCGCGATTTATTCGCAAAGCGGCGGCTCAGTTGGGATCGGCTTTGCGATTCCCGTGTCGACGGTGAAAAGCGTGATGGAATCGATTATCACCTCCGGCCATGTGGTGCGCGGCTGGATCGGCGTGGAAACACAGGAAATCACGCCGGAACTGGCGCAAAGCTTTGGCTTGCAACGCAGCAGCGGCGCCATCATCGCCGGCGTGGTGCGCAACGGCCCGGCCGACAAGGCCGGCATCAAGCCGGGCGACATCCTGCTGTCGGTGGAAGGCAAGGAGGTGCACGACACCACGGAAATGCTGAACCTGATCGCCGCGCTGCCGCCGGGCGGCAAGGCCACCATGCGCGTGCTGCGCAAGAGCCGGGAAAGCGACATGGCCGTCACCGTGGGCAAGCGGCCGGTGGCGAAGTAGGCGGAGCGGCGGCATAATGCTCCGTCTCCCTCCCGATCTTTTGATAAGCCCATGCACCTGCGCGACCTGAAAAACTACCTGACCGAACTGGCCGACAACAACAACCGTCCCTGGTTCATCATGAACAAGCCGCGCTACGACATCCTGCGCGAAGAATTCCTGCACCTGGTCACCGGGCTGATTGGCGAACTGGGCAAGTTCGACCCGGCCGTCAAGTTCTGCAATCCGAAGAAGGCACTGTTCCGCATCAACCGCGATGTGCGCTTCGCCCACGATAAAAGCCCATATAAAACCCGTTTTTCGGCCGCCATCGCGCCCAACGACATGCGCCGCCCGTCCAAGGCCGGCGGTCCCACGTATTATTTTCAGCTCGATGGCGACGGCCGCCTGCTGTTCGGCGCCGGCGAATACATGCCGCCGCCACACCGCATCAAGGCGCTGCGGCGCGCCATGGTGGAAGACGCGGCCGGCTTCAGCAAAGTGCTGAAAAATAAAGCCCTCAAGGCGCGCTACGGCACCATCCGGGATGAAGGCAAGCTGCAGCGCCCGCCCAAAGGCTTCGATGCCGACCATGAACACATTGAATACATCAAACTGAAAAGCTTCTTTGTGTGGACCGAAATCGACCTTGACCTGAACCAGCCGGACTTGCTGCTGCCGCTGATTGCCAATGGCCTGAAGGATGCGTATCCGCTGGTGCAATGGATGCGCGCGGCGCGGGTCGATGAGGAAGATGAGGCGGCATAAGCCACCTTTGACCAACATTTGACCGATGTCAACACGCGCGCCGGCGCTTGGTTCCTGTTTTATGCAGTTCATGTCACCTAAACGGCAGTTCGTCGCACACCGATAGAGCTGCCAACCGCCCTTGTCTATAGTTCACTCAACGAACCGACAAACACACAAGGAGCCGAACATGAACATCGCTAAAAACATGGAAGCCATCTTCCTCGCCGCCGCCACCCTGGCCGGCGCCACCCTGGTCACCACCGCCGTCGCCGCCACGCCAGCGACCAAGCAGATCGTCACCACCGCCCCTGCGGCCCAAGCGGCCCAAGCTGCCGCCGGCAACATGCAGGTGATCGTGATCAGCGCCAAACGGCTGAGCGCCGCTGAAAAAGCAGCGCTCGCCAATTAATTCCGCGACCGCCGCCGCCGGCGCCACCGATCCAGGAGCAGTACGATGAACAAATTTATCAGCGCCACCATGATGGCGGTTTCCCTGTACGCGGCACACGGCCTGGCCGTGGCCGATGACATCATCAGCGAAATCCGCACGGTCGATGCCCGGGCCGTCAAAGTAGTGCTCGATGGGATCATCAACCTGCAACTGAAGCAAGGCAATACCGCGTCGCTGGTGGTGTCGGGCGACAAGCGCTACGTGCCGAAAATCACGGTGGTGCAAAACGGCGACACGCTGCGCATCGGCACCGACCTGCGCGGCATCAGTGTCAACAACCCGCAACTGCGCGCCGAACTGACCTTGCCGAACCTGCGTGAATTCATCTCGTCCGGCGTGGGGTCGGCGGAGCTGTCCGGCTTTAGCGGCGACGATATGCGCCTGTCGCTGGAAGGCGCCGGCGCCATCAACATGGCGTCGCGCTACAAGCACATGGACGCGCGCCTGAGCGGCGTGGGCAGCATGAACGTCAATACCGGCATGGCGGAACGGGTCGACCTGAACCTGAAAGGCGCGGGCCAGATCGTCATCAGCGGCCAAAGCAAAGACCTGCGCGCCAAGCTGGGCGGCATCGGCAGCCTCGATGCGCAAGGCTTGAAGGCCGACAGCGTCGACGTCGACATGTCGGGCCTGGGCGGCGCCACTGTCTATGCGAAAACCTCGGCCCACCTGCGCCTGTCCGGCATGGGCTCGGCCACCGTGTACGGCCAGCCGGCCAACCGCCATTCGACGGCGCGCGGCATGGGCAGCGTATCCTGGCACTGAGAGGGCACTGCGGTGACATTGCGGTGACACTACGCTGCCCCGCATATCACTTCAGCCCCCCCGGCATCAGCACGCGCGCCACTTGCAGCGCCGCCGGGCCCAGCAGCACCAGCATCAGCGTCGGGAAGATGCAAAAGATCAGCGGGAACAGCAATTTCAAGCCGATCTTCGCCGCCGCTTCTTCCGCCGCCATACGGCGCTTGGTGCGCAGGTTGTCAGAATGAATCCGCAGCGAATCGCCCATGCTGGTGCCGAAGCGCTGCGACTGAATCAGCATCGCCACCAGCGTATCCATGTCTTCCACGCCGCTGCGCAGCGCCAGGTTGCGCAGCGCTTTTTCCTTGCTGAAGCCAGCCCGCATTTCCATCAGGGTCAGCTGTAATTCCTGCGCCAGCGCCACGCTTTTGATGTGGATTTCGGCCGCCACCCGCACCAGCGCCCGCTCCAGGCTCAGGCCCGCTTCCACGCACACCGTCAGCAAATCGAGCGCATCGGGCAAATGTTCAAAGATGTCCCGCTGGCGGCACAATGCCGTGCGCGCCAGCACCGCATTGGGCAGGTAGTAGCCGATCGCGGCGGCGCCCAGCAACAGCGCCAGCCATGCCTGCTGCGGCGCCCGACCCGCGGCCAGCAGCGCGACCATGACCGGCAGCAGCAACGCCAGCATGGTCTTGGCGGCGAAATACAGCGCCGGGGCGGAAGGATGACGCCACCCCGCCGTAATGAAGCGGGTGCGCAGCGGCGACTGTTCCCAGCCCTGCTCCGGCAGCGACAGGCGGGTCAGCGGCTGCGCCACGCGCGCCATGCGCTCGATCCAGTTGCCATGCCCCTCCTGCGGCGTGGGGCTGGGTTCACGCATTTGCCCGCTCAGGCGCGCCCGCAACGCATCCGGCGCGAACAGCCACAGCGCCAGCAGCACAATTGCCGCCACCACCACGAACACCAGCAGCAGGAACGCGATCGTGGCGCCGTTCATACCCGGATCCCGATCACCTTGCGCATCCATAGAAAACCGGCCAGCATGGCGCCGGCCGCATACCACAACAGCCGCACCCCGGCCGGATCAGTCCACAGCACGGAGATATAGCCGGGATTGAGCAGCGCCATCAGCGCCACCACGCCGACCGGCAGCAAACCCAGTATCCAGGCCGACATGCGCCCTTCAGCGGACAGCACCCGCACCTGCGCCATCAGTTTTAAACGGGCCCGCACCATATTGCTGACATTGTCCAGCAACTCCGCCAGGTTGCCGCCCGATTCGCGCTGGATCAGCACCGCCAGCACCATGTAGCGCAGGTCCGTCAGCGGAATCCGCACGGCCAGGTTGTGCAGCGCTTCATTCATCGGCACGCCATAATTGATTTCTTCATACGCCATGCGGAATTCACTGCCGGTCGGCTCCGGCATTTCATGGCCCACCATTTGCAGCACATTGGCAAACGAGTGTCCCGCGCGCAGCGCGCGGCCAAGAAAATCGGCCACTTCCGGCAATTGCTGCTCGAGCTTGCGCAAACGCCGCTCGCGCGCCTTCAACAGCGCCAGCACCGGCGCCAGCGCCGCCACGGCCAGTAGTGCCAGCCGCGCCAGCGGCGGCGCCCCCAGCACCGCCGGTACGCTGGCCGCCGCCAGCAGCAGCGCGCCCTGCAGCGCGCCAAACCGCGCCACCGTCCAATTGGCGCCGGCCTGCAGCAACAGCCGGTCGAACAGCGCCACCCGGGGCACGCGCCGCAGCCAGTTGTCCAGCAGCGGCAGCGCGCTGTAGCGGCGCTGCTTGAGGATCGTGACCGGCTCGCCGCCATCGGTGCGCGCCGCCATCAGTTGCAGGCGGCGCGCAATGCGGCGCGCATCGCCGCCATGGTTGCCGGACCACCACAGCCAGGCGCCCTCGATGGCCAGGATCACGGCGGCAAACAGCACCACCGCGAAGGCGGAAAACATCAGGTCCATGGCTGCCTCCTATTCGTAGATCTTGTCGGGATCAAACGCGCTGTCCGGCACCGGCGCGCCAAACATGCGCAAGCGTTCCGCGAAGCGCGGCCGCACGCCGGTGGCGCGGAAACGCCCCAGCACCTTGCCCGCGCCATCGATGCCATCCTGGTCAAAGCGGAAAATTTCATGCATCGCGATCATTTCTCCTTCCATGCCGGTGACTTCCTGCAAGCTGACCAGCTTGCGCGCGCCATCGGTCAGGCGCGATACCTGCATCACCACCGTGATGGCGGAGCAAATCTGCTGCCGCACGGCGCGCGGCGTCAGGTGCACGCCCGCCATGCCGACCATGTTTTCCAGCCGCGCCAGCGCATCACGCGGTGAATTCGAATGGATCGTGGCCAGCGAGCCTTCGTGTCCCGTGTTCATGGCCTGCAGCATGTCGATCGCCTCGGCGCCGCGCACTTCCCCCAGGATGATGCGGTCCGGCCGCATCCGCAGCGCATTGCGCACCAGCGCGCGCTGCGTGACCTCGCCCTTGCCTTCGATATTGGGCTGCCGGGTTTCCAGCCGCACCACATGCGGCTGGCGCAATTGCAGTTCCGCCGCATCCTCGATGGTGACGATGCGCTCGCTGCCGGGAATAAAGCCGGACAACACGTTCAGCAGCGTGGTCTTGCCGCTGCCGGTGCCGCCGGAAATCAGGATATTGATCTTGGCCTGCCCCAGCGCTTCGAGCACCTGCACCATCGGCGGCGTCAGGCTTTTATAGGCCAGCAGGTTGGCGATCGTCAGCGGATTGGTGGCAAAGCGGCGGATCGACAGCATCGGCCCGTCGATCGCCAGCGGTGGAATAATGGCGTTGACGCGCGAGCCGTCGGGCAGGCGCGCATCGACCATCGGGCTCGATTCATCGATGCGGCGCCCCACCCGCGAGACGATTTTTTCAATGATTTTCATCAGGTGGGCATTGTCATGGAAGGTCACCGCCGTCAGTTCCAGCCGTCCGCCCCGCTCGACATAGACCTTGCTGGCCGAGTTGACCAGAATGTCGGACACGCCGGCATCGGCCAGCAACGGTTCGAGCGGACCGAAACCCAGCATTTCATTCTGGATATCGAGCACCAGCCGGTGCCGTTCATTCTGGTTCAGCACGATGCGCTCATCTTCGATGACCCTCTGCACCAGTAGCGCCAGTTCATGGCGGAACTGTTCCGGCGTGAGTTTCTTCAAGCGCTCCAGGTCGATGCGGTCGAGGATCGCCTGATGCATCGACTTGCGCAATTCCTGGTATGCCAGATCGGGCAGGCTGGCGGTCAGTACCGGCCCGCCACTGGCGCCGCCCGGCACCAGGCGGCCCTCATCGAGGCTGGCCAAACGTTCGCGCAAACTCATACATCCTCCCCACGTCCAAACAGGCGGTCGAACAGCCCTTTGTTTTCCGGAATCCGCCGCGCCGTCACCAACTCCACCAATTCCCCCAGGCTACGCGCCAGCGGGCTGCCGCGCGACAATTGCAGCAGCGGCACGCCCTGGTTGACGGAATCGGTCGCCGCCAGGTAATCGTTGGGCACCGTATGCGCCACGTCCGCCCCCAGCGCGGCCGCCAGGTCGGACAGGCGCAGCTTGCCGCCCTTTTCATAGCGGTTGACGATGAGCCGGATACGTTCGCCCGGATAGCCCAGCGAGCGGAAGATGTCGAGCAGGCGGCGGCCATCGCGGATGTCCGGCAGCGCCAGCTGCAGCACCGGATAGATCGCGTCCGCGTGGTCCAGCGCGCGCAGCGAAAGCGCATCGATCTGGCGTCCCACGTCCAGCAGGATGTAGTCGTAATGCTGGCGCGCCACGCGCAGAATGATGTCCATGTGGTCCGGCTTCATCTCCACCGCGTGGCCCGGGTCATCGGCCGCCGCCAGCACGCCAAAGCCGGGCGCCACATGCACCAGGCACGAGTCGAGAAAAGCGCCGTCCATGCGGCCGATCTGGGCGCAGATATCGGACAGGGTCATCACCGGCTTCTGGTCCGACACATACAGCGTCGCATCGCCGAACTGGCCGTGTAAATCCATCAGCAGCACCTTGCAGCCGCCCAGCTCCGCCAGCGCATAACCGAAATTGGTCGACAGGAACGTGGCGCCACTGCCACCCTTGCAGGAGATGAACGCCAGCGCCTTGCCGTCGCGCATGCGCGTGATGCCGGCGTCCACCTCGATGCGGTCCATCGCATCATGGAAGGCGCGGTGCTCAAGCGGCAGCGCCAGCACCTCGCGCATGCCGGCGCGCATCGCGCGGATCAGCAAATCCTGCTGCGGCGCGCGGGTCAGCAGCATGAACGAGGCGCGCGGATAATGGCGCGCCAGCGGCTCCACCAGCTCCGCCTCGCCCGGCGCCAGTTCGCTGGCGTCCAGCACCACCAGGCCGGGCGGGTCCGGTAGCAGCCGCTCCACCGCGTCGCGCATCCCTTGCCGCACCGCCAGCACTTCCAGCGCCGGCATGCGCGCCGAACCCTGCGCGGCGATGTCCGCCTGCAGTTCCGCGTCATGGCTGATGATCAATGCTTTCATGATGTCTCCTTCACGAACAGGGCATGGCCGCCGGACTTGATGGCGTGGGGGGGCGGTACCCCAGGGATTCGGCCCGCACCACCGTGGCCGCCATCGGCACGGTGATGGCCGGCAACGGCAGCCAAGGCAGCATCGGCAGGTAAGGCACCGGCTCACAGCCGACCGGGCTGCAGATGCGGGCCCGCACAAACTGGATACAGCCACTGCTGGCGGGATTGGCCATGCAGTTGGCGCGGTTCTGCGCCGGGCCCGCCGGCAGCGCACCGGCGCCGAGCGCCTGCAGGGCGCCGCTGCTGTCCTGCCACAGGTAGTCAATCAGCACATGGTCTTGCGTGACGCCCCCGCTTAGCAACAGCTCGGCGTCGCTGTCGCGCTGGTGGAAAATCGCCTTACGGCGCACCGCCTGCAGCGCGGCGGCGCAGGAAAAATCAGTGATGGCGGCCATGCGCGCGGCGTAGCGCGTAACTTCCGGCACCATGTTCCAGACGCACAATGCACGGGCCATTTCCAGTAGCAAGAACGTCAACTGCAGCACGATCATCAACCCCAGCGCGCAGTCCACCGAAAGGACGCCGCGGCGCCCCCTGCCACGCGTCACTTTTGCGCTCCCACGCCAAGGATCAGCGGCCGCAAGGCCGGCTCGCGTTCCGCGAAGCTCTTGCGGTATCCCTGCTGCGCCTGCAGCGCCGCCGCGCCGTCGAGCCCCGTCACCGGCGCCGCCGACGGCAGGCTGATGGCCTGGCGCGCAAAGGCGGCGCGTGCCGTGGCGCCAAAGGGAACTTGCGATGACGGGGCCTCGGGCGCGGCACAAGCGGCCAGCAACAGGCACGGCATGGCACAACGCAGCAAGGTGGGCACGGGCATCATGGCGGGCCTCCGGCGGGACGGGCGCCCAGCATTAACGAAG
>JAIENA010000125.1 GCA_019751755.1 Burkholderiaceae bacterium | reverse complement strand
TGGTACGACAACGAGTGGGGCTTCTCGAACCGCATGCTCGACACCACCGTGGCGCTGATGAACGCCAAGTAATCGGCCTTCGCAGCAACATAAAAAAACCCGCTTCGGCGGGTTTTTTTATGTGCGCCATCTATCCTGTCCTGAACACAATTCTTACCGATCAGCATCGCCCTCTGTCGCCTGCTTGCAACGTCAATTCACCAAATTGGTAACTTGCAAAGTTATCCCTTTGTAAAAATTGTGTACATGAAAGAAAATCGTAATGCTTTGACACTCAAAGACAAGAAAAACGGCTTTACCAAAGCCAGATAATTTTCGTTGCAGGTTAAGGGAGGAATTACGTTGAAAAAGCAATTCGTTTTAAAGCGCGGCGTCGTTGCAGTGGCGCTGACGCTGGTTGGGACGCAAGCGGCGCACGCGCAAACCGAGCAGGCCGCCGCGCCAGCGGTACAGAAAGTGGTCGTTACCGGTTCGAACATCAAACGCGGCATCGATGAGCAAACCGCGTCGCCAGTGCAAATCATCAGCCGCAAAGAAATCGAGGCCATCGGCGCATCGACGGTCAAGGATATCGTTGATACCCTGACTTCGAACACCGGTGCCTTGACTGACCTGGGCAGTGGCAGCTCGTTCGCGTCGGGCGCGTCGGGCTTGTCCCTGCGCAACCTGGGCAAGGGCTCGACCCTGACGCTGTTGAACGGTCGCCGTGTCTCGAACTTCGGTACCGCCGATGGTGGCCAGCAGACCTTCGTCAACATCGACTCGATTCCAGCGGAAGTGATTGACCGCGTGGAAGTGCTGCTCGATGGCGCGTCGGCAATTTACGGTTCGGACGCGGTGGCCGGTGTGGTCAACATCATCACCCGCAAAGAATTCAGCGGCTTGACGCTGAAGGCCGGCGCGCGCCAATCGCTGGTCAAGCATGACTTGAACCGCGACCAGACCGCTTCCATTACCTTTGGTAAGGGCAACTTCGCCGCCGACGGCTGGAATGTTTTCGGCCACCTGGAACTGTTCCACCGCACCCCGTACGACGACCGCGCGATTGAGAATCTGGTACCGTCCTGGTACAAGGATTACGTGAATCCTGCGTTCGGCGTGAAATCGACGTACTCGTATCCAGGCAATTACTTTGGCCGCTACCCGAGCGTCTATCCAGCCAATCCTGCGCTGGCCGGTAAGTCGATCGGTGTGGCTGCCCCTGGCTGCGCACCGGCACTGCTTGAAGATGGTCTGTGCAAATTCGACCAGTACGCCCGTCTCGGCATCCACGCGGAAGCGGAACGCGCCAACTTCATTTCGTCGGGCCGCCTGAAGATCAACAACGATCTGACCGCATTCGCCGAACTGACCCTGTCCGATACCACCACCACCTTCTATAACCCGCCGGCGATCATGCAGTACACCGGCACCCCGAGCCGCTGGTACAACGCCAAGTCGCGCAAGCTTGAGTTCTTCACTGAACCAATGCTGCCAGTTGGCCACCCATACAACCCGTACAGCTTCCCGATCCAGTTGCGTTACCGCTATGCTGACAACGTGGAAATGTACAAAGGCGATGCGCACGCGAAACAGTACCGCGCCATGGTTGGCCTTGAAGGCAGCCACTTCGGCTGGGACTGGAACGGCGCCATCGGCAACATGGCGAACACGTCGGACGCCATGTCGCGCGGCACCAAGCATGCCAAGAATTACCTGGCGGCCGTCCTGAGCGGCGAGTACAAGTTCGGCGGCAAGAACAGCGACGAACTGCTGGAGCGCATGTTCCCGAAATACAGTTTTAACGGAAAATCGAAAAATACCTTCGCCGACCTGCGCGCATCGCGCGAGCTGATGGAATTGTCCGGTGGCGCGATGTCGCTGGCGGTGGGCGCTGAATATCGTCGCGACAGCTTCGAATCCTGGGTCAGCGACAACGTCGCCAACTCCGAACTGGTGGGTATGGGTTCCATCGATGTGACCGGTTCGCGCAATATGTACGCTGCTTACGCTGAGTTGGCCGCGCCTGTCACCAAAGCGCTGGAGCTGAGCGGTGCGGTGCGCTTCGACAAAGTCGGCAAAACCGACGCGTCGCTGGTGCCGAAACTGTCTGCCCGCTACCAGGTGCATCCATCGCTGCTGTTCCGCGGTACCGTATCGGCAGGCTTCCGCGCGCCGAACAATGCGGAAACCGGTAAAGTGGTGCTGTCGGCGTTCAATAACGGCATTCAGGATCCGAAGCGTTGCGCCATCGCCAATCAGCTGTATAACGAACTGAAAAAGGGTACTGCACTCGATGTCGCCGACGCTAACCGCGCCCGCGATGCGGGCTGCGCTGCCAGCGCCGCAGTCGATATCGCCGGCAACCCGGATCTGGAGCCAGAAAAGTCGCGCAGCGTCAATGCCGGCATGGTTTGGCAGCCGACCAAAGACCTGTCCATGAGCCTCGATTATTACCGTATCGAGCGCCGTAACGAAATCGGCACCCGCGACATCAATCAGATCTTGGCAATGGAAGACCAGGAGCCCGGCACGGTGGTCCGTCTGCCAGTGACGGATGACGACCGCAACCTGTCGAACCGCGTGTTCGAACTGACGGGCAAGCGTATTGTGCACACTGCCGGTCCGCTGTCGGCCATTTCGAAGGCCTACCGTAACCTGAACCGTACCCGCGTTGCAGGCCTGGACTTCGAACTGAACCATCGCCTGAGCTTGGCCGATGCCGGCACGATCAGCAACACGCTGCGCGCCAACTACCAACTCGATTACCGCAGCTGGGACACCAACGAAAACACGTTCACGGAAGATTTGGCGGGTAACTACGGCAACTACCGTTACGTCGTGCGCGGCACGTCTTCGTGGAGCAAGGGGCCGTGGCGGGTGGGCGCCGCAGTCACCTATCAGCCAGGTACCAAGCTGATCGATGACAAGTACGATGAGAATCACACCGCCGAAGGTTGCGACTCGCAGGGTATTCCTGCCGACTACTGCAAAATTGGCCGTGACTATATCGTCGATATGAACATGAGCTACAGTGGCTTGTTCAAGGGCTTGACGATCTTCGCCAACATCGACAACGTGCTCAACCGCGAGCCGCTGGTCAACGTCCGTGCCGGCAACCCGCCGCTGCGTGGCCGTACCCTGCGCCTGCAGGCGGAATACAAGTTCTAATCGGTTGAACTTGGCCTGAAGCAATCCCCACTGTCAGGTGGACATGCCGTTCAGTTTAGGCTGAACGGCATTTTTTTTGGATGTGTCAGGCTGGGCTGAGTCATTGCAAAATGCTATTTTATTTTGTGCCAGCCCCCAAAAAAAATCCCCGCCGTAGCGAGGATGGTTGACTGGGCGCGAGACGCGCAGCGTTATTTGTAGACGCCGGACCCGATCAAGAAATCATCGACCCGTTCCACGTAGCCAGACTTGGCTTCCACGGCCTTGGTGACGGGATTCGGCCACTTGTAGTCAACCCAGCCGTTGCCTTTTTCCTTGGCGATCTTGACCATCTCCTGAATCATCGGCTTGCCTTCGTTGTCTTTCATGTTCAGTAAATTCTTGCCGACCATCTTGGGGTTGGCGCCGTGCGCCAGCGAGACGCCGTTCATGTCATAGACGTAGAGATATAAGTCGCGGTCGTGGAAGTCTTTATTGGCGGGATCGGCAAACGCGGCAAAGGCTTTGTCTTTGCCCTCGGATTTCACCAAGGCCACGGCTTTTTTTACCATCGCCACGGCTTCGTTGGGCGAGGCTTTATCGGCCGCGACAGCAGGCAAGGCCAGTGCACCGAACACCAGCGCGGCGCCACTCAGGAATGCTTTCATGCTTAGTCTCCTTGATTGTGAGTTAATTATATGTATATGCAATATGCAATATCTCATATACGAGCCAAACACTTCAATACGACTAACTACTTACGTAGTTTCCACCAAATAATGCCTGCCACAATGCCGTCACATGCCGGGCATGCAGCGTCACCCGGTCCGGATCGACCCGCGCATTTTCCTGCCCCTGCAGCCGCAATTGATGTTGCAGCTTGCGGTACGCGCGGTAGGCATTGGCGGCATGGGCGCCCAGTTCCACATCGATCAGCCCCAGTTCGCCGCACATTTTCAACAAGGCGATATTACCGACATTGCCGGTGAGCTGCGCGTAGGTCGAGGCATGCTGCAACACCAGGTATTGCACGATGAATTCAATGTCGATCATGCCGCCCGCATCCTGTTTTAAATCGAACAGGTCGGAGCGGTTGGGCCGCGCATCGGCCATGCGTTTGCGCATATTGAGCACTTCCGGCTTTAACGGACCGTCGACCGGGCGTTCCTTGCGCAACACCTTGCAGCGGATCTGTTCGAACTGGGCACCGATGGCGGCGTCGCCGGCGCAGAAGCGGGCCCGGGTCAGTGCCTGGTGCTCCCAGATCCAGGCCGAACTGTCCTGGTAGCGCTCGAACGCCTGCACCGATGACACCAGCATGCCGCTGGCGCCGTCGGGGCGCAGCGCGATATCAATGTCGAACAGGATGCCGGCCGAGGTGTGCGAGGTCATCCAGGTAATAAAGCGCTGCGCCAGCTTGGCGTACTGGGCGGGCGCTTCCTGATCGTCATCGTCGAACAGGAAAATTACGTCGAGGTCGGACACATAGCCGAGTTCCTTGCCGCCCAGCTTGCCGTAGGCAATCACGGTAAAGCGCGGCACTTCGCGGTGGCGCGTGGCGACGGTCTGCCATACGGCGTTGATGGTGGCGGCCACGATCACGTCGGCCAGCGCCGATAAATGGTCGGCCAGCTTTTCCACGGTCAAGTCGCCGGCCAGGTCTTGCGCCAGCAGGTGGAACAATTGCGCGTGGTGAACTTCGCGCAGGATATCCATTTGCCGTTCCGTGTCGCCGGCCGCCAGCCGCAGCTGTTCGTCGAGTTCCGCCGCCAGCGTGACCGGGTTAAAGACGGCGTTGTGGATGCGGTCGTCCAGCAACTCGTCGAGCAGGATCGGGTGGCGCGTGAGGAATTTCGCGGCCCAGCCACTGGCGTGCATCATGCGGATCACCCGCTCCAGCGTGTGCGGGTATTCGGTCAGCAGCGACAAATAGGCGGAGCGGCGGGCGATGGCTTCCAGAAAATCGAGCAGGCTGCCGAGCGTGACCAGTTGGCTGCCGACCGCCGTTTGTTCGGCAATCGTGGCGATCAGCGGCAGCGCCATATTCACCAGCGACACCAGGCGCTGGCGCGACGCTTCCGGCAGCGACTGCAGTTTCGGCGCTTGCCAGGTGGCGATCAGGCGCTGCGCGGCGCTGGCCGGGTCTTCATAGCCCAGCGCGGCAAAACGCTCTTCGATGGCGGCCCGGTTGTCCGGGTCGGTGCAGTCGCCGGCGGTTTCCGTCGCGGGCTCGGCGTCGCTCTTGTCGGCAAAGATGGCGTCGAACTGGCCCGCCACGAAAGCGCGGTGGCGCGCCAGTTCGGCCAGCAATGCCGGCACGTCGGCGACGCCCATCCAGTGTGCCACCACGTCGCGGTCGGCGTCGCTCGGGGGCAAGGTGTGGGTCTGGCCATCGTCGATGTATTGCAGCCGGTGTTCCAGGTTGCGCAGGAACGAGTAGGAATCGAGCAGTTGCCCGACCGTCTCGGCGGTTAACAGGCCTTTTTCCGGTAACAGGCGCAGCGTGGCGCGGGTCGAGCGGTCGCGCAGGGTGCTGTCGCGCCCGCCGCGGATCAACTGGAACACTTGTGCCAGGAATTCGATTTCACGGATGCCGCCACGGCCCAGTTTCACGTTATTGCTGCGGTCGGGGTGCAAGCGTTCCTGGCGGTTCACTTCGGCGCGGATTTGCGCGTGCATATTGCGGATCGCATCGATCACGCCGAAGTCAAGATAACGGCGGAACACGAACGGACGCACGATCGCTTCCAGCGCGGCGATATCGGCCGCCTTGCCGGTGACGGCGCGCGCCTTGACCCACGCATAGCGTTCCCATTCGCGGCCCTGCACGATCAAATATTGCTCCACCATGCCCAGGCTGGCGGCCAGCGGGCCGGAATTACCGTTCGGGCGCAGCGCCATGTCGACCCGGAAGGTAAAGCCGTCTTCGGTGATTTCCGCCAGCGCGGCAATCAGTTTCTTGCCCATGCGGACAAAGAATTCATGGTTCGACAGCCCGCGCTGGCCGGGACCGGCCTGGGTGTCGCCATCGTCCGGGTAGACAAAAATCAGGTCGATGTCGGACGAGACATTCAATTCCGCGCCGCCGTGCTTGCCCATCGCCAGCACGATCATTTCCTGCGTGTCGCCGGTTTCCGCCGAGACCGGGACCCCGTGCGTCGCCGTCATTTCGGCGTAGACGTCGGCGCAATGGGCTTGCACCGCGAAGTCAGCGAAACGCGTCATCGCGGTCACGACTTCATGTAAATCGGCCTGGCCATCGAGGTCGCGCGCAATAATGGTGCACACCAGCAGGTTGCGCAGGCGGCGCATGGCGCGGCCCAGTGGCAGCGGCTGGCCGTTCGCGTCGGTCTGGTCCGCCAGGCAGGCGGCCAAGTCGAGTTCATGCAGCGGACCTTGCGACAGGGCGGCAACTTTGGCGGTGCGACTGGAATCGGCGCTGGTCCAGCGCTGGAAATACCGGGAGGCGTCGGTGTGGGGCATGAAGTGTCGAGGACTTGTAAAGGACGGGTAAAGGACTGGTAACGTAGTGTAATCGGAGCGGGGCGGGTCTTGCCATCGGTTAAAATGACTATTTGTTGACGGCAGCACGCGGCAGGCGGCACGTCAATGTCGGCATGGCGGATGACGCTGCGCTAATCTGCCCTACGATTTTAGCGATTTATCATAAGCCGGACCTGAATTATTAGCGTATTGATGCAAAAACCGCCAGAAGTACCCGAGACCGGCAGCGTGGCCATGGCTGTGCGCTGGCAACGGCTGCGTGCCGCTTATCGGGTCTGTAACCTGGCCACCCACCACGTGCTGGGTTTTACCTTGAAGCTGGCGCTGGTGCTGTATTTCGCCTTTGGCATCCTGTTCCTGTCGCTGCGCTACCTAGTGTTGCCCAATATCGACCATTACAAGGCCGATATCGAAAAGCTGGCCAGCAAGGCGCTCGGCAATCCCGTCACCATTGACCGCATTTACGCTTCCTGGACCGGCTTGCATCCGACCCTGTTCCTGGGCGACATGCGCTTGCGCGACAAGGCCGGCCAGCAGGTGCTGGCGCTGCCCAGCGTGTCGGCCACCTTGTCGTGGTGGAGCGTGGCGGCGCTCGATGTGCGCTTCCGTTCGCTGGAACTGATCCGGCCCAACCTCGACGTGCGGCGTGCCGCCGACGGCAAACTGTATGCGGCCGGCGTGTATATCGACCTGGATCGCAAGGGCGATGGCCAGGGCGCCGACTGGCTGCTGGCGCAGCAGGAAATCATCATCCGTGAAGGGCAGCTGGACTGGACCGACCAGTTGCGTGGCAAGCCGACGCTGTCGCTCAGTAATATGAACCTGGTGTTGCGCAACCAGTGGCGGCGCCACCGTGTGGCGTTGCAGGCGACGCCGTCGCAGGCGCCGGTCAGTCCCGCTGCTGCCGGCTCCAATCTTGCCGGCCACACCCTCGGCGGCCCCGACCTCGGCGGCCCGATTGATGTGCGGGCCGACTTCGTGCACCCGACCTTTGCGCAGCGCCCGTCCGACGTGCGCCTGTGGCAGGGCGAGATTTACGCCGACGTGCAAAAGGCCGACCTGGCTGCCTGGAAAACCCACGTCAATTATCCGCTCGATGTGCGCTCGGCCACCGGTTCGGTGCGCGCCTGGGTGCGGCTGGACCATGCCAAGCTGGCCGCCTTCACGGCCGATGTCGGCTTGCAGAATGTGACGGCGACACTGGCGCCGGGGCTGCCGGCGCTGGACCTGGAGCAGGTGCAGGGCCGCATTTCGGCCCGTGAAGAAATCCCGGCCGCGCTGCAAAGCGACCGGCCCGCGTTTGGCGCGCTGGGCCATTCGGTCACGCTGACCAATTTTTCGCTGAAAACCCGCGACGGCCTGGTGATGGCGCCGACCAATTTGTCGGAACGCTTTGCCGCCGCCACCAAAAAATCGCCGGAGCGCATGGAATTGTCGGCCAGCGTGCTCGATTTACAGGTGCTGGCCGCGCTGGCCGCGCATTTGCCGTTGTCGGCGCAACAGCGCCAGGTGCTGGCCGACGTCGATCCGACCGGCAAGCTGCTGGACGTGACCGCCACCTGGTATGGCGCGTATCCGGCCCTGAACGCTTACCTGGTCAAAGGCAAGCTTGATCACCTGGGCATGAAGCCGCGCGCGGCGCGCCTGCCGGTGCCGAAAACCGCCCATGCGCCGGCGGTGCGCGGCATGCCGGCGCTGCCCGGGTTTAACGGTTTGTCGGGGACGTTGGAAGCGACCGAAAAGGGCGGTCATTTCACGCTCGACGCGGATCAATCGGTGCTGCGCATGCCGGCCTATTTTGCCGATGCGGACATGCCGTTCGACCGCCTCAACGGCAAGTTCAGCTGGTTGTTTGACGGTAATGAGCGCCTGCACGTCGAAGTCGATAATCTGGTGTTCAGCCAGCAGGGGCTGACCGGGGCGCTGACCGGCAAGCACGTGGTGCCACTCGATGGCAAGAGCGCCGGCGTGGCCGATTTCACCGGCAAGCTCGATGGCTTTGACGTCAAAAAAATCGGCCGCTACCTGCCGGTGGCCACGCCCGAGCATTTGCGTCACTGGCTGACCGGCGCGCTGGAAGAGGGGCGCGCCGACGATGTGCACTTGCGCCTGCGCGGCGACCTCGCGCATTTCCCGTTCCCCGCGGGCGGCGCATCCGACAAGGCCAAGGGCGAATTCAAGATTGGCGGGCGGATCCACAATGGCCGCCTGAATTACGACCCCGGCTTCTATGCCAAGGATGGCAAGTCGCCATTGTGGCCGGTGGCCGACAAGATCAAGGGCAGCTTCCTGTTTGAGGGCGTGCGGATGGAGATCCGGGCCGATACCGCCGTCACCGGCAATGTCGCGCTGTCGAACGTGAAGGCGGTGATTCCCGACCTCAGCATCCATGACAGCATGCTGGAAATCGACGGCGCGGCGCTGGGCGCGATGCAGGACTATGTGCACTACGTGGCAGCCAGTCCGGTGCTGGAATGGATCGGCCATTTCACCGATGAGACCACTTCCACCGGCAATGCCAAGCTGGGTCTGAGCTTGCGGCTGCCGCTGGCCAGTTTGCCGGACGCGAAAGTGCAGGGCGTGCTGCAATTGCTGGGCAACGACGTGACGTTGTGGCATGACATGCCGCCCGTGCTGGGCGCCGCCGGCAAGATTGAATTCAATGAAAAAGGCGTCAACCTCAATGGCCTGTCCGGCGCCTTTGTCGGCGGCCCGGTGGCGGTATCGGGCGGCTCGCAGCGCGATGGCTCGATCCAGGTGCGGTTGGCCGGGGCGGTTACCACGGACGGCTTGCGCAAGACCTGGCCGGTGCCGGAAGTGCAGCGATTGGCCAGCCATATCAATGGTAGCGCCCGCTACAGTGGCCTGGTGGTGGCGCGCGATCACCATTATGCCGTCACGATCGATTCCAACCTGGCCGGACTGGGCCTGGACTTC
Source organism: Burkholderiaceae bacterium (assembly GCA_019751755.1). GTDB lineage: Bacteria > Pseudomonadota > Gammaproteobacteria > Burkholderiales > Burkholderiaceae_D > Rugamonas. Next base: position 7,997 of record JAIENA010000125.1, on the reverse strand, counting down.
CCCGTGCCGCTGGTGAAAAACGCGGCGGACGTGCTGCCACTGCGGGTGGTGCTGTCCGGCGATACCGGCGTCATGGTCAACGGCAGCATGGTGATGCACGACGACTTGCGCATTGCGCTGGGCACCGGCATGTCGGCCGCCTACCAGCGGCAGCGCATAGGCAAGGGCCCGTGGAAAATGCTGCGCGGCGGTATCGGTGTCAATGTCCCGGCGCCGGAGCCGGACAGCGGTCTGGCATTGAATGCCAGCCTGAAAGCGCTCAATGTCGATCATTGGATCGAGTTGGCCGACCAGATTGCCGGCCAACCCGATCCGAACGCCGTGCCGACCACCGCCACTGCGGCGGCGGGTGCTACTGGCGTGGCCCAATACGTGACGATTGATGCGATGGCCGCGCGCGCCGGCGAACTGGTGCTGGGCGAACGCAAGCTCGACAACGTGGTGGCCGGCGTCACCAACCAGAAAGGCATCTGGCAAGCCAATGTCGAGTCGCCGCAAGTGGCCGGTTATGTGACCTGGAATACCAGTGCGACCGGGCAGGGCATCGGCAAAGTCACGGCGCGCCTGTCGTCGCTGATCATCCCGGCGTCGTTGGCCAATGACGTCAAGGACTTACTCGAATCTAAAGTGTCGCAGGCGGCGATTCCCGCGCTCGATATCGTCGCGGAACGCTTCGAGCTGTTCAATAAGCCGCTGGGCCGTCTCGAACTACAGGCCTACAACGCACCGGCGTCGCACGAATGGAAAGTGTCGCGGCTGTCGCTGGCGAATGCGGATGGCGAATTGAAAGGGACGGGGCGCTGGGTGGTGGGCAAGGATGGCCAGCACCACAGCAGCTTGAATTTCGAACTCGATATCCACAATGCGGGCAAGTTGCTGGACCGTTTCGGCTTTAGCGATACCTTACGCAACGGCAAGGGCATGCTCAGTGGTGACATTGCCTGGCAAGGGCTGCCATATGCGCTCGACATTCCGAGCCTGTCGGGCCAGTTGAAGCTGGACGTGGCGAAAGGCCAGTTTCTCAAGCAAGACCCGGGCGCCGCGAAGCTGCTGGGCGTGTTGAGCTTGCAGGCGTTGCCGCGGTTGCTGAAACTCGACTTCCAGGATGTGTTTTCAGAAGGCCTGGCGTTTGACGGCATCACCGCCAATGCCGCCATCAGCCACGGCATGGCCCGCACCGACAACTTGAAAATGCACGGCGTGGCCGCCACCATCATGATGGCCGGCAGCGCCGATATCGCCAATGAAACCACCAATTTGCACGTGCTGGTGGTGCCGCAGCTAAACTTCGGCACGGCGCCGCTGATGTATGCGCTGGCCGTCAATCCGGTGATCGGGCTGGGCAGTTTCCTGACCCAGCTGTTCCTCAGCCAGCCGCTGTCGAAAGCGCTGACCTATGAAATGCAGGTGACGGGGCCGTGGAAGGCGCCGGTCATGACCAAGATCGATACCCGCAAGGACGTAAAACAATGAATATGGTTGCCGCAATCCAGATGGTCTCCACGCCATCCGTCGAAGACAATATTGCCACCGCGCGTCGCCTGATCGAACAGGCCGCCGCCACCGGCGCGAAACTGGTGCTGTTGCCGGAATACTGGGCCATCATGGGCTTGTCCGACAGCGACAAGGTCAAGGTAGCCGAACCGCTGGGCAGCGGCCCGATCCAGGACTTCATGTCCGCCATGGCGCGCCAGCACGGCATCTGGCTGCTGGGCGGCACCTTGCCGCTGGCATCGAGTGACCCCAACAAAGTCATCAACACCACCCTGGTGTATGACAGCGACGGCGCGCATGTGGGCCGTTACGACAAGATCCACCTGTTCGGCTTTAGCAAGGGCGCCGAATCGTATGATGAGGCGCGCACCATCGTGCCGGGCCGCACTGTCGGGGTGGTGGAAACGCCGCTCGGCAAGGTCGGCCTGTCGATCTGCTATGACTTGCGCTTCCCCGAACTGTTCCGCGCCATGGGGCCGTTGTCGCTGATCGTGGTGCCGGCCGCGTTTACGTACACCACCGGCCGTGCCCACTGGGAAGTGTTGCTGCGCGCGCGCGCGATTGAAAACCAGTGCTATGTGCTGGCGGCGGCGCAGGGCGGCCTGCACGTCAATGGCCGCCGCACCTGGGGCCACAGCATGCTGATCGACCCGTGGGGCGACGTCAAAGCCGTGCTGGCCGAAGGCGAGGGCGTGGTGCACGGCGAGATCGATGCCGGGTATATGGCGTCGGTGCGGGAAAGTTTGCCGGCGTTAAAGCACCGGACCATGTGACGAACGCCGGCCACTCGCAATACAATGGCGGCAATTCTCTGAAAAGGCCTCAAATACCATGACCCCATTCGAACCGAACCTGTCTTCCCTGGCTGTCGCGCGTGAATTGCTGCTGACGCCGTTTGGGCTGGATGAAGGCAAGCTGCTCAAAGCCTTGGGCAGCATGTTTACGCACAAGGTCGATTACGCCGACCTGTATTTCCAGTTCACCAAAAACGAAGGCTGGAGCCTGGAAGAAGGCATCGTGAAAACCGGCAGCTTCTCGATCGACCAGGGCGTCGGCGTGCGCGCCGTGTCCGGTGAGAAAACCGCGTTTTCGTATTCCGATGAAATTTCCGAGCGCGCCTTGCTGGACGCCGCCGCCGCCACCCGCACCATTGCCCGCGCCGGTTCCGGCAAGGTCAAAATTGCGGGGCAAACCTACCACCAGGGTGGTCGCTCGCTGTACCTGCCGCACGACCCGCTGGTCTCGCTCGACGCGACCGCCAAGGTGAAGTTGCTCGAGCGCGTAGAAAAAATGGCGCGCGCCAAAGACCCGCGCGTGGTGCAAGTGATGGCCAGCCTGGCCGGTGAATACGATGTGGTGCTGGTGGTGCGCAGCGATGGCGTGCTGGCGGCCGATATCCGCCCGCTGGTGCGCGTGTCCGTGACCGTGATTGCCGAGCAGGATGGCCGCCGCGAAGTCGGCTCCTCCGGTGGCGGTGGCCGTTACGATTACGCCTACTTCACCGATGCGGTGCTGGAATCGTACGCTGCAGATGCGGTCAAGTCGGCGATTGTGAACCTCGATGCGCGTCCGGCGCCGGCCGGCCCGATGACCGTGGTGCTGGGTCCTGGCTGGCCAGGCATCTTGCTGCATGAAGCGATCGGTCACGGCCTCGAAGGCGACTTCAACCGTAAAGGATCGTCGACCTTCGCCGGCCGCATTGGTGAGCGCGTGGCGGCCAAGGGCGTCACCGTGGTCGATGACGGCACCCTGGCCGACCGCCGTGGCTCGCTCAATATCGACGATGAGGGCAACCCGACCCAGTGCACCACGCTGATCGAAGACGGCATCCTGAAAGGCTATATCCAGGACACGATGAATGCGCGCCTGATGAAAATGCCGGTGACCGGCAACGCACGCCGCGAATCGTTCGCCCACCTGCCGATGCCACGCATGACCAATACCTATATGTTGGGTGGTGACAAGGATCCGGAGGAAATCCTCGCTTCCGTGAAAAACGGCTTGTATGCGGTGAACTTCGGCGGCGGCCAGGTCGATATCACCAACGGCAAGTTCGTGTTCTCGGCCAGCGAAGCGTACATGATCGAAGACGGCAAGATCACTTATCCGGTGAAAGGCGCGACCCTGATCGGTAACGGCCCGGATGTGCTGAACCGCGTGTCGATGATCGGCAATGACATGAAGCTCGATTCCGGCGTCGGCGTGTGCGGCAAGGAAGGCCAGAGCGTGCCGGTCGGCGTCGGCCAGCCGACCTTGCGCCTCGATGGCGTGACGGTGGGCGGCACGGCTTAACTTCAGCTACACCCCATCATCAGGCACAGCGGCGGCGCGGATGGCGCCGCCGCTGTGCACCTTTCCGCATATTCCCCACATCGGAGCGAGCACCGTCGCTCCGAATGACATAGCCGTTCTCAACGCGCTCATCTCCTCCCCCTCGGCGGCGTTTAACATTTACTGGCGTAAATCAACACCCCGGAGCGGGGTGAATGCCCGGCTATCGCCAAAAAATTTGCATTATGTGCAAATAGAAGCATTCATTCAATGGTCGAATTGGTTACCTTCAAGCTATATTTTTTTGGGGCAACTAGTCACCTCCGGTTGATTGTTGTTGTCTTGCAACGGGCAATGCCGCTTCAATGTGGTTGATGAGAAGTTTTTATTTTCGCAACTAATTGCGCTTGTTTTTGAGGACGTTTGCCCAATGACTGTCGTGTCCATCAGCCTTTCGGTGAGCCGGAAATTCAGCGAGCGTCGCCGCTGGCACGCTTCCCTGCATTAATAATCAGGCATCGTCGCTTAAATTTGTTCGTATTGTTCCTATCTTCATAAAAGCTTCGCAAGGGCGATTCTTGTCTGTCGGAGGCGTTGTCGTCAGATTTGACGGAGCTGCGTGCTCGTCGTTTTTATGAACATCGCGCGGATGCAGTCTAAACCAGATTATTACTAATGGTTTCTATTTAGATACTGATTTAGTCACGGTCGAGCATTTTTTTAAATCAGTATTGACACTTTTTTATCGAAAGGATAGTAAATGGCATACAAAATGAAATTGAATAATATTTTGAAAAAAATAATAGTTAAGAAACTAAATTCTGAAATTTTTTGTATTTTTGATTTAAACAATACTTTGAGTGAGGTTTTGTTGTAATAGTGCACTGTGCGTTGACTTCATTTCATTGTATATGTTTCTATGGCGTATTCTCTGGCTGCGGTTACAAAATAGCTGCTTGGTCAAAGGGAGTTGCAGGCCAAAGTGCACAGCACGGTGGTCATGCTCCATGGGAGGTGAATAGAGATGTGGCTGCCAGCGCTTACGGGATTGACCGGTCAGTATCTGTTCAAACAGTTTGAAGAAATCAACCAGAAATAAAGCAAGGAATAACGATAATGATGAAAGAAACCGTTTTATCGCGTTCGGTGCGCCTGATGTTCTCGGGTTCACTGGTGGCTGCAGGATTGCTGGCTGCGCCGGCGATGGCGCAAGAGGGTAACCAGCAGGTTCAACGCGTGGAAATCACCGGTTCCGCTATCAAGCGTATTGCTGTCGAAGGTGCACTGCCGGTGCAAACGCTGTCCAAGGCTCAAATTGAACAGACCGGCGCCACCACCGTGGCCGACCTGGTTGCGACGCTGCCTTCCATGCAAGGTTTTGTTACTTCCTCGACCTCCGTCAACGGCGGCGGCGGCGGTGTGCAAACCGCATCGGTGCACGCGATCGGCACCAGCTACACCCTGGTACTGTTGAACGGTCGTCGTATTGCCCCATATTCGTCTGGTTCCGCCGTCAACTTGGCGTCGATCCCGCTGTCCGCTGTTGAGCGCGTGGAAATCCTGACCGACGGCGCTTCCGCACTGTACGGTTCCGACGCGATTGCCGGCGTGGTCAACTTCATCCTGAAGAAGAACACGCAAGAGGCCAGCATCGAAGTGACCTACAACCGCCCAAGCAAGGGTAGTGCTGGTGCCACCTCGAACGTCGCCATCTCCAAGGGCTTCGGCGACTATGAGCAAGACGGCTACAACCTGATGCTGTCGTACAGCCACGATAAGCAGTCCGAACTGAACGCTTCCGACCGCCCATTCAGCGCACAGGGTGGTGTGAAACCGTTCTCTGAAGGCGGCAAGAATTACACGATGTACATGCTGTCGTCGAACTCGATCCCAGGCAACGTGGCTGCCAAGGATGCGGCGGGCAAGACTCTGGCGTCATTTAACCCGGGCCTGATCAACAACGGTTCGTGCGGCGCGCCCAACACCTTCAAGGTCGCCAACCGCTGCCTGTTCAACTATGGCGCGACCGTGCAGTTGCTGCCTGAACTGAAGCGCGACGGTTTCTTCCTCAATGCTAACGTCAAGATCAATGACAACCTGCGGTTCTTCGCCGAAGGCCTGTACTCCAAATTCACCAGCACCGCGCGTTACGCTGCGCCGGCACAGCCGCTGGGCCTGGACATCAACTCGGCACTGTACAAATCGAATGTGGTGCCAGCGCTGGTGAAACTGGGCGTCGATCCGACCAAAGTCAAAACCGCCACCATGAACCTGCGTCTGGTCGATGCCGGCGGCCGTACCGACGGCTGGGAAACCAACGCCAAGCATCTGGCGCTGGGCCTGGAAGGCACGCATTTCGGCTGGGACTGGAACACCGCCTATGTCCACTCGGAAAACAAAGCGATCGACAACGCGGTCGCCGGTTACACCTCGGGCGACAAGCTGGAAGCGCTGATGAAAGCGGGCACCTACAACCCGTTCATCGTGCCGACCGCGGAAACCAAGGCAGCGCTGGCGTCGGCCGTGCTGCACCAGGAACTGGGCGTTACCACGTCCAAGATCGATGTAGTGAACTTGCGTGGTTCGCGTGAAGTGTTCCAGGCCGCTGGCGGCGCCGCCATGCTGGCAGTGGGCGCGGACATGTCGACCCAGAAGTATATCGACAGCCCAAGTGCGATCGCCATGGGCCCGAACAGCCTGCAGCCTAACTGGACCGACACCAACGTTGGTGGTGGTACCGGTGCACTGCCAGTCGACGCGTCCCGCAAGAACTGGGGTACGTTCGCTGAGTTGGTCGTGCCAGTGATCAAAGGCCTGGAAGTGACCGGCGACGTGCGCTATGACAGCTATGATGCCGTCAAGAACAAGAAGAACTTCGACACCGCAGGCAAGCTGATCGCGCCAGCGACCCAGGGTAGCAGCGCTTCGAAAGCCACCTACAAGCTGGGTGTTGCATGGCGTCCGGTCGACAACCTGCTGGTGCGCGGCTCCTACGGTACCGGCTTCAAGGCACCGATCCTGACCGATGTGACCAAGCCGATTGTCAATGGCGGTTCGTCTGGCTTCCACTCTTGCCCGATCACGTCCGGCCCGCTGCTGGGTCTGTGCAACGGTAACGCGGAATATGGCCTGCTCGATGGTGGTAACGCGCTGACCGGCACCGGTGGCCTGAAGCCGGAAACCTCGAAGCAAGCCACCATCGGCTTCCGTGTCGAGCCAGTGAAGAACTTGTCGGTTGGCTTTGACTTGTGGGACGTGAAGATCAACGACCAGATTCGCAAGCTGCCTGAGAACGAAGTCTTCAACAACCCGGCCAAGTACATGAGCCTGTTCTCGTCGTACTATGATCCGATTCAGAAGCAAAACGTGCTGGTCGCATCGCTGACCCCGTTCAACCTGGCCAGCTCGCATTATCAAGGTATTGACTGGGATCACACCTTCGGCCTGAATACCGGCATCGGCAAGATGACCTTTAACTGGACCGGTACCTACATGCTGAAAGCCAATCAGCAAGCGCTGCCGACCGATCCTGCGCAAGGCTCCGTAGGCCGCTTCGACTCGTACAACGACGTCGTATTCCGCCTGATCACCAAAGGTATGGTGACCTGGAAGCAGTCGGACGCGCTGTCGCACTCGCTGACCGCCGTGTACAAGTCGGGCTACCATGACATGCCGCTGACCGAAGATGATGGCGCGATTATTGCGCTCAACGCCGACGGTTCCTTGGGCGACTATGCCGGCCTGAAGCGTGACGTTAAGTCGTACACCGTGCTCGACTGGCAGACCAAGTGGAAGTTCAACAAGAACCTGACCATTACCGGTGGCATCAAGAACCTGGCGAACACCGAGCCACCGTTCTCCCAGCGTATCGCTGGCGGCGGCAACCAACTGGGCTACGATGGTCGTTACACCGACCCACTGGGCCGTCAGTTCTACTTCGTTGGTTCCTACAAGTTCTGATCGCGTAAGCTGATCTGATCGTCGTGAGGTAAGAAAGCCGTTCGGTGCAAGCCGAACGGCTTTTTTGCAATCTAATATTCGGTTTTTCTTGCCAGATAGCGCAAAATGTTGTTATAGTCATTTGACATCTACGGATCTCAAGCGGATTTTTCCTCATGACGCATTTCTTCTTTACCGGCTTTTTTTACTTTAGCCATTCCAACCCCAAGGCGGTGGAGTAGCGGCCGGTTCACGTAGAAACGAGATCCCAGCAAACCCAGACTAAACCGCCA
>JAIENA010000475.1 GCA_019751755.1 Burkholderiaceae bacterium | reverse complement strand
CGTCCGTATGCTTGATGATATAAGGATCGGCGCGTTGCTCGATCAGGGGCTTTAAAATCTCAGCCACAGTATTCTCCATTTCCAGAAATTCAACCTGCCACATGGTTATTGCATGATTATTGATAGGCGTGGCGCTTCATCTCAGCCTTGACCTCCGTGTAGTACGCGTCGCTGATGCGGTACTTGAACATCAGCGCGCCCATCAGGAAGTGGAAGAAGCCGGGAATCACCGACAGCATCAGCGCGATGCCGTTCAGCGCGAACGGGGTTTGCTCCTGGTTCGGCTGGTAATTAAAGTAGGTCAGCAGCACGCCCACCAGAATGCCGGCCACGCCCATGCCGGCCTTCTGGCACACGGAAATACCGCCGAAGGCAAAGCCGGACACGCGCTTGCCGGTTTTCACCTGGCCATAATCGATGGTCTCGGCGATCGCCGACCAGAACACCGGCGCATGCAAATCGACCACGAACGACAAGGTGAAATACAGCGCGAAGGCCAACATGATGTCGCCCGGTTTGACCAGCACGTAAATCATGACCGACAGCAGCGCCACCACGAGTTGCGAGTAGCGGAACAGTTTGACCTTGCAATAAAACTTGGTGATCCAGGTCGACGCGACCATCGACAGGATGGCGGCCGCCACGCCCAGCGACATGAAGGTCGAGACGGTGGCGGTGTCGCCGCCGAGGTAATACTTGGCGTAATAAATCGCCACCGAGCCGCGCAGCACATAGCCGATGGTGCCCGTCACGCAGACGCCGCACAGGATCAGCCACTGGTCATTGCGCAGCAACACTTTCAGTTGCGCCAACAGCGATTGTTTTTGCACCACGTGCGTCACGCGCTCGGTGGTGGTGAAGAAGCAGAACAGGAACAGCGCCACGCCCATCGCGGCCATCACGGCCATCGCCATCTGGTAGCCGGTGGCGGGATTGCCGCCGCCCCAGCGCTCGGCCAGCACCGGCACCACGATGGTGACCAGGAAGCCGGCGATCTTGGCGAAGAACAGGCGGTAGCCGTTGGCCGACAGGCGTTCCTGCGGATCAGCGGTCAGGCTGCTCGGCAGCGAAATATACGGAATGCCGACGCCGGCTGTCATCACGGTCATCAGGATATAGGTGGAGTACGCCCACAACAGCTTGGCGTCATAGCCCCACGACGGCGTGGTGAAGACAAAGAACACGCTGATGCCGTAAGGGACGGCCAGCAACAGGAAATACGGACGGTAGCGGCCCCACTTGCCGCTGAAGCGGTCGGTGATCTGGCCCATCACCAGGTCGGCGCCGGCGCCCACCAGTTTCACCACGAAGAACAGCACGGCCAGGTCTTGCGTGTGCAGGCCATAAATGTCGGTGTAAAAGAACGTGATGATCAACATCATCGACGAGATCACCACATTGAGCGCCATGTCGCCGGCGCCGAAGCCGATCTTTTCCAGCGTGCTTAGTTTTTGCGTGTGCATAGTACTGCTCCCAGTGTTGCCGAATACCCATTACAAACCACAAGCCGGCGCCGCCCCGAAGCGGCGCCGGCTCCTTGCCCGGCCAGCCTTGCCGCCGCCTCTGACCTCGGCGGCAAGGCTATCCTTGCAACTTACATCTTCCAGCGCAAACCAATCGAGACCGCGCGTCCGACCTGCAGCGTACCGAAATTGGTCAACTCGGGGTTACCCGCATTGCCGAAATGGTAGTACTGCTGCTGCATTTCGTTGGTCAGGTTGACACCACTGATATCGACCGACATGTTGTCGTTGATTTTGTACGAAATTTGCATGTCAACACTCTTTTCCGGATGACGCCAGATACCAATCGGATTGGCAAACAACGCCGCTTCGTTGGCGGCCAGGAAGCCGGAACGCCAGACATAGGACATACGCGCGCTGACCGGGCCCTTTTCATATGCCAGGGTGGCATTGTAGGAGCTCTTCGAGACGCCGAAGAACGGGGTCTTGAGCTGCGAGACGATCTCGCCGGCGGCATTGGCTTCAGGCACGTTCTGCGACGAGGTGAGTCGCGTGTAGCTGCCCTGGAAGCCCAGGCCGTCCAGCATGCTCGGCAACCCTTTCGGGAAGTAGATCAAACCAAGCTCGGCGCCACTGATGGTGCCATTCGAGGCGTTGACCGGCGAGTTGATGACGTAGTCATAGCCGTTGGTATGGTCGCCGCCCGAGGTCGAGTTGCGGAACGGGTCGTTCGCTGGATCGACGTGCACCTTGCGACGCAAGCCCACGACCAGGCCTTCGATCTTGCGCTTGAACAGCGTGCCATAGACTGCGCTGTCCTTCTGGAAGTACCACTCACCCGTCAGATCAAGGTTTTTGGAATGCGTCGGTTTCAGGTCCGGATTACCGCCGCCGCCCGAGCCATAACCAACCTTCGAAACGTCGTCACCGAGTTGCAAGACAGGGTTCAGATCACCGAAGTTCGGACGGCGCAGCGTCTCACCATAATTCATCCGCACCACAACGTCCTTGGTTGGGTCGTAAATCAGGCTCATGCTAGGCAACAGCTTGCTGGTCGACTTGCTGGCACTAGACGCGGTGACCGCCTTGGTGGTGGCATCGACCTTATAGAAGGTCATGTCGGTATCGACCTTGACGTAGCGCACGCCAAAATTACCGCGCAGGCTATGACCGAACAACTCGTTGCGGGTATTCCCCATCAAGAACAGGTTGCTGGTCTTTTCTTCGACTTCGAACGTCTTCTGCAAACTCAGTTGGTCGGTCGTCAGGAAATTCTTGTCGGCCGATTTCAACAGCTTGCGCCAGTCGTCGATATGGTCGCGAATGTAGTAGGCATTGGGCTCGATCCATGCACGCGGAACGTCCGAGATGGCGGTGCCGAAGCCCGAATTGGTGGACGAATATTCCGGCCCCAGCGAGGCGAGGTTGCGGTTCAGGGTGCCCGATTGCGTCCGGTTGGCCTCCGACGCCTTGCGGTCGTCGAAGCGCACGCCGAAGTGGATCGTCTCCAGCGGTCCCCAGTCGGCATCGAAGACGCCGGACAGATTGGCCGTCGCGGCGCTGCCCTTGTTGCGGTTGGCGTTATCGTAGAACTGCGCCACATTCCACTTGGCCGCGTTGGTCAGGTCGGCGTCGTTATTGAAATGGAACGCCGTGTTGCCGCCGCCGGCATTGAAGTCGACGTCGATGGACGGTGCCACGCGATCAATCCGGGTGGCGGTGAATTCCGAGTGATAGGTACTCGATTGGTACGACAGGTCACCGTCGAGCTTCAGGCGGTCGCCCACATTCCACTTGCCGTTCAGGGCATACACGCGGGAATCGGTTGCCGACGTGGTGTAATCGCCGCTGTTGAAGCCATAGACATTATTGACTTTACGGCTCTTGATGATGTTGGTTCCGGGGAACGTCGTAATCGACCCGGCAGGATTGCTGCCGAGATCGCCCCACCAGTCAGCAAAGCTGAACAGCAACTGGTTGAAGGACTTGTCACGATAACCGCTGTACATCGATTCGAAGGTGTAGACTGAATCACTGTTCGGTTTCCACTGCAAGGAGACATTGGCGGCAGGACGCTCGCGCTCACCCTGAACATCGCTCTGGAACACGGCGTCACGCGCCAGGTAATAAGGAGCAGCCTTGCCGTTGAAATTGAGCGTCGAACCCGCTGCGGTCGGCAAGCCGGTATACGTGCCTGGGGTCCAGATATTGTTGTCGAAGATGCGCTGCAATGGCGTGTAACCTGCGGGAACTTCGGCCGCATTGGGGCTGGTAAATGGCACCATGGCGCCCGGCGTCACGCTTTCATTGCGGTATTTCGTCTTGGCGTTCGACAGGTTGATCAGGGCGCCAACTTCGCCGATGCCGGTATCCCAGCGGTTGCTGAGCATGGCGCTGAGCTGCGGGTTGGCTTTCTTCGCGGGATCGAGATAGGTTTCACGCGCCAAAATCGACACTTTCGAACCCTTGAAATCGAACGGCCGCAACGACTTGACGTCGACCTGGCCGGCAATGCCGGTGTCCAACTGACTGGCGTCACGCGTCTTGTAGACGTCGATCTGACGTACCAGCGTCGAAGGAATATCCTGCAGCGCAACCTGGGTGCCGGACGCCGTGAAAATATTACGGCCGTTCCAGGTGGTTTGGACGTCGGGCAAACCGCGAATCGACAAGGTGCCGACTTCGCCACCGGCACGGTTGGTCACCTGGATCCCCGTCACGCGCTGCAGCGCTTCGACGACATTGTTATCGGGCAGCTTGCCGATGTCTTCGGCAACCACCGATTCCAGCACTTGGTCGCTGGTGCGCTTGTTCGCCAAGCTCTTGATCATCGAGGCTTTGACGCCCGTGACGACCACGGTCGTTTCAGCCGGTGCCGTGTTTTCGGCGGCCGCTTGCGCCCAGACCGAAGCACTGCTCATCACGCCAGCCGCCACCAGCGATGCCACAGCGGCTTTTAACATGAAAGGTTGATGCGAGGCCGCAACCGGGCCATGTGTCCGTTCCATTTGGTCTCCAATACCATTTTTAATTATCGATTCGGGGTTTTTACCAAACCCGTCTGCCTGGAAACCATATTAATTGTCAGGACTGAATTCAATCCAATCAATTTTTCACGCTTTTCGATATCGTTTTTGGTATCGCAATGGAACATCATCGGCTTTGAAGGTTGTACGACAACCTTCAACATTACAGTAGGGATAGTGGTGCGGCAAGGGGGAGTGGGAGCAAGCGGCGCGGCGGGCATCTGCCCGCCGGCAAGTCAACTGTGTCGAATACGCAACAATGTCAGGGCATTACGCAAATTCTATTGCGCCAGACCAATACCGATCGATGTCTTTCAAGCCCCACGTGACCGCATCTTCGCGCGCCACGATACTGTCGGTTACGCCGGGCAAGGCCAGGTCGATCAATTCAGGGCGTATATAGCTGGCCGCCTTGGCGGAATAAAAAACCCGCACTTTGGGCTTGATCAGCGATTGCCCCGACGACAACTCCACCACCACCCCCAACCGTTCGGACTTCAGTCGCACCAGCGTGCCGACCGGGTAAATCCCGATGCACTTGATGAAGGCGGCAAACATGCGCTCGTCGAAATGGCCCTTGCTCCATTCGGCCATGCGCCGCAGTGATTCGGCCGGGCACCAACCCTGCTTGTACGGGCGGTTCGACGTGATCGCGTCATACACGTCACAAATCGCGCCCATCCGCGCAAACAGGCTGATCTGGTCGCCTTTCAAGCCTTCCGGATAGCCGGTGCCGTCGATTTTTTCGTGGTGGTGCAGGCACACGTCGAGCGCCGCCGCCGACATGCCCGGCGTTTCCAGCAGCATTTGATGGCCTTTGGCCGGGTGCTGTTTGACGGCGTCGAATTCCTCATCGGTCAGCTTGCCGGGCTTGTTCAGGATCGGCGGCGGCACCGCCATCTTGCCGATATCGTGCAGCAGTCCGGCCAGGCCAGCCTGGCGGATCTGCTCATCATCGAGCTCCAACTGGCGGCCCAGCGCGATCATCAGCGCGCACACCGCCACCGAATGCATGTACGTGTAATCGTCGGCGGTTTTCAGGCGCGCCAGGCCGATCATGGCGCCCGCGTTGCGCATCACGGATTCGGAAATCTCTTCCACCAGCGGCATCGCCTCATCCACCGCCAGGGCCTTGCCCATGCGCGCTTCCGTGAACATCGAATGAACGGCGTCGCGTGATTTTTTCAGCAGCACGGTAGCATGCTTGAGTTCGCTGTCCATGCTGGTGGGTTTGATCGACCGCAGCGCCACCAGCGGCGCCCGCGGCGTCCGCACAGCGGGCGGCGGCGCGGCGGCTTCGTCGGCGTCGGCGTCAACCTCCGTGTCATCGTCATCGTCGTCCTCTGCCGCGTCGTCCGATCCGGCGCTCACGCCCGGCGCCGGCGCGGCCACCACGCGGGACTTGCTGAAGTCCACCCACACCTCTTTGATGGTGCTGGCCTGTATCCGCTGCAAATCCTCCAGCCGTTCCAGCAACAAGTGTTTTTGCCAGAACGGCGACTGCAGCCAGGAGCCGACTATCTTCTCGATGTACATACCGAGTTGCAGCTCTTTGACAGGAATCTTTTTCAACATACTTACCCTCGTCCCATACGGAAATCATTTTTATTTCCATGCCACCATCAACGCAGCGGCAATGCGATAACAATATACACTTCGCGCTTTGCCATTGCACAACTTCTCATGCATTTTCGTCGCACGAATCTCGCAATCCTTGCTTGTACGCAAATCATGTCGTGGGGCGCACTGTACTACGCGATCGCCATCCTGGCACCGGCCATGGCTGCCGACCTGGGCTGGCGCAGCGAAACCGTGATCGGCGCTTTCTCGTGGAGCTTGCTGGTGTCCGGCGTGGCCGCCACGCCGGTCGGCATGCTGATCGACCGCCACGGCGGGCGCTGGGTCATGGCGACCGGCTCGCTGCTGTGCGGCGCCGGCTTTGCCGCGCTCAGCCAAGTGCACACGGTGGCGGCGTATTACGGGGCCTGGACCGTGCTGGGCGTGGCCATGGCGATGACCATGTACGAGGCCGCGTTTGCCACCATCAACCGGGAATTCGGCATGCAAAGCCGGCAGGCGATTTCCACCCTGACCCTGTTTGGCGGTTTTGCCAGTACCGTATCGTGGCCGTTGACGCAGCACGTGCTGGGACTGGCCGGCTGGCGCGGCGCCTGGCAGTGGTATTGCGCCGCGCACTTGCTGGTGTGCCTGCCGCTGCATTTGCTGCTGCAGCGGGGCGAGCGGCACGCGGCGGCAGTGGCGCCCGACACCAACGCCAGCACTACCGCAATCGCTTCGGCGTGCCCCGCCGCAAAGGCAACCGGGCCGCGCGAGCACACGCTGGCCGAGGCAGTGCGCCATCCGGCGTTCTGGAAACTGGCTTTCGCGTTTTCCGCCAACAGCTTTATCTTTGCCGCGCTGTCGGTGCACCTGATTGCGCTGTTGCGCGAGTATGGCCATGCGGCCGGCGTGGCGGTGGCGCTGGCGGCGCTGGTCGGGCCGATGCAGGTGGCGGGCCGGATCGGTGAAATGACATTGGGGCGCCACGTCCTGCCGCACACCATCGGCAAGCTCACCTTCGGCGCCCTGCCCGCCGCCCTGCTGGCGCTGCTGCTGTTCGGCCACCACGGCTGGGGCGCGGCCGGCTTTTGCATCCTGTACGGCATGAGCAACGGCATCCTGACCATCGTGCGCGGCACCATCCCGCAAACCCTGTTCGGGCGGCGCCATTACGGCGCGATCGCCGGCGCGCTGGCGGGGCCTTCGCTGCTGTCGCGCGCCGCCGGACCGCTGGCGGTGGCGGCGCTGGCGCAAGCGGGCACGCCCACGGTCTTGCTGCTGGTCTTGCTGGGCGCCGCGCTGGCGTCGCTGGGCTGTTATCTGCTGGCGATGCGGCGCTGATGCAACGCCCATCTGTCCTGGCATATACTAGTCCAACAGCTCCCTATCCGGCCCGCACCATGCCCCTGCGCTTCAAACGCCTGCTCAATCGCCTGCTCAATCGCCTGTTCGCCCCCCTGTGCCTCGCCCCCGCCCTGCTACTGGCAGGCAGTGGCGCGGACGCGCGGGAAATCACCCTCAGCGCCATCAATACCTACCGCTATCCCCCCTTCCTCTATCCGGACGGCAGCGGCCTGTGCGAGGTGCTGGTCAAGCACCTGAACCGGCAACTGAAGGGGCGCTATCAGTTCAACTTGCAGCATTTGCCGCGCATGCGCCTGCTGCACGTCCACCTCGATGCGGCGCAGGATTTCGACGCCGTGGGCCTGATGCTGGCGCCCAATTTCATCGATGACGGCGACCGTTCGCGCTACCTGTGGAGCACGCCGATCTTCGAGGATTACAACTTGCTGGTGTTTGCCGGCGCCAAGCCGCCCGCCATCCGCCAACTGGCCGACTTGAAAGGCCAACGCTATGGCACCGTGCGCGGCTATCGGTATATCGGCCTGGAAACCATGGTGGCCAACGGCGTGATCGAGGTCGATCTGGCCAACGATGAACCGTCCAACTTGCGCAAGCTGCTGGCCGGCCGCATCGACTTCACCCAAATGAACCGTTTCATGTACCGGAACATCACAGCGGAGCAGGAATTTGCCGGCAAGGTGTCGTCCGTTCGCACGCCAGGCCCGAACAACTTTACGCGCCATCTGTTCGTGGCCCGCGACAAACCGGAATTGCTCGCTGCCATCAATCAAGCGCTGGCGACACTGCCCTGCAACCCTGCCTGGCAGGCGATGGCGCGCAAGACCGAGATCGTGGTGCCGGCCTGCGCGCCAGCGCGGCAACCCGGCCCGCGCGATGCCGGCGTCAGCGGATAAAACGGTTGGCAATCACCTTTACCTGCGATGACGGGAACATCGGCCCCGTCGTGCGGCGCCGCACGCGCCAGGCGGTATAGGCGACGCCCGCCACGATGGCGATGCGGATCGCCCAGTCCCACGGACTGGTTTTTTTCTGCGGCGCGGTTTCATTGACGGCATACGCGGCCAGGCGCTGGCCGGTGAATTTCGATCCCACCACCAGCCCGCTGTCGCTGATCTTGCTGGTCAAATACAGCCCCGTTTCGCGCGGGTGCACCGCCACCTTGCCATCCTTGTAGACAAACGTCAGCGGCTGGTAGCCCTCGGCCGTGACGGAACCGGCCACGTGGCCCGCCGCATTGATGCTGGTGGCAAAACTGTTAACCCCTTTCGGCAGCAGCGCGCCGATGTCGATGATGCGGGTACCGTCCCAGACGATCGCATGCCAGCGGCGCTCGGGCGTTTCGGCCGCCCCCGCCACCAGTCCCGCATCGTTGATGGCGGTGGCCATGCTGATGCGCCCGCCCAGGCCCGGCACTTCCCGCATGGGTTGCCCCGGCGTGACAACAAAGGCCCGGCGGAAGCCATCGCTGTTTTGCGCCGTGCCCACCACGGTGCCGGCGCTATTGACGCCGGCCGCATAGCTGGTCTTGCCGCCCAGCGTGCCGAGGTCCTGCATGATGCCGTCGTCGGTGATGAAGGCATGGAACTCGCCATTGGGCAAATCGGAATGGCCCACCACCTGGCCCGATGCATTGATCGCGACCGCCGACGAGCCGCCGCCGCCCAGCGAACCCAGGTCGGTCATGCCTTTTTTGACTTCATAGACAAAGGCGCGCCAGCGCCCTTGTCTGTTTTGCGCGGCGCCGGTGATCATGCCGGACGCATTGATGGCGCGTGCTTCGCTGTCGGAACCGCCCAGCGTGCCCAGTTCCGTCACCTTGCCATATTCGTACAGCACGGCGCGACGCCGGCCATCTTCACTTTCAATCATGCCGACCACCTGGCCGGACCGGTTGGCGTCATAGGCCTGGCTGCTTTCGCCCGGCAATTCACCGAAGCCGGGACGGCCGGTCGTGGCGCCGGCATGCGGCGCGGCCAGCGCGATGGTGATCACGGCGGCGGCCAGAGTGCGGTGGCACATTCGAATACTCCTCATGGGTGGGACGCAAAGTCGATGGGCAAAATATAACGCCCCCACCATGAAGATCTTCTGAAGTTTTTGACGCTTGCCGGGAGTTTAATGCATGCTTACTGGAACGCCACCTCGGCAAAGCTGCGCAGCTTGCGGCTGTGCAGGCGGTCCACGCCGAGGCCGCGCAGCAGCTCCACCGTGCGGATGCCGATTTGCAGATGCTGGTCGACCCGGTCACGGTAAAACTGGTTGGCCATGCCCGGCAATTTCAGTTCGCCGTGCATCGGTTTGTCGCTAACGCACAGCAAGGTGCCATACGGCACGCGGAAACGGAAACCATTGGCGGCAATCGTCGCGCTTTCCATATCCAGCGCCACCGCCCGGCTCTGGCTGAAGCGCCGCTCCGGGGTGCGCTGCGGCAGCAATTCCCAGTTGCGGTTGTCGGTGCTGGCCACGGTCCCGGTGCGCATCACGCGTTTCAGTTCCAGTCCGGACAATTGGGTAACATCGGCCACCGCTTTTTCAATTGCCACCTGCACTTCGGCCAGCGGCGGGATCGGCACCCACAGCGGCAAATCCTCATCGAGCACATGGTCTTCCCGCACATAGCCGTGCGCCAGCACGTAATCCCCCAGCTGCTGCGAGTTGCGCAAGCCGGCGCAGTGGCCCAGCATCAGCCACGCATGGGGGCGTAGCACGGCGATATGGTCGGTGATGGTTTTGGCATTGGCGGGCCCGACGCCGATATTGACCATGGTGATGCCGGTGCCGTCGCTGCGCACCAGGTGATAGCCCGGCATTTGCGGCAGGCGCGGCGGCGCCACGCCCAGCGCATCGTCCGGCTCGGCGGCGGTGCCCACGCGGCGCGTGACGATATTGCCCGGCTCGACAAAGGCGATGTAGTCGTCATCGCCTTTGGCCGGCGCCTGCATCAGCGCATGGCCCATGCGGATGAATTCATCGATATAAAACTGGTAATTGGTAAACAGCACGAACTTCTGGAAGTGCGCCGGTGACGTGCCGGTGTAATGGCGCAGGCGCTGCAGCGAATAGTCGACGCGCGGCGCGGTAAACAGCGACAGCGGCTGCGCTTCGCCAAACGGCGCTTCATGCGTGCCGTTGGCAATGCCGTCATCCATCGCCGCCAGGTTCGGCAAGTCAAACACGTCGCGCATCAGCAAACGCCGCTCCGGGCCCATGCTGCCTTCCACGTGATCGTGTTCGGCCAGCGAAAAGTGAATCGGGATCGGCTGCGAACTCATGCCCACTTCCAGTTGCTGGCCGTGGTTCTTCAACAGCAGGCTGAATTGTTCGTGGTAATAGCGTGCAAACAGGTCCGGGCGCGTCAGCGTGGTTTCAAAGGCGCCGGCACCGGCCACGAAGCCGAACGACAGGCGCGACGGCGCGCGCGCCACGGTTTCGGTATTGATCCGCACATAGGGATAGCAGGCGCGTATATGTTCCTGCGGATTTTCGCCAGCCACGAAGCGCCGCAGCGATGCGCGCAAATGCCCGATCGAGTCGTCATACAAATGCTGGACATGGGCCAGCGCGGCGGCGGCATCATCGAAGTGCCGGGGGGCGATGAATGGGCGGGGACGGGATTGCACGATACGCTCCTCAATCAAACGACAACAGTGTCGGTTTCATTGTAGCGGCGTTTTCGCTGCAATGCAGCATTGACGAACACTATTGCGGGGCGGCCGGCCCCAGCGCCTGTTTGCGGCGCTTGACGATGTACTGCCGCATGTCCTCGAACCTCACCTTGCCACTGCCGGCGCTATCGATCTGGTCGAAATGGTTGACCAGCCAGCCCAGGCCCGCCTGACGCGCCTCGTCGCGCGTCAGTGCGCCATTGGCGTCCTGGTCCGCTTCCGTAAAGCGCTGGCGCAGCTTGGCCACGGCTTGCTGCTGCAGGGCCGTGCCGGCAGCGGCCGGCGTGGCGGGGGCCTGGCGCAGGCGCTGCGGCAGGCAAGGGTCGGCGCACGGTGCCGACCCTTGCTGGGCCCATGCAGCAGGGGCGGCCATCACGGTCACCGTCAGCGGCAACATCAACGTCAAGGCCGCGAGCATCGTCATCAAACACAGTTTATTCATCATGGTTTCCCCAGGCTGCCATAGAACTGCACCAGATCCGCTTTTTGCGCACGGCGCGCGCTATCATCGAGGTAAATCATATGCCCGCTGGCGTAATTGCGGATGACGATATTCGGGTTGGCGCCAAGCCGCTGCAAATCAAGTTCGGTCTGGTAGAACGGCGTCGCCAGGTCATGGTAGCCGCTTTGCGCCAGCACTTTCATGGCCGGGTTCAGGTTGATGGCGGCGGCCAGGTCGGGGATCGTGTCCGGCACTTGCTTGCCGTCATGCGTGAAATTCCAGGTCTCGATGATGTCGTTGAAGGTCAGGTAGGCACTGGCCGCGCGGTATTGCAAGGCGCCGTTCAGGTGCGTGCGGATGGCGGCGTCAAAAGCGCCGTTGACGACCGTCAGCGAAGGATCGCCGTCGGCCGTCACGGCCGAGCCGAGCGCGCCGGACACGCGCGCATCGTAACGGCCCAGCAACTGGCCCGGCACCAGTTCGTTCGCAAACGCATCCGGCCCGTAATTGAGGTGGCTTTGCCAGCGCGACGCCGGGATGCCCGTGTAGCGGAACAATTGCTGCGCGACCAGCGGCTGCGGCACGGTATTGGACGACAGCCAGCGCCCGACCGCGTCGCGGTAGGTCGTCGCGCTGTAGCCGCGCACTTCCTGCAGGAACGAGGACACGTCAGCCGGCGCAGGACTAGTCAGCTTGTAATAATTGCCGGTCGCGGCGTAGCTCGGCAGATAGCCTTCGCAGCTGCGCTTGCTGATCACGCTGCAATTGCTGTTGTAATCCATGATGGCCGAATGCAGCACCACGCCGCTGACGCGGGTGCCGGCCGTTTCCAGCAGGCTGGCCATGATGCCGGTGCGCGGCGCGCCATACGATTCGCCAAACAGCACTTTCGGCGATTGCTGGCGGTTGTTGGCCGCCACATAGCGCTGCACGAAATCGCGGAAGCCCGCCGCATCGGCATCGACACCCCAGTAGTCGCGGTTGCGCGCCGGGGCGATCGCCTGCGAATAGCCGGTGCCGACGGCATCGACAAACACCAGGTCGGACACGTCGAGCAGGCTTTCCGCGTTGTCGACCGGGGTGACGGCGCCAAGGATCACATTCGACGGCAGTGGCGACGGCAGGCGCTTGGGCGCGAAGGAGCCCAGGTGCAGCCACATCGAAGCCGAACCGGGACCGCCGTTATAGAAAAAGGTCACGGGACGCGCGCCCGCGTCCTTGCCATCGGCGGTATAGGCCACGTAAAAGAACGACGCCGCCCTGCCGGTGCGCGCATCGGTTGCCGTCAAATGGCCGGTGGTGGCGGTGTAGGCGATGCTCTGACCGTTCAGCACCATGGCAGCTTTGACGATGGCAGCGCTCTCGGTGGCGCTGGCCAGCGCCGCCGTCGGGCTGCCCGAGTACATCACGGGATCGTTCAGTGCACCGTCGCTGACCACCGGCGGCGTCACCACCGGTGGCGTGGTGATGGTGGCGCCACCACTGCCGCCACCGCCGCCGCAGGCCACCAGCAGGGACGACAGCAGGGACGGCAACAACAGCGCCAGCAGCGTGGGCAATAACGTCGACGGCAAGGTGTTCGTCAAGGGGGATGGTCTGGCCACGCGCGCGCTCCGTAAAGTGACTGCCTGGGGAGATTATGCACGATGGCCGGGCGACATTGGCGCCAACCCCACCGTCACAAACCACACACCTTGTCGCCCGGCCCCAGGAAGCGCAGTGCGCGCGAGTACGACACGGCGGCGTTTTCCCGGCGCTTTTGCTCCAGCGTGACCATCTCGCCGATATTGAGGCCATTGAGCACGAACAGGTTCATTTCCTTGCCCTTGAACTTGTCCGGCAAGACGTGCTCGGACCAGCCGCCGTCGCGGTAGGCATAGCGGGTGAACAGGCGGCAGCCGGGCGAGGTCGACACCATGGTGTAGATCACCGGGGCACCGTTTTCGACATCGAGCACCAGCGGATTTTCATGCTGGCCCTGGCCGCCGTCGTGCGCGGCGCGCCATTCATAGGATTTACCCGGCTGGGACGGCAGCGTAAACCGGATCGCGGCGCCATCGTCGCTGCTGCGGCGGTCCACCACGATCACTTCGCCGGTAGGCAGCCGCACCTGTTCCTGCCACCGTTCGGTGCGCGTGCAGCCCGACAGCAATGCGCCGGCGACGGTCAGCCCCAGCACCACCGCGCCGCCCCTTGCCGTCCAGCTGATCCTTGTGTCTGCCATCGCCGCTGCTCCTGCCGCCGCCCGGAGGCGAAAGCCGCTATTGTGCCTTGTTTTCAGTGCCAAATTGTCACAAAAGTTCACCAAAACGTCATCAATCAGTCACCAACCGGCCACCATGCTCATTAGCGGCGCATCGACGGCACATCGGCGGCGCACCATGCGCCCGCCCGTGCTCCCCTCCGCCGCTGACGCGCCGTTATTGCAGCCGCAACCGGCGGCGCGCCGCGCGCGCGTATGGCACCCACGCCTGCACCGCCCAGCGGCGCCACATCAGCAAGCCCCGGATCCATTCATCGGCCGCGTAGGCGATCCACAGGCCGGCCAGCCCCAGTCCGAAATGCAGGCCCAGCAGCCAACTGCCGCCCGCCAGCACCAGCGCCATCGAGGCGGCGCCCGCCATCACCGGGTAGCGCACATCACCCGCCGCGCGCAGCGCATTGATGACCACCAGGTTGAAAGTGCGCCCCACTTCCAGCACCACCGTCAGCCACAGCAGGATGGCGCCTTCGCGCACGATGGCCGGGTCCCGGGTGAACCAGCCCAGCAGCCACGGACCGGCCAGCGCCATGGCGGTGGACATCACGCCGCTGACGGCCAGCCCCCGCGCCAGCGAGGCGCGCACCAGTCCATGCGCTTCGCGCAGCCGCCCCGCGCCGATCAGGTGGCCGACCAGGATTTCCACCGCCAGCGCCACGGCCAGACTGCACATCACGACCACGCCGCCAATCTGCTGCACATACGCCATGGTGGCCAATGCCCGTTCGCCCAGGCTGCCAGCCACCGCCATGCTGGCCATGAAGGACAGGCGCCAGGCGATATTTTCCGCCCCGGCCGGGATACCGATGTGCAGCACGTCGGCCAGCGGCGCGCGCCGCAGCCGCCACCAGTCGCCCCATTGCAGGCGGATGCCGAGGCTGCGGCGCCAGAATCCCAGGTGCAGCGCCAGGCCCAGCGCGCGACTCAGCAACAGCGCCAGCGCATAGCCGGGCAAACCCAGCGCCGGCAATGGCCCCCAGCCGACCATCAGCGGGAAGGCCAGCAGCAAATGGCTGGCGTGCATGACGGCCAGCACCAGCAGCGAATCGCGCAGGCGCAGGTGGGCCCGCATGACACCGGCCATCGCGGCGTTCCAGGCATCGAACAGCAGCGCCGGGGCCAGCACCTGCAGCATGGGCGTGGCCAGCGGCAGCACCGCGTCCGGCGCCTGCAGCGCATGGAGCAAGGTGTTCGCACCGGCAAAAGCCAGCAGCGCCACCGCCACGCCCAGCCAGGTGCTGGCGCCCACCATGGCCAGCGCCACCTTGTCGGCCACATCGCGCCGCCCGCCGCCCAGGTTTTGCGTGATCACCACGCCGATGCCGGAACCGAGAATGCGGAACAGCAGGAATAAGGTCTGCGATATCTGGATCGTGACGGCAAAGGCCGCGCCGGCGGTGTCGGAAACCCGCGCCGCCATGGCGGTGCCGGCCACGCCGATGGCCACCGCCAGCGACAGTTCGATCAGCAGAGGCCAGGCCAGGGTAAAGACGCGGGGACGGGAAGATGGAGTGGAAAGAGCGGACATTACGCAATGATAGCGCAATCAAAGCCACTTTAACCGGTTTGGAGCCAATAATTAATCAAGGACGGATGGGTTTACCCACCCGTCCCCAGTGCTATCAATGCCCTCAATGCAGCTTGACCGACGGCGTGATGCGCTTGCGCAGCCAGTCCACCAGCATCACGGCAGCGGCCCGCACCACGCCGTGCAGCGCCATCAGGTGCTTCTGGTACATCATGCCGTACAGCAGGTTGGCGGTGGCGCCGCTGACCGGCATCTGGCGGCCGACCGAGCCGCCCAGCAGCACACCGACGGCGGCGACCGGACCGAGCGAGACCAGCGAACCGTAATCCCGGTAACGGAACGCCGGCAACGGCTTGCCTTCGCGGCGCGCCAAGGCTCCGGCCAGGAACACCGCCTGCTGGTGCGCCACCTGCGCCCGTGGCGGCGCCGCGCCCTGCACCGGGCAGACGAAGCTGGCGCAGTCGCCGATCGCGAAGACGTTGGCATCATCGACCGATTGCAGCGACGCGTTCACCATGATCTGGCGCATGCGGCCCAGCGCCAGGCCGAACGACTTGCTGATGGACGGGCCTTCGACACCGGCCGCCCACAAGGTCAAGGTGGCGGGACGCGGCACGCCGTCCACATGGATGGTGTCGGCTTCAACACTGGTGACGGCGGCGCCGGTGCAGAGTTCGATGCCGCGCGCGGCCAGGTATTGTTCCGCCCGCGCCGACATGTCCGGCGGCAGGTGCGGCAGGATGCGCGCGCCGCGCTCGATGATGCTGATGCGCACATCGCGCGCCGGGTCCAGCGTGTGCACCTTGTACTTGGCCAGCGCGCGGGCGCTGTGCGCCAATTCCGCCGCCAGTTCCACGCCGGTGGCGCCGCCGCCGACGATCATCACGTTGACCTTATCACCATCGCCGTGGCTGGCCCGCACGCAGGCGCCAAGGAAGCGGCGGTAAAAACTTTTGGCATCGCCGACATGGTCCAGCGTGCACACGTTGTCGGCCGCGCCGGGTACGCCGTAGAAATTGGTGACGGCGCCCAGCGCCAGCACCAGCGTGCTGTATTCCAGCGTGCGCAGTGCTGGCGCGACGCCGTCGTCACGCAGGCACGGCGCCAGGGCCAGAGTGCGGCTGGCGCGGTCCACCGAGCACATTTCCGCATGCACGAACTGGAAGCCGTGTTCGGCCGCCTGCGCCGAATATTCGATCTGGAACACCTGCGGGTCGCGCTTGCCCGACGCCACCGTGTGCAACAGCGGTTTCCAGAAGTGGGTGGGAGAACGATCGACCAGGATGATCTTCGCGCGGCCCTTGCGGCCCATGGTGTCCCCGAGCCGGGTTGCCAATTCAAGGCCGCCCGCGCCTCCGCCGACGATTACGATGGTTTGCATGATGTTTCCTCCGTTTTTGTTTGCTTCCGGGTGCTAATATAGTTCCCGCAAAACGAAAAGAGAAATTACTTATTTTCAGCGATTGATAAGGTTTAGATTATGTATCACGCAAGCTTTCGCCAGCTCGAAGCGCTGGTGCTGGTGGCCCGCCATGAAAGCGTTTCACGCGCCGCCGAGGAAATGCACGTCACCCAGCCGGCCATTTCGGCCCAGTTGCGCGCACTGGAAGAACTGGCCGGCACGGCCCTGACGCGCAAGGTCGGACGCAATATTCAACTGACCGCCGCCGGTGAAGTGCTGCGCAATTTCGCCGAGCGCATCCTGCAACTGTGGGAGCAGGCCGGCGATGAACTGGGCGAACTGCAAGGCGTCAGCAGCGGC
Organism: Burkholderiaceae bacterium; assembly: GCA_019751755.1. Taxonomy (GTDB): domain Bacteria; phylum Pseudomonadota; class Gammaproteobacteria; order Burkholderiales; family Burkholderiaceae_D; genus Rugamonas. The sequence goes on along the minus strand of JAIENA010000475.1, from coordinate 335 downwards.
ACGCTGCGCATCGGCGCGGTGTTTACGGCGGAACACTTGCTGCCCTCGATACTGGTGAAGTTCACGCTAGAGCGCCCCAATGTGCGCATGAACCTGCGCGCCGGCAACCGCAGTGAAATCCTCGGCCTGTTGTCGCGCAAGGAAGTGGACCTGGCCATCATGGGCACGCCGCCGCGCGAGTTGCGCATCAACGCGGCCCGCTTCGCGCACCACCCGATGGCGTTCGTCGCCAGTCCCCGGCATCCGCTGATGAAAAAGAAGCGCGTGACGCTGGACGACATCGTGAAATCAAACCTGCTGGTGCGCGAACGCGGCTCCGGCACCCGCACCGCCGT
>JAIENA010000002.1 GCA_019751755.1 Burkholderiaceae bacterium | reverse complement strand
CACCTGCCGGTCCGCGACACCAGCCGGTCCGCCACCAGGACCGCCGGCGCCGAGATGGCCAGCAACGGCATCAGCCACGACAACGCCGCGCCTGCCACCCACCACCCTGGGCCAAACGCGCGCCACGCCCCCGGCGTCAGCGCTGGCAGCGTCAGCGCGCCTTGCCGCTTGCGCTTGAAGTACATCACCCAGCCTGACACCAGCGAGAACAGAATGCCCAGGCCGAACACCAACAGCACAGCCTGGTTCCACCAGCCAAATTCGCCGCGATGGAAAGGAATGCCGACGCCGGTGGCCTTGCCGAAGGCGGTTTGCTGATCCCAGCCGGAGCGATACAGCAGCGCGCCGCTGTACTGGTCCAGTGCCAGGTCGAGCCGCATGGTCGGCTGGCTGCGGTCCGCCATGGTGGCGCGCCAGAGGCCGGACGGGCCACGCGGGGGCGTCAACTGCCACGCCATGCCCGGCGCCACCGCGCGGGCCCGCTCCAGCGCCGCTTGCCAGCTTAACGGCGCTTGTCCCGCCACCGGCGTCGACGCCAGTCCACGCGGCATTTGCGGGCTGGCCTGGCCACTGACATCGCGCAGGGTCCGCACCTGGTCCCCCGCATATTTGCTCCAGGTCAGCCCGGTCAGCAGGATCGCCAGGCTGATCCCCCCCAGCGCCACGCCCAGGAAAGCATGCCACTGACGCCATGCGGCCCGACCACTGCGGCCGGCGCGTGGCAGCGCAGCGTTCGGCAGCCACAGGCAAATACCCGTCACCAGCATCACCAGCATCCAGCTGGCCGCCAGTTCGATCATCCAGCGCCAGCTCTCCCCTTGCAGCAGGCGCGAATGCAAGCGCTTGGCCCATTGGTTGAAGCGATCGGCATTGGCCTGCGTGCCGAGCACGGCGGCGTTACCCGGGTCCAGGAACACCGTGACGGCGTCCGAGGGCAGGCCAAACGCCGGTTTGCGCGGCGCCGGCGCCGGCGTGTGACCGGCATGGTGCTGGTGGCCGTCCGCCGCGCCATCCTGTGGCACGAACGTGGCTTTAACGGACTCCCCGGCCTGTGCCGGCACCACCACCGAATGCAGCGCGGCACCGGCTGGCGCCGCGCGCTGCGCCGCCGCCACTAGTTCATCGAGCGGACGCGCTGACACGGCCGGCGCCACCCGGTCGAGCTGGCGGTACAGGGCCTGTTCGACCTGCGGCGTGAAGATATACAGGATGCCCGTCAGCGTGGCGATCAGGGCAAAGGGCGTGGAGACCAGCGCCGCCCACCAGTGGATGCGCCATAGCATGGCGGTGCGGGCGCCTTTCAGGGAGGGCGGCGTGGGGTGCGTGCTTTTCATCGCTTATTTTCCATAAACATAGGTCAGGCCAAGCATGACGCTGCGTGGTGCGCCCGGCGTGTACTGGTTCTGCGTGTTCGGATTATAGGTGCCGGTACCGGCATACGAACTGGACGCGGAATCGGCATAGCGGCGGTCCGCCAGGTTGCGCACTTGCGCCCACGCTTCCCATCCACGGCTCAGCTGGTGGCTGGCGCGCAGGTTGAGCAGCGCGTGGCCAGCGTATTCGACGGTATTGGCGTTATCCATCCAATAGCGGCCTAGGTGCACCAACTCCAGCGCGACGCGGCTGCCGCTGGCCGGTTTAAAGCCGACTTCCGCCGACGTCACGTCGCGCGGCGCCTGTGGCATCGTGTTGCCGGAATAGTCGAGCGCGGACGACACCCGGTATTGCAGGTAGCGGTGGCGGGCAATGGCGGTACTGAAACGCGCATCGAAGCGCCCGCTGGCATAGTTCAGCCCGAACTCCAACCCCTCGCTGCGCGTGCGGCCGGCATTGCGGTTTTCGCTGTTGCCGGGCGAAACCGTGTAGCTGACGATGGTGTCGCGCCCGGTCAGGCGGTACAGCGCGGAGTCGAGTCGCAGCGCACCGTCCAGGAACGCCAGGCGCAGCCCCAGTTCGGCGTTGCGGTAGGTGGCCGGATGCAGGTTCGGGATGCCGGTCTTGCCATACAGCTGACTCACTTCCGGCGGCGTGAAGCCGTTGCTGAGGTTGGCATACAGATTGGCGTCCACGCCCAGCACATAACTGGCGCCCAGCTTGGGGCTGAAGCGCGCAAAGCTGCGCTGCTCGTCCGGCGCGCCATAGTTGACGCTACCAGCCGGCGACAAGCGGTTATGGTAGTCGTAGCGGATGCGGTCGGCGCGGCCACCGGTCACCAGCCGCAGGTTCGCCAGCGGCGTCAGTTCCCATTGCGCGAACAACGCCGTGTTGGCGATGTCGGTCTGGTAGTCGCGCACGCCCAGCGGCTGCGTCGCGTTGGCCAGGGTATAGCTCAGATAACGGCCGCTGGCCACGTCACGCACGATCGCCAGGTTGTCACTGACATAGGGGTTGTCGCTGTAGTCGAGATAGACACCGGCGACCAGGCGGCTGTTGAGCCAGGCGAATTCCTGCAAGTGTTTGACGTCCACGCCGCGCGAATCGACGTGGTTGTTGTTGATGGTGCCTTTGCAGGTGGCGCCAACGCAGCTGCCAATGGTGTAGCTGGGGATCTGGCCATGGTCATTACGGCGGCCGAACAGAGTGACGGTGGTGGTGCCCCCCTGCGTGGTCGGCCCTTCCCACGCGAGATTGGCGCGGGTGGTCAAATCCTTGCGGTAAGTAAAGGTGTTGAGGCTCTTGCCGCGGTTGTTCCGGTAATCATTTTCAAACACGCTGCCGGTCATGGCCGAATCGAGATCGGTACGCACCAGCGTGGCGCGCAGCACCGCCATGCCAGGCAATGCATAGTCGGCGCGCAAGGTGAACGAATCCTTGTTGCCATAGCTGTACTGCTGCCAATTGTTGCGGTCGCGGCGCGTGCTGTAGTGCGAAAAGCGCAGGCCAAAGTCACCCCAGGTATGACTGGCCGCCGTATCGTAGCGGGTATAACCGCTGACGGCTTCGCGCCGCACGCCGGCACGGGCAAACGGCTGCGCCGACGGCGCCGCCGTCAGCGCATTGATGGCGCCGCCCACCGCATTGCTGCCATACAGCGACGATGCCGGCCCCTTCACCACCTCGACCGCGTCGCTGCCGGCGATATTCATTTCATTGAGCGAGTTGTGGTTGAACACGCCCAGCGGGCGGATCGGAATGCCATCTTCCAGGTATTGGTAGACCGCATTGGTGCTGATCGGCTGGCGTATCCCCATGCTGTGCTGTTCGTTGCCAAGGTCGTTCCAGTAGACACCGGCAATCCGGTTGAGCACATCGCCCATGGTTTTCGGCTTGTCGCGCTCCAGGGCTTTACGGTCGGCCACACCGATCGCGCTGGAGGTCTCGGACAACTTGGTGGCGGCGCGCGCACCGCTGACGACCACGGTTTCGACCAGTGCGGTGCTATCGGCCTGGGCAGGGCAAGAAAAGGCGGCCAGCAGGGTGAGTGCCAGCGGGGAATATGGGAAGTGCGTTTTTTTCATGTTGAATCGGAATCAGGTTGGTGGGGCGCCGTCACGCGGGACGAGCGCCGCCCTCGCGCCGGCCGCAAAACCTGCGCGATAAGGAATAACGGATGGATCAGTCAGTCAACGGGAGCCAGGCGGTCCACGTGTGCGATGTGCGCTGCGGATCAACAGGGCAGCGGCAGGACGTTCAGACAGTGCGGCAATGGCGGTGGCCGTGCCAGTCGCCAACAAGAACAGGGCAGCTGGCGCACCGGGCAGCACCGGCAGCTTGGTCAGCAATTGGCAATACTGGCAGTGCTTGCCAGGCTGGGATGTCGCCGGTGCCTTGGAAGGCCCCAGGTCAAACGCGACGCGGCGCGTGCCGGTTGCGCTGCAAACTTCGCTCCAGACCGTATTGCTGTTGGCGGCAAACCAGCCCGACAGCGTCGGCGCAAGCGCGGCAAAGGTCAGCGCGCACAGCGCCCACCCTGCCAATTGCCTGTATAAACTGCCTTGTCGGTTCACGGGTTTGCTCGCTTGATCGCAGCGCGATTACAGGTCGAACTTCAGTTCCGCCACGTAAGTACGCTGCGGATAGGGATGGAAATTCCAGTACTTGTAGTTGTTCAGGTTGTCGATGCCGATCGCGGCGCTCCACTGGCGGTTGAAGCGGTAGTGCGCGCGCAGGTCGGCGGTGAAATACTTGCTGGCGCCCTGGTAGGCAAAGCCGTTCGGGTCGGTGTTGTCCAGGGTCGAGTACTGGCGGCCGCTGTAGCGCGCCGCCAGCGTCACGGCCAACTGGTCATTGGCGCGATAAGTCGCCACGCCGGTGGCGCGCCATTCAGGAATACGCGGTTGCCATTTGCCGACACTGAGCGGGAATTTGTCATTGCGGACGATTTTCGAATCGGTCCAGGTCAGGCTGGAACTCAGGTCGAACCCGCGCACCAGCACATCATTGGCGACATACGAGGTTTCCAGGCCTTTGGTACGGATCCGGTCCACGTTCTGCACGTTGGTGACGTTCGGCGTCACCAGCACATTGGTCTGCGAATACAGCGCATCCGTGGTGCGCTCACCAAAAGCGGTCAGGCGCAGCAAGCCACTATCAAGTTTGCGCTCGGCGGTCCATTCCGTGGTCCACGACTTTTCCGCTTTCAGGTTCGGGTCGTTGTTGATCAGCGTGCCGGCACCGTTGATGCCGCCCTGGTACAGCTCGGAGACGGTCGGCATGCGTACCGCGCGCCCCAGCGAGGCTTTCAGTACCCAGTCGTCACTGGCCTGGAACGCCAGCGCGGCCTTGGGCGACACGAAGCTATTGTCACGCGAACCGTGTGCCACCGTGGTGGTGGCGTTCGAGGTCTTGCCCGCGCGCGCGTCCCAGCGCTCGTAGCGCGCGCCCAGCACGGCTTTCCAGTGCTGCGCGAACTTCCACGTGTCTTGCAGGTACAGGCTGTTGGTTTCGGTGCGGCCGCTAAAGGCCTGGTTGCGCGCGCCCGGCGCGCCGTTGATCCAGTCGGCCGTCTGGTTTTCAATCGACGCCAGTTGATAGGCTTCGCGCTGATAGCCGAATTCCACGATGTGCGCGCCGCTATCGGCCTGCGCCTGCGGACGCCATACGCCCTTGGCGGCAAAGGTATTCCAGCCGGTGCCATGCCCGTTGACGATGCGGCCGGCGCCGCCGCTCGAGGATGCCGGCAACGCCGTGGTGGCGGCGCGCAACCGATCCTTGTCATAGTCGTACACGCTGGCCGCCAGTTCCCAGTCAAATACGCCCTTGCTGTGGCGCTTGATGGTCAAGCCGTGCATGACGTGCTGCAACGCTTCATTGGACTGGTTGAAATCGGTGGCCGCCAGCGAGAACACGCGGCCATTGATATTCACGCTGCCGGCATAGACCGGTTGCCCGGCGCCATCGCGCAGGTAGCTGGCCGGCCGGCCTTGCGCATCGTTTTTCCACATCCCGAAGGTATAGGTGGCGCGCACCAGCGGCGTGATGTCATAGGCCAGCTTGGCCTTGATATTGTCCTGTACCGTGTGGTACTGCGTGGCGGTGCCCAGGATGTACCAGTCGCGGTAGCTACGGTCCTGGCCTTGCACGGCGCCACTCACCTTGACGCCACCGCTGCCAACCGTGCCGGCACTGAGCAGCCTGGTGGGAAAGGTCAGCGGCTGACCTTCGCTGTCGGTGCGGCTGACATCAATAAACCATGACCAGGCGCCGTTACGGTCGCCCAGCGCAGCGCTGAGTTGCTTGCCGCTGTAGCTGGTATTGGTGTTGTACAGTTCAAACGGCTGATGCGACAGCGAGAACTTGGCGTGGGCCTCGAATTTGTCCGGCATGCGCGTCACATAGTCGACCACCGCGCCCACCGAGTTGCCGCCGTAGGCGGCGGAGAATGGACCGTACAGCACGTCGACACGCTCGATCTGCTCCGGACTGACCATGCCCCAGCGCGGTGCGAACGTGGCGCCGTTGCCCAGGTAATTCGACAGCAGGATGCCATCGGCATAGACCATCGAACGGGCGCTGTTGCCGGTGCCGGAGGCCCGGGTGGACAGCACGGCGTGGTTGTAGTCGCCGATATAGCGTTTTCGTACTAGCAGGCTGGGCAGGTATTTCAGCGCATCTTCGGCATCCGTGGCGTTGATGGTGCGTTCGATCTCTTCCCGGCCCAGGCCTTCAATCGTGGTGGGGATCTGGGTCGGCAGCGAGGTCGGGCGGGCGCCGCTGATCGTCACGGTGCCGAGTTGGCGTACCGGCGCGGCGCCGCTGTCGGCGCTGTCGGGGCTGGCGCTGTCCTGGGCATAGGCGCCGGTGGCAATCGCCGCCAGCAGGGCCAGCGCAATCGGTGTCATCGTAGGTTTCATGGGTGTTCCATATCAAAATCAACAATCGGTATCACTGGCCTGAGGATGCCGCCGGCAGCGGCAGCAGCGCGAGTTCTTGGCTGGGTGCGGTATGGGCGACATAAGCCGCGCAGTAATAAACAGCCAGGGCGGCAAAGGCGGCGACATTAAAGCAGCGCACCACGCGCAAGACGGTATGCAATGGGGTGGCGCGCGCAGCGGGCTGGCCGCGCTCCGGGGACAACGAGTTCATCATGGCGTACTCCTGTTCGGATACCAGGCGCTATCGGGCCATGGTATCGGGCATCGGCATCGGAACGGCGCACGGGCGGCATCGCATGGCACGGCGGCCGTGGGCGGCCGGATCAGGGCGCCAAACGAGGCCATGCAAGACAATGCGAGAGAGAAGGCAGCGGTGCGCCGTCAGGATGAGGTCCGGCGCAGGCGCATCAGCGCACGCAGGACATCAACGGTCAGCAGGCGTGAACGGGAGGAGCGCGGGGATTGGCGGCGGCCCAGGAGTACAGCGAGCGCGGCGCATGGTAGAACAGTGGAGGATAGGTGTCGTGCCCGGTCAGGACGGCGACGCTGCCGACGTTGGCCGGTGGCAGCGCGGGCGCGCCACCATGGGACATGCAATACGGGCAGTGCTCGAAATGGTGGGCCAGCGATTTCGGCGCCGGCTGATCGCCGTCCGCCAGACTGAGCTTGACGGTCTTGACGCCGTTGACGGTACAAATTTCAGCCAGGCCATCGAGCGGGGAGCTGGCGGCCAACGCATGTGAAACGGATGGCGCGAGTGCACTGAACAGGACGGCCAACAAGGCGATCCAGCTGAGCAGCAAGCGGCGTTTCACAAAGGTATACATCCTGACATTATAGGCATGGTTTGATTGGTTCGCCTAGTACCAGGCAAGCAGTCCTGCGGCCATTGCCGCTATAAGAACGTCGCGATATCCCTGTATCGACGCCATCACGCCGGCACATGCAACCGATACCCGACCGCCGTTTCCGTGAGCAGGTATTGCGGCTGGGCCGGATCGTCTTCCAGCTTGTGGCGCAGATGGCCCATATAGATCCGCAAGTAATGGCCGTTGTCGGTTTGTGCCGGTCCCCACACCGCGCGCAGCAATTGCGTCGACGTGATCACGCGGCCGGCATTGGCCACCAGCACCGATAGCACCCGGTATTCGGTCGGCGTCAGGTGCACCGGTGCGCCGGCTTTGCTGACGCGACGATTCGGCAAGTCCACTTCCACGTCGCCAAAGCGCAGCACCCCGGCCAGGCTGGCTTGCGGCTGGCGCTGGCGGCGGATCGTCGCCCGCACCCGCGCCAGCAATTCGGACACGCCGAACGGCTTGGTCAGGTAGTCGTCGGCGCCGGCATCGAGTGCGATCACCTTGTCGGCCTCGCTGACCCGCGCCGACAGCACAATCACGGGCACGGTCGACCATTTGCGCAGGTCGCCGAGGAAATCAATGCCGTCGCCATCGGGCAATCCCAGGTCAAGAATGATCAGGTCCGGATGGCGCGTGCCGGCGTCGATCAGCCCGCGTTGCATGCCGGTGGACTCATGGACATTCCAGCCCTCCTGTTCCAGCGCGCTGCGCACAAAGCGCCGGATTTGCGGTTCATCTTCGACCAGCAGAACCACCGGGGCGACTTCAGTCAATTGCTTACTCATTTACTTCCTTCACTTCCTCTATCTCTGGCGCCTCGGGCGGCGTGCCGACCGGCAGCGTGAAGGTCACGGCGGCGCCGCCCAGTGGCGATTGGGTCGCTTCGATGGTGCCGCCATGGGCCTGGACGATGGCACGGCAAATCGCCAGTCCCAAGCCCACTCCCGGCTTGGCCGATTCTTTCTCGCCACGGGTAAATTTCTCGAAGATGGCTTCTTCCCGCCCGCGCGGCAATCCCGGCCCATTGTCGTACACCGTGACCCGTACCAAGGCGCCGCTCTGCTGCGCATGGACCACGATGCAGGAACCCGGCACGGTGTACTTCGCGGCATTTTCCAGCAGGTTGCACAACACCCGTTCGATCAGCACGGCATCAAACTGCAACAGCGGCAAGGTGGCCGGCAACTGCGTGCTCACTTTGTGTTCTTTCAGCGGTAGCCGGCTGGCGCGCAATGCGCTGCCAACCACTTCCTCCAGCGGCTGCCATTGCAGGTTGAATTTCAGCTCGCCACTTTCAATGCGCGCCATGTCGAGCAGGTTGGCGACCAGCGCCGTCATGCGCAAGGACTCCGTGTGCAGCGAATGGGCCAGTTCCAACTGCGGCGGCGACAACGGCGGCCGCGAGCCGGCCAGCGATTCTGACAGGCCAACCAGCGAAGTCAATGGCGTGCGCAAATCATGCGACAGTGCGGCCAGCAGTGAATTGCGCAACCGCTCCGACTCCATACTCACCAGCGCCTGCTGCGCGACTTCAATGTAGTGCACGCGCTCGAGCGCAATGGCGGTCAAGGCGGCAAACGTGTCGAGGTGCTGGCGCTGTTCAGGAATCATGATCCAGCGCCGCTGGGCCGGCTCGACCGCCAGCACGCCACGGGTGCGCATCGGCGCCACCAGCGGCATATAGAACAGCGGACTGGCCGGCAAAGTGTCGGTGCCCAGGCCCGCGCTTTCCGCATGGTCAAACGCCCACTGGGCCACGCCGATATCGAGCGTGGCGGGCGGTTCGGATCCCGGCGGCAGCCCCAGGCGGCCGTCCGCATCGGGCACCAGCAGCGTCGCCCGGGCGCCGAAGGTCGACTGCACGAAACGGCCGGTGGTGTCGAAGATCTGCTCCGTCAGCAGCACCCCCGACAATTCACGGGCGAATTCATACAGCGCACGGGCCCGTGCTTCGCGATACGACGCCACCCGCGCCTGAAAGCGCAGGCCCGCCGTCAGGTGGCCGGTGATCAGGCCCACCGCCAGCATGACGGCAAAGGTAATCGCATACTGCAGGTCGGAGATGGCAAAGCTGAAGCGTGGTGGCACAAAGAAGAAATCGAAGCATGCCACGCTGACGCATGTGGCCAGCACCGATGGACCACGGCCAAAGCGCACCGCCACCAGCAACACCACCAGCAGGAACAGCATGGCAATGTTGGCCAGGTCCAACCAGGCCAGCAACGGCGTGGCCAGCAGCGCCATGCCAAGACTGGCGGCCGCCGCGATGGCGTAAGCCCAGACGCGGACCGGAACTTGCGCCTCCTCCTCGATATCGGTGCCGCTGCCGGCGCTGGCGGCCGTGCTGGCGCGTGGTCCGCCTTCGGCGTCACCAATCGACACTTCGGTTAAATCGATGTCTGGCGCAAATTCCGCCAGGCGCAGGATGTGCGAACGGCGCCATGGCCAGGTCCAGTGGCCACGCCCCATCGTAATGCGCGATAAATTGTGGCGGCGCGCATAATCGGCCACCGTGGCGGCAATATCGCCCCCCGCCAGGACTGCGGTGGTGGCGCCCAGGTCTTCCGCCATTTTCAGGGTCTTCAGGATGCGTTCGCGCTCGCCATTGGGCAGGCGCTGCAGCACCGGGGTTTCGACATACACCGCATGCCATTCGGTGCCTAGTTGCCCCGCCAGCCGCGCGGCGCTGCGCACCACCTTCTCACAGCCGGGACGCGGTCCGATCAGGGCCAGCACCGACGCGCCGGTCTTCCACACCGCATCGATTGATTGCTCGACCCGGTAGGCGCGCACATCATCCTCGATGCGGTCGGCGGTGCGGCGCAACGCCAGCTCGCGCAAGGCGATCAGGTTCCCTTTGCGGAAAAAATTTTGCGCGGCGCGTTCGGCCTGCTGCGCCTGATACACCTTGCCGCCCTTCAGGCGCGCCAGCAGTTCGTCGGCCGGAATATCGACCAGCACCACCTCGTCGGCGGCGTCAAACACGGTATCGGGCACGGTTTCCGAGACCTGGATGCCGGTAATGCCGCCCACCACATCATTGAGACTTTCCAGATGCTGGACATTGACCGTGGTAAACACATCGATGCCCGCCTCCAGCAACTCTTCGACGTCTTGCCAGCGCTTCGGATGGCGCGAGCCGGGCGCGTTCGAATGCGCCAGTTCGTCGATCAGGATCAGGTCAGGCCGGCGCGCCAGCGCCGTGTCGATATCGAACTCACCCAGCGTCTTGCCCCGATAGGCCAACTGGTGCAACGGCAGCACATCGAGTCCCGCCACCTGGGCGGCGGTCTCGCTGCGGCCGTGGGTTTCGACAACGCCGACCAGGACCACGGCGCCGGCCGCCTGCAGCTTGCGCGCGGCCGACAGCATGGCGTAGGTCTTGCCGACACCGGCCGAGGCACCGAAATAGATGCGCAGCTTGCCGCGCGCGGCGCGGCGCTCCTGTTCCTGCACCTGGGCCAGCAGTGTATCCGGGTCGGGCCGGTCGTCGTCGTCGAATGGCATCATGTCAGCGGTTTAACGAGTCTGCGGCGTTTTGCCGTCCAACGCCAGGTTCAGCGCGAGGACATTGACACGCGGCTCGCCAAACACGCCGAAATACTGCTTGCTGGCGTGCTGGCCGATCAGCGCTTCGACCTGCGGCAACGTCATGCCGCGCAAGCCGGCGACGCGCCGGGCCTGGTAATGGGCGGCGGCCAGGCTGATCTCCGGATCGAGGCCACTGCCCGACGCCGTCACCAGATCAACCGGCACCGGCGTGCCATTGCCCGGATCGGCCGCCTTCAACGCGTCGATGCGGCCTTTGACGGCATCGGTGAATGCGGGATTGAGCGGGCCCTGGTTGGAGCCACTGGAACCGTTGGCGTTGTACGGCATCGGGCCGGTGGCCGATGGCCGGCCCCAAAAATACTGCGGCGACGTGAATTGCTGGCCGATCAAGGTGGAGCCGGCCGGTTTGCCGTTCACCTCCAGCATCGAGCCGGCCGCTTGCGCGGGAAAGACGGCGGCGCCGACACCGGTGACGGCAAGCGGGTACAGTACGCCGCAAGCGAGGGTCAGGGCGCCGAACAGGACGAGCGCCGGGCGGATAGTCGAAATCATGGTTATCTCCAGCTCTTAAATAAGGTTGAACGCCGTCAGCAGCAGGTCGATCAGTTTGATGCCGATAAACGGCAACACCAGCCCACCCAGGCCATACACCAGCAGGTTGCGGCGCAGCAGCGCGGTGGCGCCGATCGCGCGGTAACGCACGCCTTTCAGGGCCAGCGGGATCAGGAACACGATGATCAGCGCATTGAAGATCACCGCAGACATGATCGCCGAATTCGGGCTCGACAGTTGCATGATATCGAGCGCCTTCAGTTGCGGATAGGTCCCGACAAACGCGGCCGGGATAATGGCGAAGTACTTGGCCACATCATTGGCGATCGAGAACGTCGTCAGCGAACCGCGCGTCATCAGCATTTGCTTGCCGATTTCCACAATCTCCAGCAGCTTGGTGGGATTCGAATCGAGGTCCACCATATTGCCCGCCTCCTTGGCGGCCTGGGTGCCGGAACTCATCGCCACGGCCACGTCGGCCTGGGCCAGCGCCGGCGCATCGTTGGTGCCATCGCCCGTCATCGCCACCAGGCGGCCATCGGACTGGTAATCACGGATCAGTTTCAGCTTGTCTTCCGGCGTCGCTTCGGCCAGGAAGTCATCCACGCCCGCTTCGGCGGCGATGGCGGCAGCCGTCAGCTTGTTGTCGCCGGTGATCATGACGGTCTTGATGCCCATGCGGCGCAGTTCCGCGAAGCGCTCCTTGATGCCGCCCTTGACGATGTCTTTAAGTTCCACCACGCCCATGACGCGGGCATTGTCGGCCACCACCAGCGGCGTGCTGCCCTTGCGGGACACGTCTTCGACAAAGCGCGCCACTTCCAGCGGCCACTGCTGGCCGGCGGCCTCGACGTACTTGCGCACCGCTTCGGCGGAACCCTTGCGTACTTCGCGGCCATTCAAGTCTACCCCGCTCATGCGGGTTTGCGCCGTAAAGGGTATGAACAGCGCGTGCAGCGACGCCATTTCACGCTCGCGGATATTGAACTTCTGCTTGGCCAGCACCACGATGCTGCGCCCTTCCGGCGTTTCATCGGCCAGCGACGCCAGTTGCGCCACATCGGCCAGTTCGCGCTCGGTCACGCCGGCGGCCGGATAGAACGCGGACGCCTGGCGATTACCCAGCGTGATGGTGCCGGTTTTATCGAGCAGCAGCACATCGACGTCACCGGCCGCTTCCACCGCGCGGCCCGAGGTGGCAATCACGTTGGCCTGCATCATGCGGCTCATGCCCGCCACGCCGATGGCCGACAGCAAGCCACCGATGGTGGTCGGAATCAGACACACCAGCAGCGCGATCAGCACCGTGATGGTGATCGGCGTGCCGGACTGCGCCGCTTCAACCGAGAAGATCGACATCGGCAGCAAGGTCGCGGTGACCACCAGGAACACGATGGTCAGCGCCACCAGCAAGATCGTCAGGGCGATCTCGTTTGGCGTTTTCTTGCGCTTGGCGCCTTCGACCATGGCGATCATGCGATCGAGGAAGGTCTCGCCCGGGTTCGACGTCACTTGCACCACCAGCCAGTCGGACAAGACACGGGTGCCGCCGGTCACCGACGAGAAATCGCCGCCCGATTCACGGATCACCGGCGCCGACTCCCCCGTAATGGCGGACTCGTCCACCGATGCCACGCCCTCGATGACGGTGCCATCGATGGGAATCACATCGCCCGCTTCCACCAGCAGGTAGTTACCCTTGCGCAGGTCGGTGGCGGGGCATGGCAGCCAGGTGGTGCCATGCTTGGGGGTGGTCAGCTTTTTGGCGCTGACGCTTTGCTTCAGGCTGCGCAGCGACGCGGCCTGCGCCTTGCTGCGGCCTTCGGCCAGCGCTTCCGCAAAGTTGGCGAACAGCACGGTGAACCACAGCCAGACGGCGATGGCCAGGACGAAGCCGGGGGCGGCCTCACCCTGCCCCGTCAGCGCCTGCAGATACAGCAGCGTGGTGATGATACTGCCGACATAGACCACGAACATCACCGGACTGCGCCACTGCACGCGCGGGTCCAGCTTGCAGAACGATTCAACGATGGCGGGCCAGACCAGTTTCGACTCGAACAGTTTCAGGCGGTTTCCCGGCTGGGCCGCGCTGACAGCTGGCGCTTGCGCTGGCGCTTGTGATTGTGATGGCGACATATTGACGCCCTCCTTATTTGTACAGTTGCAGGTGTTCGATCACGGGGCCCAGGGCCAGCGACGGAACATAGTTCAGGACACCCACCAGCAGCACCACGGCCACCAGCAGGAAAATAAACATCAGGCCGTGCGTCGGCATGGTGCCGGCATTGGCTTGCAAGCGCTGCTTGCCCGCCAGCGAACCGGCAATCGCCAGCACCGGCACGATCACGGCGAAACGGCCAAACCACATGGCGATTGCCAGCATGGTGTTATAGAACGGCGTATTGGCGGAAAGTCCGGCAAAGGCGCTGCCGTTGTTATTGGCGGCCGAGCTGAAGGCGTACAGGATTTCCGAGAAGCCGTGCGCGCCGGGGTTGGCCACGCTGCCTTTGCCCACGTCCAGCATGACGGCGATGGCGGTGCCCACCAGCACCAGCGTCGGCGTGACCAGGATGGCGATCGACGTCATTTTCATTTCATAGGCCTGGATTTTCTTGCCCAGGTATTCCGGCGTGCGGCCGATCATCAGGCCGGCAATGAACACCGCCATGATGGCGAAGATCAGCATGCCATACAGGCCGGAACCAACACCGCCGAACACCACTTCACCCAGTTGCATCAGCAGCATCGGCCCCATGCCGCCCAGCGGCGTAAAGGAATCGTGCATGCTGTTGACCGCGCCGCAGGAAGCGGCCGTGGTGACAGTGGCGAACAAACCGGTGGCGGCGATGCCGAAGCGCGCTTCCTTGCCTTCCATATTGCCGCCTGCTTGCGAGCTGCTGGCCGACTGGTCAACCCCCATCGCCTGCAATGCCGGATGGGCCTGCTGTTCGGCGGTCATGATGCCGGCCGCGGCCAACACGAACATGACGGTCATGGCGGACAGCACGGCCCAGCCCTGGCGACGGTCACCGACCAGTTGACCAAAGGTGAAGCACAGGCCGGCGGGAATCAGGAAGATCGCCACCATCTGGAAGAAGTTGGACAGCGGCGTCGGGTTTTCATAGGGATGCGCCGAGTTGGCGTTGAAGAAGCCACCACCATTGGTGCCCAGCATCTTGATCGCTTCCTGCGAGGCGACCGGTCCCATGGCAATCAGTTGCGTGCTGGCGGTCTGCTCTTCCGTTACCACCTGGCCGGCGGCGTCTTTGAGAGGCTGGCCATCGGCGCCGGTTTTCGGCACCGAATACGTGACCGGTTCCACCAGTTGCACTTCCTTGTAGGCGGAGAAATTCTGGATCGCGCCCTGGCCCACCAGGAAAATGGCAAACACGAACGACAACGGCAACAGCACGTACAGCGTGACGCGGGTGATATCGATCCAGAAATTGCCGATCGACTTGCTGGAGCGGGAGGCAAAGCCACGGATCAGCGCAAAAGCCACGGCAATGCCGGTGGCGGCCGAGAAAAAGTTCTGGCCGGTCAGGGCCAGCATCTGGCTCAGGTAGCTCATGGTCTGCTCGCCACCGTAACCCTGCCAGTTGGTATTGGCCACAAAGCTGACGGCGGTATTGAACGAGGAATCCGGGCTGACATTGGCCAGGCCTTGCGGATTGAGCGGCAGCGACGCCTGCAAGCGCTGCACGGCGTACACGAACAGGACGCCCACGCCATTAAAGACCAGCAGCGCGAACGCATACGCCTTCCAGCCCATGCCTTGTTTTTCGCTGTCGGGCGAGACGCCGGCGGCGCGGTAGATCAATTTTTCAACGAAGGCCAGCCAGCCCAGGCCGGGAATGGCGCGGCCATCGGCGACGCGCGCCAGCAGCATGCCAACCGGCCAGGCCATGACCAGCAGCACGGCCAGGAAAGTGGCCAACAACAGGAACGATTGCGTGGTCATGTTACAGCTCCTCCGCGTTCAACAGGGCCACCAGCAGGTAGACCAGCAGGCCCGCCGTGGTGCACGCACCCAACAGATAAAAGATGCTCATGGCCGGTCTCCCAGCTTGTCACAGCCGCTGGCCATGGCCGCCACCAGCACGAAAAAGGCGACGAGTGCGCCGATAAATACGAAGTCCATTTCTGTTCCCGAAAGGTCTTGTTTGGATAGGGAAAGCTTAGCCAGCGCCGTGTAAAATCAGTGTAAACACTGGCCTGCGCCCCGTAAAAAAAGTGTAAAAATGGCGCCATGCGGCGCCAAAAAACCCGCTACTGCCCTGACGATCAGAACGTCTTGCTCAGGGTCAGCTGCAACGCCTTACGGCCCAGGAACTTGCCATTGGCGGGCGAGGCATACGCCGTCTTGCCGGCATTGGTGCCAACGGCGGCCAATTGCAGGCTGGCAAAGCCGACATCCTTGGTCACGCCGATTTTCCAGTCGGTGTAGTTGGCGGCGCTGGTGTTCTTCACTTCCTGATGGCCGGCGTGCAGGTTGACGGTCCAGCCTTCGCCCGCGTCCAGGTTGGCGCTGAGGTCCAGGTAGCCGCTATTCTTGCTGTTCACAAAACCAAACAAGTTGGTGACGGCATGCGAGTATTTCAGCGTTGCCGGGCCGTAGCCGAGCTGGCCATAGAGCTCGGTGGTATCGGCATTGGCGAAACCCGCCACGTGTTTTAAATCATTGCCCGCATAGACATAGGCCAGCACGCCGACGTCGTAGCTGATCGCCTCGCTGAGCTGGCCGCGCTTGCCGGCGTAGACGTCCAGTTCCACGTCGCCGCCACCGCCGGCATCCTTGGTCCATTGGATGGTGGACGCCCAGGCGCCGGCATACAGCCCGGTGGGGTTGTTGACATAGTCGGCGCCGCCCTGCAGCGCAGGTTTTAAACGGGTCTGGGAGATGCCACGGTAGCGGTAGTCGGACGTGACGGCGGCATTGAAACTCACTTCATTGTCCGGCTTGGACTCTTCGGCAGCAACAGTGGCACAGGCCGAGAAGGCTGCCAGCATGGCGGAAGCAAGGATGATTTTTTTCATGGTTTTTAGTTCCCTATCGATACACATCACCGCGACTGCGGCGTGTGGACACTGTAGCGAGCGGCCCGTAAAAACGGTCTAAAAAGCCATGGCGGTAAAGTAAAAACGGTGTAAACGGCGGTCACAGTGCCCGCTGTCGGCGCTCCTTGCCGGCCGGTCGGTCGCACATCAGCAGTGTCTTTTCCAGCCGTACCGCATCCATGCCGTCATGGTAATAGGCAGGGTACGCGCCAAACGCCTGATAGCCGCGCCGCTGGAACAGCGACAGCGACGCCTGGTTATCCGCGCGGATTTCCAGCCGTTGCCGCCGACACCCGTGACGGCGCGCCAGCGCCTCCGCCGCCCCGAGCAGGCTGGCGGCAACACCACTGCGTGCGTGCCCGGGATGGGTGGCAATCGAATAGATGCGCGCCGCGCTTGAATTGGTCCGGAACAGCAGCATCAGGTAGCCGCGCGGCACGCCGTTGTGTTCATCGATCAGTGTGACCGCGTTCGCCGCCGTCAGCAGGTAACGGAACCGGCGCCGGTCCAGCCGGTCGCCGGCGAAGCAGGCATGCTCGATGGCGACCAGGGCGGTGATATCGTCCGGCGTGGCGCGCCGGATCGGCGAGGCGGCCGGCGGACTCACCCCGCCCCCAATAAATACGCCGCCAGGCTGGCCAATCCTAATGCCCCGGACAGCACCAGCACACCGCGCGTGGCGCTCCTGGCGTCATCGAGCCGGGAGCGCTGGCGGCAGTGCACCGCAGGCTTGCGCGTGCTCATGCCGCCCTCCTGCATTCACAATCGGGCAGGAAGCGGGCAATCGCCTGTTGCACGCGGTGCGCGGCGTCAGCGTCAACGCACAACAGCGCGGTGACTTTTCCGCCTCTGCCGCATGCGCCTATGCGCAGGAAGCGCACGGCATCCGCGCCGGAGCGCATGACGACACAACGCAGCGTGCGGGCGGACGCGGTATCAATTTCCAACTGAACCATGCACGGCGCTTGTTGCGCGCAGGTGCAAGGCGGGCGGGATGCCAACATCCCAACGATCCAACGCAGCATCATATGCTCCTTGAGACAAACAATCAGGCAAACAA
>JAIENA010000059.1 GCA_019751755.1 Burkholderiaceae bacterium | reverse complement strand
GCGGCCGAAGGGAATAGTTTTCATAGATGGAGGATGCCCGGCCTAAAGGCCCGGCACCCGTTGCTAAAATTGAGGATACCCGGCATCAAGACCCGGCACCCGTTGCTAAAATTGAGGATACCCGGCATCAAGGCCCGGCACCCATTGCTGGAATTGAAAAAAGGGCGGGGATCGCTCCCCGCCCTCCTTAATGCTTGATCAAACGATTATGCCGGGGCCGCCGCGTTCGGCGAAACACCTGGGCCATCGCCGCTGTTCGGCTGCTTGCGCAGGGTCACACCGGCTTTTGGTGGACGTGGCTCGATACCGGCCATGATGTCATTGATCTGGTCCGCATCGATGGTTTCCCATTCCAGCAAGGCCTTGGTCATGACTTCGACCTTGTCGCGGTTTTCTTCCAACAACTTACGGGCCGCCGCGTATTGCGTGTCCAGGATGTTGCGGATTTCGGCGTCAACTTTTTGCTGCGTCGCTTCGGAAATGGTCTTGTTGGTACCGCCCAGGAAACCTTCGTTTTGCGTGTCTTCGTACACCATGACACCCAGCGCGTCCGACATGCCGAAACGGGTCACCATCGAACGGGCCAGCTTGGTGGCGCGCGAAAAGTCGTTCGAGGCGCCGGTCGACATCTGGCCGACGAAGATTTCCTCAGCGATACGACCGCCAAACAGGATGGAAATCTCTTCCAGCATCTTGTCCTTGTAGCCCGAAATATTATCGTGCTCAGGCAATTGCCAGGTCAGACCCAGCGCCCAGCCGCGCGGCATGATCGTCACTTTGTGCACCGGATCAGCCTTCGGCAACAGCTTGGCGACGACAGCGTGACCCGATTCATGGTACGCCGTGTTGCGGCGCTCTTCCTCGCGGATCACCATGGACTTGCGCTCAGGACCCATGAAGATCTTGTCTTTCGCGTCTTCGAAATCTTGCATGTCGACCAGGCGCTTGGAGCGGCGCGCGGCAAACAGCGCAGCTTCATTGACCAGGTTGGCCAGGTCGGCGCCGGAGAAGCCCGGTGTGCCACGGGCCAGGATGTCGGCCTTGACGTCGGTGCCAATCGGCACTTTGCGCATGTGGACGTTCAGAATCTGTTCGCGACCACGAATGTCCGGCAAACCAACAGAGACCTGGCGGTCGAAGCGACCTGGACGCAGCAGCGCCTTGTCCAGCACGTCGGCACGGTTGGTCGCGGCAATCACGATCACGCCGGACGACGCTTCAAAGCCGTCCATTTCCACCAGCAACTGATTCAGCGTCTGCTCACGCTCATCGTTGCCGCCGCCCATGCCGGCGCCGCGATGACGACCGACGGCGTCGATCTCGTCGATGAAGATGATGCACGGCGAATGCTTCTTGGCGTTCTCGAACATGTCACGCACGCGGGAGGCACCCACGCCGACAAACATTTCAACGAAGTCCGAACCGGAGATCGAGAAGAACGGTACTTTGGCTTCGCCGGCAATGGCGCGCGCCAGCAGGGTTTTACCGGTCCCTGGTGGGCCGACCATCAGCACGCCACGCGGGATGCGGCCACCCAACTTCTGGAATTTGGTGGGGTCGCGCAGGAAGTCGACGATTTCCGTCACTTCTTCCTTCGCTTCATCGCAACCGGCCACGTCGGCGAAGGTCACGGTGTTGTTGGTTTCATCGAGCATGCGCGCCTTCGACTTGCCGAAGGAGAATGCGCCACCCTTGCCACCGCCCTGCATCTGGCGCATGAAGAAAATCCAGACGCCGATCAACAGCAGCATCGGGAACCACGACACGAACACTTGTTGCAGGAACGATGGTTCTTCCGGCGGTTTCACGTCGAAATGAATGCCATTCTCGCGCAGGTCACCGATCAGGCCACGGTCCAGGTAAGTGGTATTGGCGCGGACTTTGGAGCCGTCTTCCTTGGTCGCGGTCAGCGTACTGCCTTCAATGACGACGTCCTTGATGCGTTTGGATTTAACTTCGTCCAGCAAATCGGAATAAGCAATGGTCTTGGAACCGCCCGCCACGCCGTGATTCTCGAATTGCTTAAACAACATGAACAATAGCAGGGCGACGACGACCCAAATGGCTGATTTGGAAAACATGTTATTCACAAAAACTCCTTCAATGCTGTCCGCGTATACAGACCAATAGCTGGACTTCCGATTTTACTCGCAATAAGCGCACCTTGCCATAAACAGCAAACAAGTGTGCCGTGATGGACAGGATTGATCGCGATCGCACCTGGAACAATGACTTTTATGCCAGCCAGTGCGCTCAAAACCGATCCCGGAATGGTCCGGGAGAGCCCTCTCCGGGCCGATGTGTGGCCCATTTATCAAATATCAAGGGGCGGGATGCTTCAATCCGCGTCCCAGCAAAAATATTTCTGATGATTTGTCGCGGCTGGCCTTCGGTTTCTTTTGCGCGACCGTCTTGAATTCGGCGCGGAATTTCTCAACGATCTGGGAAAAGCCCATGTCCTTGAAACATTTCACCAGCAGCGCACCGCCCGGTTTCATGTGCAACTGCGCGAATTCCAGGGCGATATCAATCAAGTCTTCCATGCGCGCCGCGTCGGCAGTGGCGATACCGGACAGGTTGGGCGCCATGTCGGACAGCACCAGGTCGACCTTGCGGCCTTGCAGCACGTCCGCCAGTTGATCCAGCACTTCCTGCTCGCGGAAATCGCCCTGGATGTAATGCATGTCGGCAATCGGCTCCATCGGCAGGATATCGAGGCCGATGATGGTGCCATTGATACCATTGCCCACAGCCAACTTGCGCCGCGTGTATTGGCCCCAACTGCCGGGCGTGCAGCCCAGGTCGACAATGATCTGCCCCGGCTTGATCAGTTTTTCATCCTCATCTATCTCTTTGAGCTTGTAGGCCGCACGGGCACGGTAGCCATCTTTCTGGGCCGCTTTCACGTATGGATCGTTAATATGGTCGTGTAACCAGTTTTTGTTTAATTTGTTCTTAGCCATTCGCGTAGAATACTGCCTTTAGAGAACTACCGAAAAAAAATACATTATGATCAATCTCACTCCCGTTGAACGCGCCGCGCTGCGCGCCGAAGCCCATGGGCTGAAGCCTGTCGTCATGATCGGCGAATCGGGCCTGACCCCGGCCGTCATGAAAGAAATCGAGTTGGGCCTGGATTCCCACGGCCTGATCAAGGTGCGCGTGTTCGGCGACGACCGCGAAGCCCGCGCCGGCATGTACGATACCATTTGCGCCGAGCTCAATGCCGCGCCTGTACAGCACATCGGCAAACTGCTGGTCCTGTACCGTCCGAAGAAAGAAGCGGAAAAAGAACGCTCCGGCAAAGCCGGCAAAGGCATGCGCATGGTCACCATCGTCAAGCCTTCCGCCAGCGGCACCAAGAAGCCGTCCGTCAGCAAGGTTTTGCTGAAAGGCAACGAGCGCGTCACCGAAGGCGGCACCATCAAGCGCGCCAAAGTGCGTCAAAAGAGTACGAAAAAAGCTTCGCTGGCGTGAGCGCAGTAACGAAACCGGGGCATGCCCCGGTTTTTTTATCGCTGCGCGCTTACACCTGCTTGATTACCAGCCAGCCCGCCAGCGCGCTCTGCACCAGATAAATCACGCTGGAAATGCCGTGTAGCATGCCGAACCGGCTCTTTGCCGCCGACTCCATCACGCCGGCCGGCCCGGCCGCATGCCGCAATTCCGCCATCATCGGCTGCAAACCGAAATGGCTGATCACCGTGCACAGCGCCATGGCCGCCACCAGCGCCAGCACGGTGCGCCGGCGCGCCGGCGTCCAGTCCGGCGTCGCGCGCCACAGCAGCAACACCATCGCCAGCGCACAGCCGAGCGACAGCATGGCCATCGAATGGAACATGCTGCCGGCGATCGAGCCGGCCAGCACGCGGTCGGTCAGGGTCGCAAACAGTGTCGGCGCCACCAGGTAGCCGACCGCCCACAGGCTGCCGGCCCACAGGGTCGCCACCAGCAAGCGGGTGTTAGCCAGGATGGCGGGCATCAAACGTAGCGCACTTCCAGGATTTCATATTCGCGCGGGCCGGATGGGGCCTGCACTTCCACGATGTCGCCGGCATATTTGCCGATCAGGGCGCGGGCGATGGGCGACGTCACGGAAACTTTGCTCAATTTCAAGTCAGCTTCGTCGAGGCCGACGATTTGATAGCTGACTTTCTGGCCGCTTTCCAGGTCTTCCAGGTCCACGGTCGAAGCGAACACCACGCGGCCTTCCGCGTCGAGGGTGGTCGGATCGATAATTTGTGCTGCGCTCAGCTTGCCTTCCAGTTCAGCGATACGGCCTTCGACGAATGCCTGGCGCTCCTTGGCGGCATCATACTCGGCGTTTTCCGACAAGTCGCCGTGCGACCGCGCTTCGGCGATCGCGTCAATGACAATGCGGCGCTCCTTGGTCTTCAACTGGTGCAACTCTTCTTTGAGGAGTTCGGCGCCGAATTTGGTCAGTGGAACTGAGGTCATATTTGTCTCTCTAGAATACAAAAAAGCACAGAGCCCGCGCCAAGCTGCGGCGCGGGCTCTGTCAGGTGTGCGGCGTACTGCTACGCCGTCGAAAGTCTTAGTTTAAAGACTTATGCAGACCTTGTAAATCGTACACACGCAACTCATCCAGATGACGGATACCGGCCACCGCCGCTTCCGCACCGGCGATGGTGGTGTAGGTGGTCACGCGGGCCGCCAGCGACGAGGTACGGATGTTACGCGAGTCGGTGATCGCCGAACGTTTCTCTTCCACCGTGTTGATCACCAGGGCGATCTCGTGGTTTTTGATCATGTCGACAATGTGCGGACGGCCTTCGGACATCTTGTTGACGGCCGTGACCGGGATCCCGGCGGCCGCGATCACCGCCGCCGTGCCTTTGGTCGCCTTCAGCGTGAAGCCCGCCTCCACCAGGTCGCGCGCCACTTTCACGGCGCGCGGCTTGTCGGATGCTTTGACGGACAGGAACACCTTGCCGGACTTCGGCAATTTCACGCCGGCGCCCAGTTGCGATTTGACGAACGCTTCCGCGAAGGTCGCGCCAACGCCCATCACTTCACCGGTCGATTTCATTTCAGGGCCCAGGATGGTGTCCACGCCCGGGAATTTCACGAACGGGAACACGGCTTCCTTGACGCTGAAATACGGCGGCACGACTTCCTTGGTGATGCCCTGCTGCGCCAGCGTCTGGCCGGCCATGCAGCGCGCGGCGATCTTGGCCAGTTGCAGGCCGGTGGCTTTCGACACGAACGGCACGGTGCGCGAGGCGCGCGGATTCACTTCCAGCACATACACCACGTCCTTGCCATCGACTTTCTGGATCGCGAACTGCACGTTCATCAGGCCCACCACATTCAGGCCCTTGGCCATCAATGCGGTCTGGCGCTTCAGTTCATCGATGGTTTCCTGCGACAGCGAGTACGGTGGCAGCGAGCAGGCCGAGTCGCCCGAGTGCACGCCGGCCTGTTCGATGTGTTCCATCACGCCGCCGATAAAGGTCGCTTCGCCGTCCGAGATGCAGTCGACGTCGCACTCGATGGCGTCATTCAGGAAACGGTCCAGCAGCACCGGCGAATCGTGCGACACCTTGACCGCTTCGCGCATGTAGCGTTCCAGGTCGCGCTGCTCGTGCACGATTTCCATCGCGCGCCCGCCCAGCACGTACGAAGGACGCACCACCAGCGGGTAGCCGATTTCCTGCGCCAGGCGCAGGGCTTCTTCTTCGGTGCGCGCGGTGCGGTTAGGCGGCTGGCGCAAATCCAGGTCTTGCAGCAGTTTCTGGAAGCGCTCGCGGTCTTCCGCGGCGTCGATCATGTCGGGCGAGGTGCCGATGATCGGCACGCCATTCGCTTCCAGGTCCAGCGCCAGTTTCAACGGGGTCTGGCCGCCGTACTGCACGATCACGCCGACCGGTTTTTCCAGGTCAACGATTTCCAGCACATCTTCCAGCGTCAGCGACTCGAAATACAGGCGATCCGACGTGTCGTAGTCGGTCGACACGGTTTCCGGGTTGCAGTTGACCATGATGGTTTCATAGCCGTCTTCACGCATCGCCAGCGCGGCGTGCACGCAGCAATAGTCGAATTCAATACCCTGGCCGATACGGTTCGGGCCACCGCCCAGCACCATGATTTTCTTCTTGTCGGTCGGATTCGATTCGCACTCTTCGTCGTACGTCGAATACATGTACGCGGTGTTGGTCGAGAACTCGGCGGCGCAGGTGTCGACGCGCTTGTAGACTGGACGGATGCCCAGTTCGCGGCGCTTGTTGCGCACTTCGGTGTCGGTGGTTTGCAGCAGGTAGCCCAGACGGCGGTCCGAGAAACCCTTTTGCTTCAGCTTGTACAGGGTGTTCTTGTCCAGGTTGTCCAGCTTCTGGGTGTCGAGCCACAGCTCCAGGTCGACGATCTCCTTGATCTGGATCAGGAACCACGGGTCGATGTGGGTCAGCGCATGCACCTCTTCCAGCGTGAAGCCCTGGGCAAACGCATCGCCCACGTACCAGATCCGCTCAGGACCCGGCTCGCCCAGTTCCACTTCCAACGTTTCACGGTCGATGGTTTTCTGGTTCAGGCCATCGACGCCCACTTCCAGGCCACGCAGGGCTTTCTGGAACGATTCCTGGAAGGTGCGGCCCATCGCCATCACTTCGCCGACCGATTTCATCTGCGTGGTCAGGCGGTTGTCGGCGGTCGGGAATTTCTCGAACGCGAAACGCGGCACCTTGGTGACCACGTAGTCGATCGATGGCTCGAACGAGGCCGGGGTCGCGCCGCCGGTGATTTCGTTGCGCAATTCATCGAGCGTGAAGCCAACCGCCAGCTTCGCGGCGACCTTGGCGATCGGGAAACCAGTGGCTTTCGAGGCCAGCGCCGACGAACGCGACACGCGCGGGTTCATCTCGATAACGATCATGCGGCCGTCTGCCGGATTGATCGAGAACTGCACGTTGGAGCCGCCGGTGTCGACACCGATCTCACGCAAGACCGCCAGGCTGGCGTTGCGCATGATCTGGTATTCCTTGTCGGTCAGCGTTTGCGCCGGCGCCACGGTGATCGAGTCGCCGGTGTGCACGCCCATCGGGTCCAGATTTTCAATCGAGCACACGATGATGCAGTTGTCCGCCTTGTCGCGCACCACTTCCATCTCGTACTCTTTCCAGCCGATCAACGATTCTTCGATCAGCAGTTCCGAGGTCGGCGACGCTTCCAGGCCGCGTTTGCAGATGGCTTCGAATTCTTCTTCGTTGTAGGCGATACCGCCGCCGGTGCCACCCATCGTAAACGATGGACGGATGATCATTGGGAAACCCAGTTCGCGCTGCACCGCCCACGATTCTTCCATCGTGTGGGCGACGCCGGAACGGGCCGAACCCAGGCCGATCTTGGTCATCGCATCCTTGAACTTGGAGCGGTCTTCGGCCTTGTCAATGGCTTCCGGCGTGGCGCCGATCAGTTCCACCTTGTATTTGTCCAGCACGCCATGGCGGTGCAGGTCGAGCGCGCAGTTCAGCGCGGTCTGGCCACCCATGGTCGGCAGGATCGCGTCCGGCTTTTCCTTGTCGATGATGCGCTCGACAACTTGCCACGTGATCGGCTCGATGTAGGTAACATCGGCCATTTCCGGGTCGGTCATGATGGTCGCCGGGTTCGAGTTGACCAGGATGACCTTGTAACCCTCTTCGCGCAGGGCCTTGCAGGCCTGGGCGCCGGAGTAGTCGAATTCGCACGCCTGGCCGATAACAATCGGGCCGGCGCCAATGATCAGGATACTTTTAATGTCTGTACGTTTTGGCATTTATTTCTTCTCCGCTGCTTCCATCGACGTGATGAAGCGGTCAAACAGGTAGGCGACGTCGGTCGGGCCGGGCGAGGCTTCAGGGTGGCCCTGGAAGCAGAACGCCGGGGTGTCGGTGCGGGCAAAGCCCTGCAGCGAACCGTCGAACAGCGATACGTGGGTTACACGGCAGTTGGCCGGCAAGGTCTCGACGTCCACCGCGAAACCGTGGTTTTGCGACGTGATCATGACTTTCTTGCTGTCCAGATCCTGCACCGGGTGGTTGGCGCCGTGGTGGCCGAATTTCATTTTCAGGGTCTTCGCGCCGGAAGCCAGCGCCAGGATCTGGTGGCCCAGGCAAATGCCGAACACCGGCAGTTTTTTCTCCAGGAAGACACGGGTGGCGGCAATCGCGTAATCGCACGGCTCCGGGTCGCCGGGGCCGTTCGACAGGAACACGCCGTCAGGATTCAGGGCCAGCACTTCCTCGGCGGTGGTTTGCGCCGGCACCACGGTGACCTTGCAGCCGCGCTCGGCCAGCATGCGCAGGATGTTGCGCTTGACGCCGAAGTCGTAGGCGACCACGTGGAATTGTGGATCGGTTACCTTGCCGTAGCCTTCGCCCAGTTTCCACTCGGACTCGGTCCATTCGTAGGCGGCTTTGGTGGTGACGACTTTGGCCAGGTCCATGCCGGTCAGGCCGGGGAACGAACGGGCCAGTTCCAGCGCTTGCGCCACGGATGGCTCATTGCCTTGCGTGCCGGTGACCACGGCGCCGGATTGGGCGCCCTTTTCACGCAGAATGCGGGTCAGCTTGCGGGTGTCGATACCGGCGATGGCGACGATGTTTTCGGCCTTCAGGTAATCCGACAGCGATTGGGTGGAACGGAAGTTCGAGGCCAGCAATGGCAAATCACGGATGATCAGGCCGGCGGCGTGGACTTTGGTGGATTCGACATCTTCAGGGTTGATGCCGTAGTTGCCAATATGGGGATACGTCAGGGTGACGAT
Source organism: Burkholderiaceae bacterium (assembly GCA_019751755.1). Classification (GTDB taxonomy): domain Bacteria; phylum Pseudomonadota; class Gammaproteobacteria; order Burkholderiales; family Burkholderiaceae_D; genus Rugamonas. The sequence goes on along the minus strand of JAIENA010000059.1, from coordinate 8,483 downwards.
TTGGCGGCTGTAGCTTGGATCGGTGAGGATTTCCTGATAACCGGTCATCGACGTGTTGAAAACAACTTCACCCGTCGTGTGACCGGCGGCGCCGATGGAAAAACCTTTGAAAATAGTTCCGTCGGCAAGAGCCAGGATGGCTGGGACGGCTGGGCCAGAAAAAAATGGCGGCAAGGGCAACTCCTGAAAAAGTTACCGTAGCGGCGCCACGTCAGACGACCTGCACAAACCCCGGCACAATCGGGTACGACTGCACGAATACAACCGCGGGCTTGCGGATCAGATGAGAATGGGTGTGTGAGGTAGGCGCTACGGTCGATGTGTAATTGGCTAAACCTTTGAATTATAACCCAAAGCAAGCTTTTCGGCAATGCCTGCCACCCCGCCTTGGCGGTCGCCATAGCCTTTGGCCGTGCCGCGTCATCCCTAGCAGTTAAAAATGCAATGATATCAAGCTGGAAAGAGCGTATTGTCGGAGATGCAGAAGCTTGTCGGCATGCCGCAGGCCAGCCACTCCTGCCACCGCAGGAACTCCCCTTGAACAAATCGCTCCCCGCTCCCGGTCTCCCGGCCCGCAGTCCTGCCCCGGCGGAAGACAACCTGGTCGCGTTGCGCGCCATGCATGCGGACGAAATCACGTCGCTGCACCACACCATCGATGAACTGACATTGTTGGTGCGCCGGCAAAACCTGGAAAAACAACAATTGCAACTATTGCTGGCCAATCAGCTCCCACGCCTGCGCGACGCCAACGAGCACCTGGTGCTGGCGGCCCTGGGGGCGCAGGATTTGCAGGAACAAGCCGAGACCGCCAATCGCAAGCAGAGCGAGTTCATGGCGGTGCTGGCGCATGAACTGCGCACGCCGTTACAACCGGTGGCCATCGCCAATAGCATGATCGGGCTGCTGAGCGACGCCCACCCCGACCTGCCGCGCCTGCACGGCACCATCCAGCGCCAAATCCGGCACATGGCGCGGCTGGTCGATGATTTGCTCGACATCGGCCGCATCCGCTCCGGCAAACTGACGGTCGATCCCAGTCGCACCACCTTGTCCGAGGTCCTGCACGGCGCACTGGAAACCACCCACCCACTGCTTGAGCAGCGCGGCCAACGGGTCCGCATGGCGCTGCCGGCGCGGCCGGTGGCGTTGATGGGCGACGTGGTGCGGCTGGTGCAACTGTTCACCAACCTGCTGGTCAACGCCAGCAAATTCACCCCCGACGGCGGCGGCGTGACGATCAGCGCCCAACTGCGCGGGACCATGGTGGACGTCCACGTGGCCGATAATGGCGCCGGCATCGCGCCGGACCAGTTGGATCGGGTATTCGAACTGTACGCGCAGGGCGACCTGCAACAGGCGTCGAGCCGGGGCGGATTGGGGATCGGCCTGGCGCTGGTGCGCGCCATCACTGACATGCATGGCGGCGCCGTCAGCGTGCACAGCGCCGGGCTCGGCCAGGGCAGCCGGTTCACCGTCAGCCTGCCAGTGCTGGCGACCACACCGGACTGACGGCCATCCTGCGGCGCGGGGTATCAGGTTGGCAAGATGCTATACTCGCGCCTCGCCGTCACCTTCCCGCAGCGGGACAGGAAAGAACAACACACCATGGTCACCAGCACAACACTGCGGCACCAACTGATTGACCGGGCGGTCCGGCAAGCACCGGATGGCGCTGCCGGCGTGCCCGCCACCAGCGTCTTGCGCTGGCGCCAACTGGCACGGCAGTTGTGCCCGGTCATCGGCGACGCCGGCTTCATGGCGCTCTACCTGCGCAGCCTGCACGTCGCCCGCCACCAGTACGACTGGCTGCCGCGGCACGAGGCGCTGCCGGCCGAGGCCGCCTTCGCGCAATTGGACCAGGCCCTGCAAGCCCACGATGCCGCCAGCGCTGGCCATGCCAGCACCGCCTTGCTGCGCATCTTTATCGACACCCTCATATTACTTATAGGCGAACTCTTAACCACCAGCATCCTGCGCGAAGCCTGGGGCGATGACGTTGAGAACCATGCTGGAACGGAGCTTCCTTGATGAACAAAGTACACATACAACGCCTGGCGACCGGCGTACCGGGGCTGGACAACCTGCTGGGCGGCGGCGTGCCGGAATATTCGTTTAACTTGCTGGCCGGCACGCCGGGCAGCGGCAAGACCACGTTGGCCCACCAGATCATGTTTTCGCTGGCCACGCCGGCGCGCCCCGCTTTATTTTTTACAGTGCTGGGCGAGCCGCCGCTGAAAATGCTGCGCTACCAGCAGCAATTCCCGTTTTTCGATATCGCCAAGCTGAACCAGTCGGTCAAGTTCGTCAACCTGGCGGCGGACTTGCTGGACGGCGATTTCGAGCGCGTCCTGGCACGTATCAGCGCGGAAGTGGCAGCGTTCCAGCCAGGCCTGGTGTTTGTTGATTCGTTCCGCTCGGTGGCGCAGTCGGCCCGCGCCATGGATGCCGGCAGCGCGGGCCTGCAGCATTTCGTGCAGCAACTGGGCATGCAGATGACCAGCTGGCTGGCCACCACCTTCCTGATCGGCGAATATCTGGCGCCCGAGGCCGAGGCCAGCCCCATCTTCACCGTCGCCGACGGCATTTTGTGGCTGTCGCAGCAAGTACAGCGCGACGCCATGGTGCGCAAAATCCAGGTGGTCAAAATGCGCGGCCAGGCCCAGTCGCTGGGCGTGCACACCTTCCGCATCAGCGACCAGGGCGTGGAAATCTTCCCGCGCGCGGTGTTGCAGGCCGACAGTGCCCAGCAAGTGCCGATCGGCAACGGCGAACGCCTGTCAACCGGGGTACCGACGCTGGACCAGATGCTGGGCGGCGGTCTGCCGTCCGCCTATTCGCTGCTGCTGGTGGGGCCGTCCGGCTCCGGCAAAACCGTGCTGGCCACGCAATTCCTGGCCGAGGGCGCCCGCAACGGCGAGCCCGGCGTGATCGCGGCATTTGAAAAAAGCCCCAACCAGATGCTCAGCCGCCAATTAAACGCACTGGTCGACAGCGGCATGGTCGGCGTGGTCAATACCCGCACGCTGGACCTGTCGATCGATGAAATCCTGCATGACCTGGTGGTGATGATCACCCGCATGGGGGCGCGGCGGGTGGTGATTGATTCCCTGTCGGGCTTCGAGTTATCGCTGGCGCCGACCTTCCGCGACGACTTCCGGGAGTCGCTGTACCGCCTGATCGCGGTGCTGACGGGTATGGGGGTGACGGTGTTGATGACGGCTGAACTGGAAGACCGCTATACGGCGCTCAGTTTCAGCTCGCAAGGCAGCGCCTTCCTGGCCGATGCCATCGTGATGCAGCGCTATGTGGAACTCGATGGCAGCCTGCGGCGCGCGATCGCCGTGGTGAAAGTGCGCGGAAGCGAACACAGCAAGGAAATCCGCTTCTTCGACATCGATGGCAGCGGCGTCAAGATCGGTGAAGCGGCAACCGGCTACCAGGGCATCCTGGCCGGCAACCCGGTCCGTATCACGGGACCGGGCCGCGCCGATAGCGTGTTTTAATCGTATCGTTTACAGGCCCAGGGCCGCGATGCCGGCCTTGGCCACCTGCGCGTCTTCGTTCGCTTTCACGCCCGACACACCCACCGCGCCCACCACGTGGCCATCGACGATGATCGGCACGCCGCCTTCGAGCATGCCGTCAACGCCCGGCGCCGACAGGAACGACACGCGGCCATTGTTGATCATCTCTTCGTAGATGCGCGATTCGCGGCGACCCAGGGCTGCCGTGCGCGCCTTGGCAGGGGCAATCACCGCCGACAACGGCGCGGCGCCATCGAGACGCTGGAACCACAGCGGATGGCCGCCGTCATCGACGATGGAAAACGCGACCGCCCACTTGTTGGCCAGCGCTTCGGCTTCGGCGGCGGCGGCGATTTTCTTCACATCTTCGAGGGTCAGCATTGGTTTGGTTTGCATGGCAATTCCTGTGCGTAATAGTAATGCGTATGGTTGAATGCGGACGGCAACCGCCCCTGCGGGTGCCGCAAGCTGGCGTGGGCAGGCTTACTGCACGCGCAGCGCTTTGAGCTTGGACTTAATTTGCGCCATCACCGCATTGGTGGCGCGCTCCCCGGCCAGAATGGCCTTACTGCGATTGCCGAAATCATTGCCCGCCATCTTGCCCAACGGTGGCTGGATCACAATATCGGCTTCCTTCAATTCATACTGGTTGATGCGCTGGCCCATGATGGCGAACGTCTGCATGATGACTTCCAGCGAGCTGATCGCTGCTTGCGCCTCGGTCTGGGTCGAGATATTGACGGCAATGATAAAGTCGGCGCCCATGTCGCGCGCGAATTTGACCGGCACCGGCGCCACCAGGCCGCCATCGACATAGGTATGGTTGCCGATCACGACCGGCTGAAACACGCCCGGCACCGACGAACTGGCGCGCACCGCCATCCCGGTATTGCCACGCTGGAACAGGATCGGCTGGCCGTTCTTCAAATCGGTCGCCACCGCGCCAAACGAAATTTTGAGTTTTTCGATCGGGCGGAAATTGACGGTCTTGTTGACATAGGTTTGCAGCGCTTCGCCCTTGAGCACGCCGGAAGATTTGCCGAACAGCGGCATGGCCCAGTCGGAAATCGCCGCCTCATCCATGTCATACGCCATTTTTTGCAGCGTGGCGGCCGAATAGCCGGCCGCATACAATGCGCCGACCACGCTGCCGGCGGAGGTGCCGACCACGATGTCGGGCACGATGCCATGCGCTTCGAGCGCCTTGATAACACCGATGTGGGCAAAGCCGCGCGCGGCGCCACCGCCGAGTGCCAGGCCGATCTTGATCTTGCGGGGCTGCGGCACCACCGCGACGGGCGCACCTGGGTCGACCGTGACGGCATTGGGGACGCCGGGGTTGGTGACCGGCGTGGTGACAGCCGGGGTGCCGCTGCCGGCGGGCGTCGCTGGTGGCGACGTTTGCGGGCCGGTCGTGGCACAACCGCCCAGCGCCAAAAAGGCCAGGGCGGCAATTAACTTGTGTTTCAGGGACATAGGGCAATCATCGCGGGGTTGAGCCGCGAGATTGTAGCGCAATAGGACGGCGCTGACTTAAAAATGCCCCACAGCAAACAGGCCGCCACCCTTGTATACCGTCTATATTGATATCGATATAAACCGTCTAGCCGAACGACTAGACGTTTGGCAAGTTCACGGTAAAACTGCTGCCCTTGCCCGACTCGGACGTGATCGACAGGTTGCCGCCATGACGCAACAGCACGTGCTTGACGATGGCCAGTCCCAAACCGGTGCCCTGAGTTTCACGCGAGCGGCTCTTGTCGACCCGGTAAAAGCGCTCGGTCAGGCGCGAAATGTGTTCCTGACTGATGCCGATCCCCGTATCTTCCACCACGAACTGGGCGCCGCGCGACGAGGCCTGCCATTTCAGGCGGATTTCGCCGCCGGCCGGCGTATAGCGCACCGCGTTGGAGGCCAGGTTGCCAAAGGCGCTGTGCAATTCATCGCGGCTGCCCTGCACATCGGGGCCGTCGACTTCCAGTGAGATCGTATGCTTGCCGGCCGATAGCGCGCGCGCATCGCTGAGGACACGCTCCAGCAGGTTTTTGACATCGACCGGTTCCGAACGCAGCGGATGGTCAACCGATTCCAGGCGCGACAACGTCAGCATATCCTCAATCAAATGCTGCATGCGGTCGCCCTGCTCCATCATCAGCTTCAGGTGCGCCAGGCGGGTCGCCGGATCCAGCTCCTCCGACAGCGCGATTTCCAGGAAGCCGACAATCACCGTCAGCGGCGTGCGCAACTCATGCGAGGCATTGGCAATGAAGTCGCGCCGCATCAACTCGTTGCGCTCCGATTCCGTCACGTCATGCGTGACCAGGATCTGGCGCCGGTTTTCAAACGGGATAATGTGGACAATCAGCTTGCGCTCGCGGAACGTCAGCGTCAGCGGCTGGTCGTAGCGGCCCAGGATGATGTAATCCATGAATTCCGGGCTGCGGATCAGGTTCGTCACGCGCATGCCCTTGTCGCGGTCATTACGCAGCCCAAGGTGGGCTTCGGCGGCCGGATTGCACCATTCAAGAAACAGCACGTCATCCATGATGACGACGCCATCGGGCAGCAAGTGCATGGCCTGGCGGAAGCGCGCCAGCCATTCCGTCAATTCAGCCTGGTTTTTTTCATCATCGCGCCGCATCCGGTACAGACGCGAAAACACCGTGGTCCATTCGCCCCAGCCATCGGGCAGGCGCACGCTTTGCGGGTCATCCATCCAGGCCGACAATTGCGACAGGTAGCGCAACTGGACCACGATGATGGCCGCCAGCGCCAGCAGCGACACCACCAGCGCCGGCACCATGCCGAACATCCACCACAGCACGCCGGCGCCGGCCACCATCGCCGCGATGCGAATGCCGACCGGCACCCAGAACAGCAGGGTCGGGTTCATGCCTTCTCGGACAGCATGTAACCGACGCTGCGCACGGTCTTGATCAGGTGCTCCGCGTCTTTCAGGGCCTTGCGCAGCCGCAGCACATGCACGTCCACCGTGCGCTCTTCGATCACCACGTGGTCACCCCACACTTTGTCGAGCAGCTGCGAGCGCGAAAACACGCGCTCCGGATGGGCCATGAAGAACTTCAACAACTTGTATTCGGCGTGGCCGATGTCGATTTTCTGGTTATGCATCGACACCGTGCAGCTGACCGGATCGAGCGTGACAACGCCGGCCGACATCTGGGTTTGCGCGTGCTCCGGGCTCTTGCGCCGCATCAGCGCTTTCGAGCGGGCCAGCAATTCGCGCGGCGAAAACGGCTTGGTGATGTAATCGTCGGCGCCGCTGTTCAAGCCGGACAGCTTATCCTCTTCCATGCTCTTGGCCGTCAGCATGATGATCGGGATGTCCTGGAACTGACGGTCGGCGCGGATGCGCGACAGCAAACGCAAGCCCGACTGGTCCGGCAGCATCCAGTCCAGCAACATCAGTTGCGGCGTGCGCTTGGTGATGAAATCCCATGCATCTTGCACGGTGGATACGGAACACACATTCCAGCCCGCGTCGCGCAGGGAGAAGGTGACCAGCTCGATAATGGCTGGTTCATCCTCCACAATCAGTACAGTCGTCTTATCAGATGCCATTGTTTTGCCAGCTACTCGGTCAAGCCTGTTATTAGGATGCAATCAGGATGCGCTCAGGGCGCTTCATCCGGCACGATGGTCGCCGGACGGGTGTGGCGGATGTCGCGGCCTTCCACCACGTAAATCACGTATTCCGCGATGTTTTTCGCATGGTCGCCGATGCGTTCGATGGCTTTGGCCACCCACAGCGTATCGAGCGCCGCCGAAATGGTACGCGGATCCTCCATCATAAACGTAATCAGGTTGCGCATGATGGAACGGAATTCGTGGTCGATCACGGCATCCTGGGCAATCAGCTGCAAGGCCTGCTGGCCATCGCTGCGGGCAAACGCGTCCAGCGCATCGTGCAGCATGTCGCTGGTGGCATTGGCGATGCCGCGCACCATTTCATAGTGGTTGATGCCGGCCGAGCCGCGCGCGTGCAAACTCTTGGCGACGCGGGCGATCTTGGTCGATTCGTCGCCGATGCGCTCGAGGTCCGTGATCACTTTAATGGTCGCCATCACGGTGCGCAAATCATTGGCAGTCGGCTGGCGGCGCACGATCAGGTGGCTGCACGCATCATCGAGCTGCACTTCGAGCTGGTTGACCGTATCGTCTTCGCGGATCACGCGGTCGGCGCGCTCCAGGTTGCCGATGCGAAAGCACGTCATCGCATCGAGAAACTGGGTTTCCACGATGCCGCCCATCAGCAACACCTTGGAACGGATTGCCTCCAGTTCCTCGTCATACTTCTTGGAAGAATGTTCGCCCATCATACTATGTCTCTCCGTGTAATATTGTTCAACCGAAGCGGCCGGTGATGTAGTCTTGCGTTTCCTTGCGGGTCGGATTCATGAAGATCTGGTCCGTCTCGCCGAATTCCACCAGCTCGCCCAGGTACATGTACGCCGTGTAATCCGAGCAGCGGGCCGCCTGCTGCATGTTGTGGGTCACGATGGCGATCGTGTAGTCCTGTTTCAGTTCGCTGATCAGTTCTTCGACTTTGGAGGTCGAGATCGGATCCAGCGCGGAGGTCGGTTCATCGAGCAACAGCACGTCCGGCTTCACCGCCACGCCACGTGCGATGCACAGGCGCTGCTGCTGGCCGCCGGACAGCGACAGGCCGCTCTTGTTCAGTTTGTCTTTGACTTCGGTCCACAGCGCGGCTTTTTTCAGCGCCCACTCCACCCGTTCATCCATCTCGCCTTTCGACAAGTCTTCATACAGGCGCACGCCGAAGGCGATGTTGTCGTAGATCGACATCGGGAACGGGGTTGGCTTCTGGAACACCATACCGACTTTGGCGCGCAGCATGTTGACGTCCTGGCCCGGTTCGAGGATGTTGGTGTTGCGGTACATGATGGTGCCTTCCGCGCGCTGGCCCGGATACAG
>JAIENA010000091.1 GCA_019751755.1 Burkholderiaceae bacterium | reverse complement strand
TGTTCGGTGGTGGAGACGGCGGGAATCGAACCCGCGTCCGCAAGCACTCTACAGACAGTTCTACATACTTAGTACTATCATTTAATTTAACCCGGACGGCACGGATGTACACGTTCCGTACAGGCGATTCACCTTAGATTTAACGCTGCTTCAAGTGACCCGTTGCAGCGCGATTCCCTGTAAGTGACTCCTCAGCTTTTAACGGCCCACCCCAGGGACGAGGTGTTGAGGAGCTAACAGCAATTAAGCTGCCAGTGCGTACGAGTTATCGTTTGCAGTTATTGATTTCTGGGTGTATTTACGAGGTAACCAGGCCTCGGTATGCCCTGTTCTGCTTTGTAACCCACGTCGAAACCAGGTCGTCCCCACAGAAGGAAATATCATTGTACCGCAATCCGCCCGTGGGCGGGGTATGGATACAGGTCATTACACTTTTTCCGGGCGTTTGAACGTGGTTTCGCCCTGGTTGATGATGCAATCGAACACATGTTGGCGCAATTCCGGTACGCGGTCCGAAAACAGGTTGTCGAACGCATGTTCCTCATCGAGCCCCAGGTTCACGCGCAGTCCGATCAGCTTGTGTGAATTGGCCAGGTTGCGCAGGCGGGTCTGGCGCGCCAGTTGTTCGCGCGGGCTGCGGATTTTGCGGGTCTCATCCTCGAAGTACTTGATCAGTACGCATTCCAGGATGTCCATGCGTTCTTTGAGGATCTGCTCTTGCGCGACGTCCGATCCGTCATCTATCGGATGGCGGGCGCCGAAGGTATTGATGTTCATGCGCTGCACCAGCAGGAAATTGTCATTGTCCGGCTGGTTGCGGTCGGCAATCCGGTTAATGCTCGACAGGCGGCCTTTGAGCAGGCGGCCGGCCGGGTCGTGGGTCTGGCCGACATAGTGCACTTTGGTCGGGAAATTCATCTTCACGTCAAAGTTTTGCAGCAAGTCATGCACGGAATAAGTTTCGATCAGCGAACCCCAGTTCAACGTGATGAACTTGTCGAACATCTGGATGGTCGGTTTTTTGAGGGTCGCGTCTTCCGGTGTCTTCAGGTCGATCGTGACGCTTTCCTTGACCTGGTCGGCGCCGACAATCAGCGGCACCGTCAGTTTCAGCGAAAAGAAGCCCCAGCTGGTGCTGCGCTTCAAGTCGAAGCGCAGGCGCGGGCGGCTGACGAGGAAATAAATCAGCCGCTTGTCCATCGTGCCTTCGATGGCAAATTGCATGCGCCGCAGGTAGCGGCCTAGCGGGTCGCGGAAATCCGGCACTGTCGGGAAATCCGTGATCAGGTCATACCAATAGAACTTGGACTCGGCGGCTGCCACATCCCAGCTTTGGGGCATGTGACTCTGCGCAGCCGCATCCGCCATCATGTCATCGCTAGTCATGTCATGCTCCGATATCAGTGAAGGGCAAAGTGCCACCTACTCACATAGTAGTCGCTAAATTGCCGTGAGGCAATATCCGGAAAGAAACTATGCTGCCATTGTGGCATCGGTCAGCGTAGATTGCACCAAGTCGAGTAACGCTTGTGGTGAATCCAGCAAATGATCGGCGTTCCATGTGGCCGGTTCGGAACTGCCGCAGTAACCCCATGCGCAGGCCACGGTCAACATGCCGGCGGCGGCGCCGGCCTGGATGTCGCGCAAATCGTCACCCACATACCAGCATTGCTCTGGTGGAATGCCGATGCGACGCGCGGCTTCCAGCAGCGGTTCCGGATGCGGTTTCGGATAGGGCGTGGTATCGCCGGAAACCACGCAGCCGGCGTGCCCCAGGCCGATCAGGGGCACCAGCGGATCGGTGAACCGGGCCGGCTTGTTGGTGACGATGCCCCACGCCAAGCCTGCGGCTTCCAGACCCGCCAGCAATTCCGCCACGCCGTCGAACAGGCGGCTGTGCACCGCGATGGCGGCTTCGTAATTGTCCAGGAAACTGGTTTTCAGCGCTTCAAAGCCTTCATCGTGCGGCAACAGACCGAACGCCGCGCCGATCATGCCACGCGCGCCGGCTGAGGCGGTCGGGCGCAGCAATTCATACGGCGTCAGCGCCAGACCGCGCTCGCTGCGCAGCAGATTGACGGCCGCCGCCAGGTCGGGCGCGGTGTCGGCCAGCGTGCCATCGAGGTCAAACAAAATGGCGCGCGGTGCGGCGAGAGAGCGGGAAGTGGTCATAGCGGGTTCGTTCGGTCAGGCCAGGCGCGTGCACGCCACCATGTAATTGACGTCAGTATTGTCGTTCAGCGAGTAAATCTTGCTCAACGGGTTATACCCCAGGCCCTTGAGGCCGTCCACCTGCAAGCCGGCATTGCGGATATATTGCGACAATTCCGACGGCGTGATGAATTTCGCGTAATCGTGCGTGCCTTTGGGGAGCAAGCGCAACACGTATTCCGCGCCGATCACGGCGAACAGGTAGGACTTCGGATTACGGTTCAGGGTCGAGAAAAAGACCTTGCCGCCCGGTTTCACCAGGTTGGCGGCGGCCTGCACAATGGCAGCCGGGTCCGGCACGTGTTCCAGCATTTCCATGCAGGTCACGATGTCATACTGGCCCGCTTCCCGGGCCGCCATGTCTTCGGCGGACACCAGTTGGTAGCGCACCTGCACGCCGGATTCCAGGCTGTGCAGGTCGGCCACTTTCAGGGCCTTTTCAGACAGGTCGATGCCCGTCACCTTGGCGCCTTTGCGCGCCATGGATTCGGACAGGATGCCTCCGCCGCAGCCGATATCGATCACGTTCTTGCCCGCCATCGGGGCACGCGCGTTGATCCATTCCAGGCGCAGAGGGTTGATTTCGTGCAGAGGACGAAATTCGGAAGTGGGGTCCCACCAGCGGTGAGCCAGCTCACTAAATTTTTGGAGTTCAAGAGGGTCGGCGTTCATAGTCCGCATGATAGCGGACATTTGCCGGACACCAAAGCGCGCGCCGAGAATTCTTGACGACGACCGGCGCGCGCCGTTGGATTATTGCTTGGGCGGCTTTTTGACGAACACGATTTTATCGATGACAGCTTCGCCGCCACGGTCCAGGTGGTACTGGATCGTGGCATTGTATTTGCTGGCGGGATCGACCAGGTTTTCAGCCCGGGCCATCTTGATGAACGTAAAAATCGTCGGCAGCAGGCCCAGTACGAACTTGGGCTTCAGCGCCGCGTCGGCTTGCTGCGTCAACGCCACTTCTCCCTTGGTGGCGACGGCGGTGATCCACTTGTCCATGCGCTGTGGGATGGAATTAAGCGAAATCTTGCCTGTGATGGCCACTTCCACTTGGTCCTTGCCGGACGACAGTTGGCTCGACAGGGCATTGTCGAACAGCGACGAATCGAGGAAGACCACCGATGCCGGTGGCGGTGGCGCCGGCGGTTCGGCGGCCGGTGTGGCCGGTGCGGCGGACGCGGCCGGATCGGCGGCCTGGGCCGTTGATGGCGTCGTATCCTGCGCCGTCAGTGCGTAAGCCGGTGCGGACAGCAGGGCCGCCAGGGCCAGCGCCGACGGGATCAGTTGGAGTTTCATGTGTGCATCCTTAAAGTTCATGGAATTCAGTGATGACCGCGCCAAAGGCGTCCGAGCAACGTTCCGCCGTGGTGGCGTCGCGCGCAGCGCCGGGCTGGCATTCCGGGCTGGACAGGCCGACCGACGTGCCGAGCAGCCATTGCAGCCGCGCGCGGCCGCCGGCATCGGTCAGGTTGTAGGTAAATGGACCGGCCTTGTTATTGCCCAGTTGCGTCAAGTCGCGCGGCGTGGCGCTGACCACCACCAGCATGCGGTCGGTGCCGGCCGGGCCTTGCGCGGTGATGCGCCAGTTGGGGCGCGGCAGTTTCATGCTGTCGCCGGCCTTGATGTAATTCTCGCCGTCCCGGTCATTGGGGAACAGCATGTAATAACTCTTCTTGTCCGAGCCCAGCATGACCACATACACATAACCGGCGTGCGACGACGTGACCGATAAGTCCAGCGCATCCTTGCCGATTTTCAGCATGCGGGTTGGGGCGTTCACCGTCACCTGGCGGCGCGGGTCGCTTTGCGCCAGGATGTCGGCCAGTGCGGCGCCGGGGGCGGCCTGCACGGTGGCCGGCGTGGCCGATGCCGCTGCCACGGCGACCACGGCGGGCGGCGTGGCTGGCGTCGCCGCTGACGTTGCCGCCACGGCCGCCGGGGCCGTCGCCGCTGCGGTACTGGTCAGCCAGCCCGGAACAAATCCGGCGTTGCCGCCGATGATCATGTGCTGGGCGCCAAATTGCGCGTTGCCCTTGAAGCGCGCGTCGATGCGGACCTGGGCGCAGGCGGAAATTTCATTGATGGAAATGGCGCCGGACTGGTCCAGGTCTTGCGCATCATGCAGCATGCAGTCGCGCCAGGCCTGGGTGGCGACGCCGCCCGCATCTTCATCGTCGAACGAGACTTCATCGGGGCGCGACGAGGAAATCAGCACGATATTTTGCGCCAGCGTGCCGGCCTTGGCGGTTTCATTGCCCAGGCTACGTGTGCGGATATTAGTGGGTTTCGAGCAGGCGTCGATGGCGCCGCCTGGCGTGAATTTCGGCGTCAGCTTGCCTTTGGGCGTCGTCAGGCTGCGCGTCACGCCCAGCGGTTTGCCAACAATGCCACCCGAGTGGCAAGCGTCATAAAACACCATCAATTTGTCGACCTTGTCCGAGATCGGCTTCATCAACGTCGCCAGGCGGGCATTGGTCAGCGGCGCGCTGTCGGCCGGCAATAGCGCCTCCACGCAGCCCTGATCGGCCGGCAACGAGCTGTAATAACGGGTGCCGTGGCCAGAATAATAAAAGAACACGCGGTCGCCGGGACGGGTGCGGCTATTGAGTTCGGCGATTTCCTGTTCGATACGGGCTGCGGTGGCGTCATGGTCGCGCAAGACGCGGATATTGGCCGCCGGGATTTGCATGGCGGTCGCCATTTTCGTGGCCGAATCGACGTCGTGCCCCACGCCCAGCAACGGCGGAATATTCGGGTTCATGTAGTCGCCAATGGCGACGATCAGCGCGTGCCGCGCGGCGCGCGGTTGGCTCGGTGGCTGTTCCGGCGCTGGGCTGGTGACTTTGGTGCTGGCAGCTTTGGCGCCGGCGGTCGGCGCGGCGGTCGCCGTCGCGCTGACTGTCGTGGCGATGAGCAGTGCCACGCTGGCAAGCAGAGGAGTGGGGCGCATGGCTCAGGGTTCCAGGCTGACAATGCGGACGCGGCGGTTTTCCGCCGCGCCGGGATCGGCCGGATTGGCCGGTTCGCTGGAGCCCTTGCCTTCCGTGACCAGACGCTCTGGCGACACCTGGTTGATCACCAGCACGCGTTTGACCGATTCCGCCCGCATCGCCGACAGCTTGCGGTTATACGCCGCCTGGCCGCTGGCGTCGGTGTGGCCTTCCAGGCGGAAGCGCAGCTTGGACAACTCCGGCGACTTCATCGCGGTGGCCAGCGCCGTCAGCGTTTGCATGCTGGTCGGCTGGACCCGGTCGGAATTGACGTCGAACTGGATCGCCAGGCTGATCGAATTGGCGGCCGGCGGCGCGGCCGGGGTTGCGGCGGCTGGGGCGGATCCTTCGGTCGGGGTTGCCGCTTCCACCGCGAAATTGCGGGTGCGGCGCGGTTTCGGTGCGGAGCCGGCGGCCTCGGCTTCGGGCGTGGCGACGGTGGGTTTGGCCTTCAGCGCGTCGATGATTTGCTGGGCGGACGGTTCGGTGGCGGGCGACTGGGCCAGCGCGGCGCCGCACAGCAGCAGTGCGGGCAGCACATAAAATCGGTTCATGTTGTGTAGTAGACAGAGCAAAGGTTATTAACGATCTTACTCCTTATTAATGCTGGTCAACAGATGCATACTGCCATTCTCACCACATTGCCGTACCGGCCAAAAAAAACCGCCCGGCATGGCCGGGCGGTTAAGTGTCGGTTAGGACGGTATGACTGCGGTATTACTTGACGCTGCGGGTACCCACAACTTCGATTTCCACGCGGCGGTTTTTAGCGCGGCCGGCGGCGGTCTTGTTGTCGTCCACAGGCTGCTTCTCGCCTTTGCCTTCGGTGTACACGCGGTTGGCTTCGATGCCTTTCGACACCAGGTAAGCCTTCACGGCTTCGGAACGGCGTACCGACAGCTTCTGGTTGTATTCATCGGTGCCCACGGAGTCGGTGTGGCCAACGGCGATGATGACTTCCAGGTTAATGCCGCCCAGTTTCGACGACAGGTCGTCCAACTTGGCTTTGCCTTCTGGTTTCAGAATCGCTTTGTCGAAGTCGAAGAAGGCGTCAGCGGCGAAGCTGACTTTTTCCGAGGTTGGCGCAGCGGCGGCAGCTTTCGGGACTGGTGCCGGTGCCGGTGCTGGCGCTGGTGCCGGCGCTGGTGCTGGCGCTGCTGGTGGTGGCGGGGTCACGCATTTGCCGTTTTCCAGTTTTGCCGGTTCGACGCAGATTGGCAGGTCGCAGCCTGGCACCGCGTCAGCCGGGGTCCAGTAGCCGGTGCGCCAGCACAGGCCGAATGGATCGCGGGCGATGACGCCGCGCGCATCCTGGACGTAAGCGCTTTTCGGCGTTGCGGCCTTGATGTCGGTGGTCACTGGTGCGAATGGTGGCTGGGTTGGCTGTTGCGCGGAGGCGCTACCAGCGATCACAGCAGACAATGCGAACAGCGAGGCGATGATTTTTTTCATATTTTTCTTCCTTTCGGGGTGTTATCCGCAGTAGTAAAACTGCGCAACTAGTATTACGTGGGGCGCATCCTACCATATGCCCCAAAGCCGCGCCGATTCCCGATTGCGAAACAATCAATTAACTTCTCGTCCATTTTGCCATAGGGGACGAAAAAGAATACGAACGGTCCAAAATGAATCCGGCCCGCATTTTACCAAAATGTTGTGTTTATGCAACAACTCCGTGCCGAACGCGGGGGTAACGCCGGGACATTAAGCCGCAAATATTTCAGGCAAATGACGCTAAAACTTACTTTCACCAAAACGGTGCGCTTTCGAGGCGCGCTTGCCCGGTGCGGAATCTCGCGGCCGGGGCCTTGCGCATGCTAAAATCGTACGCTTGTCTTTGCGCCCGGCCACACATCGTGGCGTTGACGTGCCAGATAAGACCATCACAGTAAAGAACAGACGACCCGCCAATGGATCAATTCGCAAAAGAAACAATCCCTATTTCCCTCGAAGAAGAGATGCGCAAGAGCTACCTCGATTACGCGATGAGCGTGATTGTGGGCCGTGCCTTGCCGGATGCGCGCGACGGCCTGAAGCCGGTGCACCGCCGCGTCCTGTTCGGGATGCACGAACTGAACAACGTGTGGAACCGTCCTTATGTGAAATGCGCCCGTGTGGTCGGTGAAGTCATGGGTAAGTACCACCCGCACGGCGACGCCTCGATTTACGACACGCTGGTGCGGATGGCGCAGGACTTTTCGCTGCGCTACATGCTGGTGGACGGCCAGGGTAACTTCGGCTCGATCGACGGCGACAACGCGGCGGCGATGCGTTACACCGAGTGCCGCCTGGACAAGATCGCCGGCGAAATGCTGGCCGATATTGACAAGGACACGGTCGACTTCGCGCCGAACTATGACGGCAAGGAAAAAGAGCCGACGGTTCTGCCGACCCGCATTCCCAACCTGCTGATCAACGGCTCGTCCGGTATCGCGGTGGGCATGGCGACCAATATTCCGCCGCACAACATCACCGAAGTCATCAATGGCGCGCTGCACGTGCTGGCCAATCCGGAGTGCACGATTGACGACCTGATCGAGCTGATCCCGGCGCCGGACTTCCCGACCGGCGGCACGATTTATGGCGTGTCCGGCGTGCGCGATGGCTACCGCACCGGCCGTGGCCGCGTTGTCATGCGCGCCAAGACCCACTTCGAAGAGTATGGCAAGGATGGCGGCCGCATCGCCATCATCGTCGATGAGCTGCCGTACCAGGTCAACAAGAAGTCGCTGCTCGAGCGCATCGCTGAAAACGTGCGCGACAAGAAGCTCGAAGGCATTTCCGACATTCGCGACGAGTCCGACAAGTCGGGTATGCGCGTGGTGATCGAGTTGAAGCGTGGTGAAGTGCCGGAAGTGGTGCTGAACAACCTGTACAAGCAGACCCAACTGCAAGACACCTTCGGCATGAACATGGTGGCGCTGGTCGATGGCCAGCCGAAGCTGATGAACTTGAAGGACATGCTGTCGACCTTCCTGTCGCATCGCCGCGAAGTGGTGACCCGCCGCACCGTGTTCGAATTGCGCAAGGCGCGCGAACGCGGCCACGTGCTCGAAGGCCTGGCTGTGGCGCTGGCCAACATCGATGATTTCATCGCCATCATCAAGGCGGCGCCGACGCCGCCGCTGGCCAAATCCGAACTGATGGCGCGTGCCTGGGATTCGTCGCTGGTGCGCGAAATGTTAGCCAGGACGGGTGATGAAGGCCAGGCGGGCGCGGATGCGTTCCGTCCGGAGCACTTGCCGAAGCACTACGGCCTGCAATCGGATGGCCTGTACAAGCTGTCCGACGACCAGGCGCAGGAAATCCTGCAAATGCGCCTGCAGCGCCTGACCGGCCTGGAACAGGACAAGATCGTCAACGAGTACAAAGACGTGATGGCGCAAATCGCCGACTTGCTGGACATCCTGTCCAAGCCGGCCCGCGTGACGGCCATCATCCACGACGAGATGGTGCTGTGCCGTAACGAATACGGCGAAAAAGATCCGCGCCGTTCCAACATCGAGCACAACGCGTCCGAACTGGAAACCGAAGACCTGATCACGCCGCAGGACATGGTGGTGACCTTGTCGCACCTGGGCTACATGAAATCGCAGCCGATTTCCGAATACCGCGCGCAAAAACGCGGCGGGCGCGGCAAGCAGGCCATGGCGACCAAGGATGAAGACTGGATCGATCAGCTGTTCATCGCCAATACGCACGATTACATCCTGTGCTTCTCCAACCGTGGCCGCATGTACTGGCTGAAGGTGTGGGAAGTGCCGCAAGGCTCGCGCAACTCGCGCGGCAAGCCGATCGTCAACATGTTCCCGTTGCAGGACAACGAAAAGATCACCGTGGTGCTGCCGCTGTCCGGCGAAAACCGCACCTTCCCGGAAGATCATTACGTGTTCATGTCGACCAGCCTGGGCACCGTGAAAAAGACGCCGCTGAAAGACTTCAGCAATCCGCGCAAGGCCGGCATTATCGCGGTCGACCTGGATGAAGGCGACTTCCTGATCGGCGCGGCGCTGACCGATGGCACGCATGACGTGATGCTGTTCTCGGACGCCGGCAAAGCCGTGCGCTTTGATGAAAACGACGTGCGTCCGATGGGCCGTACCGCGCGCGGCGTGCGCGGCATGAATCTCGACGAAGGCCAGAACGTGATCGCGCTGCTGGTGGCGGAAAACGAACAGCAGTCGGTGCTGACGGCGACCGAAAACGGTTACGGCAAACGCACGCCGATCAGCGAGTACACCCGTCACGGCCGTGGCACCAAGGGCATGATCGCGATCCAGACTTCCGAGCGTAACGGCAAGGTGGTGGCGGCGACCCTGGTCACCCCGACCGATGAAATCATGCTGATCACCACCGGCGGTGTCTTGATCCGCACCCGCGTCGCGGAAATCCGTGAAATGGGCCGCGCCACCCAGGGTGTGACCCTGATCGCGGTGGAAGACGGCACCAGCCTGTCCGGCCTGCAGCGTATCGTGGAAACCGATATCGACGAAGTGGAGCTTGAAGTCGAAGGCGGCGCGGCAGCGGCATCGAACGCCGCAGCCGATGTGGCGGCTGATACTGCGCCTGATACTGCGGCCGATAGTGTGCCACCGGAGCCAGCCGCTGAATAAGCATTTCGAATAAGCTTATAGAATAAGCTTAGAAGCAGCTTATATAACGGGGCCGCTGTCATCGTCGCAGATTAATGCGACAATGATGCGGCCCCGTTTTTTGTTTATAAGGATTTTGTGGTGACGAACATCTATAACTTCTCCGCCGGCCCAGCCGTTTTACCGAAGGAAGTGCTGGCGCAAGCCGCCGCCGAGATGCTGGACTGGCATGGCAGCGGGATGTCCGTCATGGAAATGAGCCACCGGGGTCCGGAATTCATCTCGATCTACCGTCAGGCCGAAGCCGACTTGCGCGAACTGCTGGCGGTGCCGGACAACTATAAAATCCTGTTCATGCAGGGTGGCGGCCTGTCGCAAAACGCGGTGATTCCGATGAATTTGCTGGGCCGCGAAGGCGCCACCATCGATTTTATCCAGACCGGTTCGTGGTCGTCGAAGTCGATCAAGGAAGCGGCCCGTTACGCCAACGTCAACGTGGCGGCGTCCGCCAAGGACAATGGCTATCGTTTCGTGCCGCCACAATCGGCGTGGAACCTGACGCCGGGTGCGGCTTATCTGCACCTGTGCACCAATGAAACCATCGATGGCGTCGAAATCGGCTACGTGCCGGACGCCCACCAGCACACCACGATCGTCGCCGACATGTCGTCGCACATTTTGTCGCGTCCAGTCGATGTCTCGAAATACGGCCTGATCTTCGGCGGCGCGCAAAAAAATATCGGCCCGGCCGGCGTCACGGTGGTGATCGTGCGCGAAGACCTGATCGGCAAGGCGCTGCCATACTGCCCGTCCGCGTTTGATTTTAAAAACGTGGCGGACAACGAATCGATGTACAACACGCCGCCCACTTACGGCATTTATATTGCCGGCCTGGTGTTCCAGTGGCTCAAGCGCCAGGGTGGCGTGGCCGAGATGGAACGCCGCAACATTGAAAAAGCCAAGCTGCTATACGCGGCGCTCGACGCGGACGATTTTTACCAGAATCGTGTGCAACCGGAATACCGCTCGCGCATGAACGTACCGTTCTACCTGCGCGACGAAAGCAAGAATGAAGCATTCCTGGCCGGCGCCAAAGCGCGCGGCCTGCTGCAACTGAAGGGCCACAAGTCCGTCGGCGGTATGCGTGCATCGATCTATAACGCGATGCCACTCGAGGGTGTCCAAGCCCTGGTCGATTACCTGAACGAATTCGCAGGGCGCTAATGCGCTTTGTATGACCCCTTCCGCAGACTATGAACGACAAACTAAAACCCCTGCGCGAAAAGATCGATGCGATCGACGCGCAGATACTGAGCTTGCTCAACGAGCGCGCCAAGGTGGCGCAAGAGGTGGGCCACGTCAAGGCTGAAACCAATGCCCCGGTGTTCCGTCCCGAGCGCGAGGCGCAAGTGTTGCGCGGCGTGGCCGACCGCAACCCCGGTCCGATGGTGTCGTTTGACGTGCAAACCATCTTCCGCGAAATCATGTCGGCCTGCCGCGCGCTGGAAAAACGCGTCACCGTGGCCTATCTGGGCCCGGCCGGCACCTTTAGCGAACAGGCCGTGTACCAGCAATTCGGCACCGCCGTCGAAGGCTTGCCGTGCGCCTCGATCGATGAAGTGTTCCGCGCCACCGAGGCCGGCACCGCGGAATTCGGCGTGGTGCCAGTGGAGAACTCGTCGGAAGGCGCGATCAACCGCACCCTCGACCTGATGCTGCAAACGACCTTGCTGATTTCCGGCGAAGTGGCGATTCCCGTGCATCACAGCCTGATGAGCAAGACCGGTTCGATGGACGGCGTCAAGGTCATTTGCGCGCACTCGCAGGCGCTGGCGCAATGCCAGGTGTGGCTGAATCAGAATTACCCGAACGTGGAGCGCCGCGCCGTGGCGTCGAACGCGGAAGCGGCGCGCATGGCGGGCGACGATCCGGCCATGGCGGCGATTGCCAGCGAAATCGCCGGCACCCGCTACAAGCTCGGCGTCGTCAAGCCGCATATCCAGGACGATCCGCACAACCGCACGCGCTTTGCCATCATCGGTCATTTGCAGACGCTGCCGTCCGGCAAAGACCAGACCTCGATCGTGCTGGCGGTACCGAACAAGGCCGGCGCCGTGTACCAGTTGCTGGCGCCGCTGGCGAAGCACGGCGTGTCGATGACGCGCTTTGAATCGCGTCCGGCGCGCATGGGAACCTGGGAATACTATTTCTATGTCGACGTCGAAGGCCACGTGCATGAAACGTCGGTCGCCAATGCGATGGCCGAGTTGAAAGACCAGGCGGCGTTCTTCAAGCTGCTGGGCTCTTATCCGGTCAGCCTGACTTAATACCGTAGGGCGGTTTCCGCCTTGGCGGAAGCCGCCATGTCCGCGTTGCCGCCAGCGAACCGCCCTACGAAAAATATACTGAGGTTTTAATTATGTCGAAACAATTCGGTCCCGATTACGTCCGCGCCATCGCCCCTTACCAGGCCGGCAAGCCCATCTCTGAAGTGGCGCGCGAGTTCGGCCTCGATGAAGCCACCATCGTCAAACTGGCGTCCAATGAAAACCCGTTTGGCGTGCCCGATTCCGCCAGGGACGCCATGGCCGCCGCCGCCGCGGAACTGGGTCGCTATCCCGACGCCAACGGTTTTGAACTGAAAAACGCGCTGTCCAAGCGCTATGGCGTAGCGGCCGACTGGATCACGCTGGGCAACGGCTCCAACGATATCCTGGAAATCGCCGCCAAGGCCTTTGTGCAAAAGGGCGAAGCGATCGTCTATGCGCAGTACTCGTTCGCCGTGTACGCGCTGGCCACCCAGGGCATTGGCGCGCGCCACATCGTGGTGCCGGCCAAGGACCATGGCCACGACCTGGGCGCCATGCTGGCCGCCATCGATGGCGACACCCGCCTGGTGTTCATCGCCAACCCGAACAACCCGACCGGCACCTTTATTCCGGGCGCGCAAATCGAAGCCTTCCTGCGGCAGGTTCCTGACCATGTCGTGGTGGTGCTCGATGAGGCCTACAACGAATACCTGCAAGCCGAAGACCAGTACGATTCGGCTGCCTGGGTCAAGCAGTATCCGAACCTGCTGGTGTCGCGCACCTTCTCCAAGGCCTATGGCCTGGCCGGCTTGCGCGTGGGCTTCTCGATTGCGCAACCGAAGCTGACGGACTTGATGAACCGCATCCGCCAGCCGTTCAATGTCAATTCGCTGGCGCAGGCCGCCGCGATTGCCGCGCTGAACGACACCGCGTTCCTGGAAAAAGGCGCGCACAACAACAGCGCCGGCTATCAACAGTTTGTCGAGGCGTTCGAACAACTGAAGCTCGACTACGTGCCGTCGTATGGCAACTTCGTGCTGGTGAAGGTGGGCGACGATCCGCAGGCCGGGGCGCGCGTCAATCTGGCGCTGCTCAAGCAGGGGGTGATCGTGCGCCCGGTCGGCAACTATGGCTTGCCTGAATGGCTGCGCATTTCCATCGGCCTGCCGCAGGAAAACGCGGTCTTGATCGCGGCCCTGCAAAAGGCGCTGGCCGAAGCATGAAGAAACACCTGTTCGACAAGGTCGTCATCTCCGGCGTCGGCCTGATCGGCGGCTCGTTTGCACGGGCGCTGAAACAGGCGGGCGCGGTGCGCACCGTGGTTGGACTGGGCCGTTCCCGCGCATCGCTGGAACGTGCCAGGGAATTGGGCATTATCGATGCCATCGGCGACGATGTCGCCGAAGCTGTCAAAGGCGCCGACCTGGTGCTGCTGGCGGCGCCTGTGGCGCAGACGGAAGCGATTCTGTCCGCGCTGTTGCCGCACCTGGAGCCGCAGACCGTGGTGACCGACGCCGGCAGCACCAAGACCGATGTGACGCAAGCCGCCCGCAAGGTGCTGGGCGACCGGGTTCACCAATTTGTACCGGGCCATCCGATCGCCGGGCGTGAAACCAACGGGCCCGACGCCGCGATTGTCGACCTGTACCACGGCAAGAAAGTCGTCTTGACGCCGCTGCCCGAAAACAGCGAGGCCGATGTCGAGCGCGTGGCCCAGGCATGGCGCCTGTGCGGCGCCATCATCCACCGCTTATCGCCGCAGGAACACGACAAGGTGTTCGCGTCGGTCAGCCATTTGCCGCACTTGCTGGCCTTTGCGCTGGTTGATGACATCGCCCGCAAGCCGCACGCCGATTTGCTGTTCCAGTATGCGGCCAGCGGTTTCCGCGATTTCACCCGGATTGCCGGTTCGTCGCCGGAAATGTGGCGTGATATCAGCCTGGCCAATCAGGACGCGCTGCTGACGGAACTGGACGCCTATATGGCGCAACTGGCGCTGGTGCGCGGACAACTGGCGGCCGCCGACGGCCGCGGCCTGGAAGCGGTGTACAGCAATGCGCGCGAAGCACGCGAACGCTGGATTAGCGCCATCGAAACGGCCGAAGCGCCGCCATCTAACGAGAAAGACCCCACATGAGTACGCTGTACCCGGAATACATTGATTTGCAGCCCGCCGCCCGCGCCCAAGGCACGGTGCGCCTGCCTGGCTCGAAAAGCATTTCCAACCGCATCCTGTTGCTGGCCGCGCTGGCGCAAGGGACCACCCGCGTGATCGACCTGCTGGCCTCGGACGACACCCACGTGATGCTGGGGGCGCTGCGCGCGCTGGGCATCGAATGGGACGAGACCCGGGACGAGAGCAGTGATGGCGACCACACCGTGCATACGGTGCAGGGCGGCGCCGGGACATTCCCGAACCGCAGCGCCGACCTGTTCATGGGCAACGCCGGCACCGCGATCCGCCCGCTGACGGCGGCGCTGGCCGTGATCGGCGGCGAATACACGGTGCACGGCGTGCCGCGCATGCACGAACGCCCGATTGGTGACCTGGTTGATGCACTGAACGACGTCGGCGCCAAGATCGACTACACCGGCAATCCCGGTTATCCACCACTGCACATTCACGCCGGCCAGTTTGCGCAAACCCGCCTGGCGGTGCGCGGCGATGTCTCGAGCCAGTTCCTGACCGCCTTGCTGATGGTGGCGCCATTGATGGCGCGCACGCACGACATCACGATCGACGTGGTGGGCGAGCTGATCTCCAAGCCGTACATTGAGATCACCTTGAACCTGATGCGTCGCTTTGGTGTCGTCGTCGAGCAGGATGGCTGGCAAGCGTTCACCATCCGAGCTGGTCAGCAATACCAGAGCCCCGGCACCATCCACGTCGAAGGCGACGCCTCGTCGGCATCGTACTTCCTGGCCGCCGGCGCGATTTCTGGTGGTCCGGTGCGGGTCGAAGGCGTTGGTCGCCAGTCGATCCAGGGTGACGTGCGCTTTGCCGAGGCACTGGCGGCGATGGGCGCTACCATCACCATGGGCGACAACTGGATCGAAGCGTCCGCCGATGCGCCCCTGAAAGCGATCGACATGGACTTCAACCACATCCCGGATGCGGCCATGACCATCGCCGTGGCGGCCCTGTACGCGAACGGCACCACCACGCTGCGCAACATCGCCAGCTGGCGCGTGAAAGAAACCGACCGCATTGCCGCCATGGCGACGGAATTGCGCAAAGTCGGCGCCATGGTGGAGGAGGGGCCCGACTACCTGACCGTCACGCCACCGGCGCAGATCGGTGCGGCCGCGATTGACACCTATGACGATCACCGCATGGCGATGTGCTTCTCGCTGGCGTCGCTCAATGGTGAGTTGCGTAATGGCAACACCATGCGCATCAACGATCCGAAGTGCGTGGCCAAGACCTTCCCGGAGTATTTCAGCGCGTTTGCCGCCATCGCGAAATAATCCGTCGGGGCGGTTCCCATTTGCGGGAATCGCCCAAGTCGGGTAAGTTACGCGTTTGCTTTCAGCTTCGCCCTTATGTCGACCCATCCAATCCCAGTTATTACCATCGACGGTCCCACTGCTTCCGGCAAGGGCACCGTGGCCCATCTCGTCGCCGATCAGCTGGGTTTTCACCTGCTCGACTCCGGTGCGCTGTACCGTCTGACGGCCTTGCAGGCGCTGCGCCGCGGCACCCCGCTCAACGATGAACATGCGCTGGCCAAGCTGGCCGAGCACTTGCATATCAGCTTTACCGGCGACGCCGTGTTCCTCGCGCATGAAAATGTCACGGAAGCGATCCGCCAGGAGGAAGTTGGTAATACGGCATCGAAAATTGCCGCGTTCCCGACCGTGCGCCAGGCGCTGTATGGTTTGCAACTGGGTTTTCGCAAGACCCCGGGCCTGGTGGCCGATGGCCGCGATATGGGGACAGTTATTTTCCCGCATGCAACATTAAAGGTGTTTTTGACGGCCAGCGTGCCCGCCCGCGCGGAACGTCGATATAAGCAATTGATAGGTAAGGGAATTCCTGCTAATATGGAAGACCTCCTGATGGATTTGAAGGCGCGTGACGACCGGGATACACACCGGGCCATCGCGCCGCTGGTCCCCGCAGAGGGGGCGCATGTGCTCGATACTTCCGAAATGACCGTGGAAAACGCGGTTGCGCAAGTGTTGCAGTGGTATGCGGCCGTCGGGAAATGAATGGCCGCCGGGCACGCTCTGAGTGCCTTGGCGCGTTTTGATTAACCTCAACCCAGTTGAAGCCGCATGGTGCGGGTCTTACTGGTTAACTTGGAATAAATAAATGGAAAGTTTTGCAGCCCTCTTCGAAGAGTCGTTGTCGCGTCAAGATATGCGCTCTGGCGAGGTGATCTCCGCTGAAGTCGTGCGTCTGGATCACAACTTCGTGATCGTTAACGCCGGCCTGAAATCGGAAGCTTTCATTCCTGTTGAAGAATTCAAAAATGACCAGGGCGAACTGGAAGTCAAAGTAGGTGACTTCGTTTCCGTGGCCATCGAATCGCTGGAAAACGGTTTCGGCGATACCATCCTGTCGCGCGACAAAGCCAAGCGTCTGGCTTCGTGGCTGGCTCTGGAAAAAGCCATGGAATCCGGCGAAATCGTCGTCGGTACCGTCAATGGCAAAGTCAAGGGCGGCCTGACCGTTCTGACCAACGGCATCCGCGCGTTCCTGCCAGGTTCGCTGGTGGACACCCGTCCAGTCAAAGACACCACCCCATTCGAAGGCAAAACCCTCGAATTCAAAGTTATCAAACTGGACCGCAAGCGTAACAACGTCGTTCTGTCCCGCCGCGCCGTCATCGAAGCTTCGATGGGCGAAGAGCG
>JAIENA010000284.1 GCA_019751755.1 Burkholderiaceae bacterium | reverse complement strand
CTGATGGTCAGCGTGATGGTCAAGCCGCCGTCGACTTCCACCGCCAATTGCGATGCCGCTTGCCTGAGCCGTTCCGCCGCCACGCCGGCCGTTTCCAGGTCCGTCTCCGGCATCAGCAGCACGAATTCCTCGCCGCCAAAGCGCGCCACCATGTCGATCGCGCGCAAGCTGCCGGTCAGCATGCCGGCCACGGCAATGATGGCGCGGTCGCCCGCCTCGTGGCCGTAGGTGTCGTTGATGCGCTTGAAGTAATCGATATCGACCATCATCAGCGCCAGCGGATGGCGCAGGCGGTGCACCCGCTCCAGTTCCTTGCCGATCTGCTCCGTCATCTTGCGGCGGTTGGCGATCCCGGTCAGCGGGTCGGTGGTGGCCAACTGGTCGAGCCGGGTATTGGCCATCAACAGCTCCAGGGTGCGCTGCAGCACCCGGTCTTCCAGGTTGTTGCGTTCCTCGCCCAGCGCCGTCATGGCGCGGCGGCGCGCGCGCAGCGCCAGCACCAGCGCGGTGATCAGCACGCCTTGCACCAGCAGCAGTCCCACGCCCAGCAGGATTTGCCAGCGGTACAGCTCCCACACGCTGTGTGGCCGGTTCAGCATCAGCGCGTCCTGCGGCAGGTGCCTCAGGCCATAGCGCTCGGCGGCGTGGTAATCGAACACATAGCGCTGCACGTTGCGCAGGTCGGCCGGCTGGCCTTGCAGTACCTGGGCCAGGGCGTGGCCGATGGCTTCACCGCTGAGCACATAGCCCCCCGCGATACCGGGCACCACCAGCGACTCGACGTGCGTAAAGATCGGTACCTGCGTGACACCAGCCAGCTTGCGCGCGACGTCGGACGGCAGCGCGGCGCCGCCGGTACTGTCGGTGTAGGTGGCGAACATCAGGATTGCCGTGCCACCCCGCAGCAGCGAGGCGCGGCGGTACAGTTCATCGAAACTCTGGTTGTCCCAGTATTCCATCTGCAGCCGCCCGCCATAGGCGCGCGCCGCGTCGCGCGCGCCGCCGATCCACTCCTGCACGCGGGCTGACTGGTCGCCCACCACGACGATGCGCTTGGTCGATGGCGCCACGCGCGTGATCACGCCCAGCATGCGGCCATAGTCATGCGACACTTCCAGTGCTTCGCCATCGCGCGGGTTCCAGCCCTTGCGGCCGTGGTTGACGTAATAGCGCGGCACGCCGGGGAACAGTTCGGGATGGCTGTTGAGGAAGGTGGCCGCCAGGTGGTTTTCCGTCACCACCGCGTCGAGTTTGACTTGCGCATACTTGGTGCGCAGGTACGGCGCCATGCTGTCGAGCGAGGCTTGCTTGCCGACCCGCGCCGCGTCGAAGCGCTCCTCGAAAATCATCGGCATATCGCTCCAGGCTTGCTTGCCCAGTTCATCGTACAAGCCTTTGTGCACCATGGCTTGCCAGGCCGAGATGTTTTCCGCGCCGAGCGAATACAGCACCAGCACCTTGCGCTCATCGCTGGCCGCCAGTGCGCACTGGACCGACAGCAACCAGGTCAGGCAGGCAACCGTCGCCGTGCGCGATAGCGCGCACACGGCGCGCAGTGTGGCGGGGCGGGACAGGGTTGGTGGCATCGGATCGGCGGCTTGTGGCGGGCGCTTGTGCAGGGCGGAAAGTGTAGCACGGCGCGCCGTCCCACGGCGCGCCGCTTACGGCGTGGCGGCGGGCGGGCGCAGGATACGCCGGCCCGCCGCCAGCACGGCGGCGCTGAGGCGCTCCAGCTTGGGCGACTGGATGCGCCAGCTGTGCCAGTACAGGGCCACGTCGCTATGGCGGCCCGGCGCCATGTCGCGCACCAGGTCTTTGTCCAGGCGGTCGCCGACCTGCTGTTCCGGCACCATGCCGTAGCCCAGCCCGAGCTCGATGGCTTGCACGAACGCCGGACTCGATGGAATGTAATGGCAGGGGTAGCTGCCGGGCGCCACGCCGAATTCGCGCTGCATGAAGTGCGCTTGCAACTGGTCCTTGCGGTCGAACACCAGCATCGGGGCCTGCCGCGCTGGCCCGCGCGCCAGGCCATCGGGAAACCAGCGCCGCGCAAACGCCGGCGACGCCAGCAGGTGGTAGCGCATCACGCCCAGCGGCGCCACCACGCAGCCGCGCATCGGCTGCGGTTCGGCCGAGACCGCCGCCAGCGCCAGGCCGCGTTCCAGCAGCGTATACGTATGGTCCTGGTCGTCGAGCGCGATATCGAGCAGCAGGTGTTCGTCGCGCAGGAACGGCGCCAGTTCCGGCAACAGCCAGTTGGCCAGCGTGTCGTGGTTGACCGCCAGCGGCACCGTCAGCGGGCGGGCCTCGTCTGGCTGCGACTCGGCGAGGAATTCCTGTTCCAGCAGCTTGCTGCGGCGCAAGTATTGCGCCAGCCGCTGGCCGGCCAGGGTGGCGCGGCACGGCCGGCTGCGGATCACCAGCGGCGCGCCTTGCGCCGCCTCCAGTGCGCCGATGCGTTGCGACACGGCGGAGGCGGTGATGTGCAGCAGCGCGGCGGCCTGCTCAAAGCTGCCGGTGTCGAGGATGGCCAGCAGGGCATCGGCCTGGCGGGGATCGGGCAGCATGGGTGTCTTTCTTTAGAGATTCTTAACGAAGCCAATAAATATTAATGCAGCTTCATTTTGGCTGGCAAGCCAGACACACTGGTCGCATCAACAAACAATCACGGAGGTTGCGATGCTGGTGCCGGCGGTGTTTTTCAAGGGTCTGGGGATGGGCGCGAGTCTGATCATGGCGATCGGTGCGCAAAATGCGCACGTATTGCGGATGGGCGTGGCGCGGCGCCATGTCGGCGTGACGGTGGCGGCCTGTATCGCCGTCGATATCGTGCTGATCGCGGCCGGTGTGGCGGGCATGGGTGTGCTGATCCAGTCGTCGGCCCTGCTGCTGGCCGCTGCGCGCTGGGGCGGGGCGGCGTTTTTGGCGTGGTATGGCTTGCGCAGTTGGGCTGCGTTGCTGCGCAGTAACACGCTGCGGGCGCCGGACCAGGCCGCGCTGGGCGACCGGCGGCGCGCGCTGGTGACGGCGCTGGCGCTGTCGCTGCTGAACCCGCACGTCTACCTTGATACGCTGGTGCTGTTGGGCGCCCTGGGTGGCCAGTATGCGCAAGCCGAGCGTCCCAGTTTCGCGCTGGGCGCGATGGTCGCCTCGCTGCTGTGGTTTACCGCGCTGGGCTATGGCGCCAGCACCTTGTCGGCCTGGTTGCGCAAGCCGCTGGTGTGGAAAGCCATCGAAGCGTTGACCGGCGCCATCATGCTGGTGTTGGCGGCCGGATTGATGGGGATGGAATGGTGATGTAAAGAAACAACAAGCCAAAGATGCGGCAGGTGACAAGGCGCCGGATCGGCGCCCGCCAGGCCGTCAGGATCGGCGCGCCCGCAGCAACGTATCGGCACAGAGCACGGCGACCAGTCCGATCCCCAGCAGTATCAGGGCGAGGGGGTCCTTCAGCCAATTGAGCATCTTTCGCAGCAGGCCGGGTTCGGATTCCTGTGGCTGCTCGAGATTGCAGTCGTCGCAATACCGGTGGCGTTTCGTGCTGGCCTCATTGCGGGGGGAACGTCCTTCGAACGACGGCATGGAATAGCTGATGGTGGTCTCCTTCGCAAAGTTTTTCAGTGACTGCGCATAGGCGGCATATTCCGCCTTGCCGGTACCACGCTGGTAGCGGACATGCACACTGCCGGCCGGGCAGGCGGCCTGGCTGGCCGCGCCGAAGGAGTTGTAGCTGCCGTCGCTACCCACGCACACATTGTTCAGTACCGGCGCAAACGCGCCGGTGTCGCAGCCGATGCTGATGCCCTCATTGCACAGGGCCGCCAGCGTGTCGTTCGCATCGCGGCCATTGCCTTGGGAATTGTCGGGCAGGGCCACCATGGCATTGATGCTGGCATAGGTCTGCCGTAATCCCCGGATCAGTTTTTTCATCAACATCAGTTCGTCGGAGTCGTCGTCGGTCGACGCCCCCGCGGCAGTCTTGGTCGGTATGCGGGCCAGCGATAGGAACACATCCTCACCCATGCCGTTGGTGGAGAAACGTGAGTTGATATAGCTGAGATCGTTGGCCGAGACGGGCATTAGCGCCTGGTCCGCCAGCTGTCCGAGTGCGGGGGCAATCGGCTGGTCGGTCTGGAGCAGGCAGGCGGCATCGACCAAGCAACCGTGCTGCGATTCCAGCGAGTAGCCATGTGGCATCGCAAACGTCAAAACAGTGGCGTTGGCGACGGTGCTGCCCAGCAGCAGGCACAACGCGGCGGTTTTTTGAACGATGGTTGGCAGTTTCATACCGACGTCCCTCTTGTGTTTTTATTGTCAAAAATACATGGGGATTGTTCCCAGGTAACTAAAGCATAAGATGTGCCGGAAATAAAAACAAGCATTGAATCAATCACTTGGAAGGTCACTTTCAAAGTTTAGGCAGTGACTGTAAAGAAATTCGACATGTTACGCATAGGCTGTAGCTATTGCTGGAAGGGAATTGTAGAGGTCTCTGCTAAAATCGCGCCCTTTGCCATCTTGCGCGCCATGCCGATCCCCTCTCATCTTCTCGACGCGCTGGGCCGCGCCGATGCCTCCTGGCGCCCCGTATTGCTGGCGGGCTTGCACGCCATGCAGGCCGCCACCCCGGATTATTTCGCGACCCTGGGCGCGTTCCTGCCGACCGACGGGCGCCTGTTTGCCGCCTTTGCCCAGCCGCTGGACCAGGTGCGCTATGTGCTGATCGGCGAAGGTCCGTATCCGCGCGCGGACAGCGCCACCGGCGTGTGTTTTATGGATGGCGCCGTCAAGGGGCTGTGGTCGGAGGAGCCGGGCGGCGGCTTGTCGAAAGCGGTCAACAAGGCGACCTCGCTGCGCAACTTCATGAAAATGCTGCTGGTGGCCGATGGCCGCCTGGCGCCGGATGATACCGGCACGCTGGCGCTGGCGCGGATTGCCGCGGCGTCACGCGGCGTGCCGGGGGTGGTGCAAACGCTCAGTGAAATCGAGCACAAGTTTTTTGACGCGGGCTTCCTGCTGTTGAACGCCACGCTGGTGTTCCGTGACGCGGTGGCGCCGGCGAAAGACGCCAAAGCGTGGATGCCGTTCCTGCAAACCGTGTTGGCCGCGCTGCATGCGCGGCGGCCGACGCTGGTGTTGTGGGGGAAGATCGCCGAGCAGTTGAATCGCTTGCCGGAAGCGCAGGCCTTGCCGCAAATTGCTGCGGAACACCCTTATAACCTGTCGTTTATTACCAATAGCACGATGCACGCGCTGTTTCAACCGATGCGGTTGTTACGCTGCTGAAACACCGCAAACAAGGGCGCCGGGCGGCGCCAGGGGCGTCGCCTGACAAGAATAGTCAAATAAGGTATACTTGACTAAATCGTTCAACTAATCCCGTTGTGAGATTGGTTAAACAAGGAAGTATTTTAACTCAACCGAGGTTGTGATGCGTTTGACCACTAAAGGCCGTTTTGCAGTGACTGCGATGATCGACCTGGCGTTGCGCCAGGGCAAAGGCCCGGTCACGTTGTCTGGCATTTCGCAGCGCCAGGCGATTTCGCTGTCTTACCTGGAACAATTGTTCGGCAAGCTGCGCCGCCACGAAATCGTCGAATCGATCCGTGGCCCCGGCGGCGGCTACAGCCTGGCGCGCCGCGCCGACAAAGTCACGGTGGCCGACATTATCATCGCGGTCGATGAGCCGCTGGACGCCACCCAGTGCGGCGGCAAGGAAAACTGCCATGGTGCGGACGCCGCCACCGGTGCCCGCTGCATGACCCACGAACTGTGGGCCACCCTGAATGAAAAAATGGTCGATTACCTGGACTCCGTTTCCTTGCAGGACCTGGTCGATCAACAAAAACAGAAGCATGCCGAGCAAAACGTTGTTGTCATGCATCGCAACGCCGCTGTAGGCTAAACCAGCTGCAAATATTTGGAGTAATAGATGAACGCCCCTGAAAAAACTGTTGTCCAAGCCCAGGTAGCCGCGCCGGTGGCATTCCACACCGCCCCGCATTTCCCGATCTACATGGACTATTCGGCCACCACGCCGATCGACCCGCGTGTGGCCGACCAGATGATCCCGTACCTGCGCGAACAGTTCGGTAATCCCGCTTCCCGCAGCCATATGTATGGCTGGACCGCCGAGAAAGCGGTGGAAGAGGCGCGTGGTCATGTGGCGGCGCTGGTCAATGCCGACCCGCGTGAAATCATCTGGACCTCCGGCGCCACCGAATCGAACAATCTGGCACTGAAGGGCGCGGCGAACTTCTATAAATCCAAGGGCAAGCACATCATCACCGTGAAAACCGAGCACAAATCCGTGCTCGACACCGTGCGTGAACTGGAGCGCCAGGGTTTTGAGGCGACTTACCTGGAACCGCAGGACAATGGCCTGATCTCGATCGAGCAGCTGACCGCGGCGATCCGCCCGGACACCATCGTTATTTCCGTCATGCTGGTCAATAACGAGATCGGCGTGATCCAGCCGATCGCGCAGATTGGCGAACTGTGCCGCTCGAAAGGCATCATCTTCCATTGCGACGCGGCGCAAGCCACCGGCAAGCTGGTGATCGACCTGCAGCAGACCAAGGTCGACCTGATGACCTTCACCGCGCACAAGACCTATGGCCCGAAAGGCGTCGGCGCGCTGTACGTGTGCCGCAAGCCGCGGGTGCGCATCGAAGCGCAAATGCACGGTGGCGGCCATGAGCGCGGCCTGCGTTCCGGCACCCTGCCGACCCACCAGATCGTCGGCATGGGCGAAGCGTTCCGCCTGGCCAAAGTCGAGATGGACAGTGAAATCGGCCGCATCAAGTCGCTGCGCGACCGCCTGGCCAAGGGCTTGCAGGAAATCGAAGAAACCTACGTCAACGGCGACATGGACGCGCGCGTGCCGCACAACCTGAACGTGTCGTTCAACTACGTGGAAGGCGAATCGCTGATCATGGCGGTCAAAGACCTGGCGGTATCGTCCGGTTCGGCCTGCACCTCGGCGTCGCTGGAACCGTCGTACGTGCTGCGCGCCCTGGGCCGCAGCGACGAACTGGCGCACAGCTCGATCCGCTTTACCATCGGCCGTTTCACGACCGAGCAAGACATCGACTTTGCCGTCGACCTGATGAAATCGAAGGTCGGCAAGCTGCGCGAACTGTCGCCGCTGTGGGACATGTACAAGGATGGCGTCGACATCAGTTCGATCCAGTGGGCTGCGCACTAAGCTGCCTTGCAACGATTACTTAAAGATATTTAGGAGCATCAAATGGCTTACTCGGAAAAAGTGTTGGACCACTACGAAAACCCGCGCAACGTCGGTTCCTTTGAAAAGGGCGACGAGTCGGTTGGCACCGGCATGGTGGGCGCGCCGGCATGCGGCGACGTGATGAAGCTGCAAATCAAGGTCGGCGCGGATGGCCTGATCGAAGACGCGAAATTCAAGACCTATGGCTGCGGCTCGGCGATCGCCTCGTCGTCGCTGGTGACCGAATGGGTCAAAGGCAAGTCGCTGGACGAAGCGCTGGCCATCAAGAACACGGCGATCGCCGAAGAACTGGCGCTGCCGCCCGTGAAGATCCACTGCTCGATCCTGGCGGAAGACGCGATCAAGGCGGCGGTCAACGATTACAAGGCCAAGCACTCGGCGTAAATACCGTGGGTGCCGCGCCTTCAGCGCGGCCATCCACATCTCAGTAGTAATGGAGGCAGTATGGCGATTACCCTGACCGAAAAAGCGGCCAAGCATATCAACCGGTACATCGAGCGCCGTGGCAAGGGCCTTGGCCTGCGCTTTGGCGTGCGCACCACCGGCTGCTCCGGTCTGGCTTACAAGCTGGAATACGTGGACGAAGCCGATGTGCAGGACAGCGTGTTCGAATCGCACGGCGTCAAAGTGTTTGTCGATCCGAAAAGCTTGCCGTACATCGATGGCACCGAACTCGATTTCGCGCGCGAAGGCTTGAACGAAGGTTTTAAGTTCAACAATCCGAACGAGAAAGATGCCTGCGGTTGCGGCGAAAGCTTCCGCATTTAACTTTAATTGCTTGGGTGATTGGTCGTCAGGCCGGGCATCCCTACTTGATCCGTGCAGAACCACTTCGAACTCTTTCACCTGCCACAGCAATTTGCCATCGATGCGGAGGCGCTGAACAGCGCTTTCCGCGACGTGCAAAGCCGCGTCCATCCGGACCGCTTCGTCAACGCCAGCGATGCCGAAAAGCGCGTTGCCATGCAATGGGCGACGCGCGCCAACGAAGCGTACCAGACGCTGAAAAATCCGCAGTTGCGGGCGCGCTACCTGTGCGAACTGCATGGCGTGGACTTGCAGACCGAGTCCAACACGTCGATGCCGGCGGCTTTC
Organism: Burkholderiaceae bacterium; assembly: GCA_019751755.1. Taxonomy (GTDB): domain Bacteria; phylum Pseudomonadota; class Gammaproteobacteria; order Burkholderiales; family Burkholderiaceae_D; genus Rugamonas. The sequence goes on along the minus strand of JAIENA010000284.1, from coordinate 8,552 downwards.
CTGATGCAGCAAATGGAATGGCGCGAAGCACTGGAAGACGCCCGGGCGCACAAGGATGTCGGTGAACTGGAACAGCTCGACGGCCAGTTGCGCGGCGCGCGCAAGGCGCAGTTACACTCCATTGAAACCCAGTTGAACAGCGGCGACTACGTGGCTGCCGCGCAGGGCGTGCGCGCCTTGATGTTCCTGGAAAAATTTGGCGAAGAAGTCCGCTTCGCCTTCGACGCGATCGAATAAGAACACCCCTATGGCACTTCTGCAAATCTCTGAACCCGGCATGTCGACGGCGCCGCACCAGCATCGGCTGGCCGTGGGTATCGACCTGGGCACCACCAATTCGCTGGTCGCGACGGTCCGTAACAGCATTCCCGAAGTGCTGAACGACGAAGACGGCCACGCGCTGCTGCCGTCCGTGGTGCGCTACTTGCCGAATGGCCATGCCAACATCGGCTACAAGGCACAGGCGGCGCAAACCACCGACCCGAAAAACACGATCGTGTCGGTCAAGCGCTTCATGGGCCGTGGCCTGAAGGACATCGCGTACGCGGAAAACCTGCCGTACGACTTCGTTGATGCGCCCGGCATGGTGCAATTGAAAACCGTGGCCGGCGTCAAGTCGCCGGTGGAAACCTCGGCCCAGATCCTGGCCACGCTGCGCCAGCGCGCCGAGGACTCGCTCGGTGACGACCTGGTCGGCGCGGTCATCACGGTGCCGGCCTATTTTGACGATGCCCAGCGCCAGGCCACCAAGGATGCCGCGCAACTGGCCGGCATCAACGTGCTGCGCCTGCTGTCGGAACCGACGGCGGCGGCGATCGCCTATGGCCTCGACAATGCTTCGGAAGGGGTGTTTGCCGTCTATGACCTGGGTGGCGGCACGTTCGATATCTCGATTCTGAAACTGTCGAAAGGCGTATTCGAAGTGCTGGCGACCGGCGGTGATTCCGCGCTGGGCGGCGACGATTTCGATCACCGCCTGTTCTGCTGGATCCACGAACAGGAAAAGCTGGCGCCTTTGTCCGATGAAGACACGGCCGTGCTGATGGTCAAAGCGCGCGAAGCCAAGGAATTGCTGTCGTCCAAATCCGAAGTCACGGTCGACGCCATGCTCGGTTCCGGCGAAGAAGTGCATGTCAAAGTGACGGCGGAGAAATTCGCCGACATCACCAAGCACCTGGTTGGCAAGACCATCAACGCCGTCAAAAAAGCGCTGCGCGACGCCAATGTCGACGCCGACGATATCGACGGCGTGGTGATGGTGGGCGGCGCGACGCGCATGCCGCATGTGCAGCGCGCCGTGGGCGACCATTTCCACACCATCCCGCACGCCAATATCGACCCGGACAAAGTGGTGGCGCTGGGCGCCGCGATCCAGGCCAACTTGCTGGCCGGTAACCGCGCGCCGGGCGACGACTGGCTGCTGCTGGACGTGACGCCGCTGTCGCTGGGGATCGAGACCATGGGCGGGCTGGTGGAAAAAATCATCCCGCGCAATTCGACCATTCCCTGCGCCCGCGCGCAGGAATTCACCACCTTCAAGGATGGCCAAACCGCGCTGGCGGTGCACGTGCTGCAGGGCGAGCGTGAACTGGTCAATGACTGCCGTTCGCTGGCGCGCTTTGAGTTGCGCGGCATTCCGCCGATGGCGGCCGGCGCGGCCCGCATCCGCATCACGTACCAGGTCGATGCCGACGGTTTGCTGTCGGTCTCGGCGCGCGAATTGCGCTCCGGCGTGGAAGCGTCGATCACCGTCAAACCATCGTACGGGCTGGGGGACGACGACGTGGCCCGCATGCTGCAGGACTCGTACCAGGCCGCAGGCTCGGACATGAAGGCGCGCGCGCTGCGCGAAGAACAGGTGGAAGCCGAACGCATTCTGCTGGCCACGCAAGCGGCGCTCGATGAAGACGCGGCGCTGCTGTCGGATGCTGAACGGGCCGAGGTGGTGGCGCTGATGGATCGCACCCGCGCCACGCTGGCGCAGTCGGTGGCCAGCGCGGCGGACGGTGTGCTGGACCATACTGCCGTCAAGCTGGCGGTCGAAGCGCTGGCGCGCGGCACCGAAGAATTTGCGTCGCGCCGCATGGATCGCTCGGTGCGCAGCGCACTGGCGGGCAAATCGCTCGACGAAGTCGCATAAAGCATGGCATCCCCGCCGCGGCGGGGAATTACACTGAATTCCAAAGAGGTCAAGAAGTGCCCCAAATCGTATTCCTGCCCCATCCTAAACTGTGCCCGGACGGCGCCGTGGTTGACGCCCCGGCCGGTAAAACCCTGTGCGACGTGATGCTGGACAATGATATCCACATCGAGCACGCGTGCGAAAAATCGTGCGCCTGCACCACCTGCCACGTGCTGGTGCGCGAAGGATTTAATTCGCTCAGCGAAGCGACTGAAACCGAGGAAGACTTGCTGGACAAGGCGTGGGGCCTGGAAGCCGTGTCGCGCCTGTCGTGCCAGGCCGTGGTGGCGGATCAGGACCTGGTGGTCGAGATCCCGAAATACACGATCAACCACGCCAGCGAGGGAGGCCACTGATGAAATGGTCGGACATTACCGCGATTGCCGAAGCGCTGTTTGACCAGTTCCCGGACGTCGATCCGGCGACGGTGCGCTTTGTCGACCTGCACAACTGGGTGGTCGACCTGGACGGCTTCGACGACGACCACGCGCGCGGCGGCGAGCGCGTGCTGGAAGCGATACAGCAGGCGTGGATCGATGAAGCGCAATAAGCATAGCGGTGCCGCCGCCGCGTCGTCCCTGGCGCAGGGATTGCCGCCTGAAGTGCGTCCCGGCCAGTCGGTCGCGTTGCTGCAGGAACTGCATATTTTGACGCGCGACGGCAAGTTGAACCAGGATAGCCGGCGCAAGCTCAAGCAGGTGTACCACCTGTATCAGTTCATCGAACCACTGCTCAAGGACGTGCGGGAACAGGGCGGCGAACAGGGCGGCGGGCGCGGCGTGTCGCTGGTCGATCATGGCGCCGGTAAATCGTATCTCGGCTTTATTTTGTATGACCTGTTCTTCAAGGATTTGAACGACGGTTCGCACATTTACGGCATCGAGACGCGCGCTGAACTGGTCGAAAAATCACAGCAGCTGGCCACCCAATTCAACTTCCCCGGCATGTCCTTCCTGCCGTTGTCGGTGGCGGAATCGACGTCGTCGGCGCAGTTGCCGGCGCAGATCGATATCGTCACCGCGCTGCACGCGTGTAATACCGCGACCGATGACGCGATCGACTTCGCCTTGAAAAAGAAGGCGAAACACATGGTGCTGGTGCCGTGCTGCCAGGCCGAAGTGGCGTCCGTGCTGCGCAAGAACAAAGGCCAGTCGCTGGGCAAGAGCGCGCTGACGGAACTCTGGCGCCACCCGATCCACACGCGCGAATTTGGCAGCCAGGTCACCAACGTGTTGCGCTGCCTGCAACTGGAAGCCCATGGCTACCAGGTCAACGTGACGGAACTGGTGGGCTGGGAGCATTCGATGAAAAATGAACTGATCATCGCCACCTATAAAGACTTGCCGCGCCGCCGTCCCAGCGAGCGGCTGCAGGAAGTGCTGGACACCCTGGGTTTGCAGGAAATGGGACAGCGCTTTTATGCGGCGCACGTGGCGCAGTGATACGGTGACGTCGTCTGCAGTCCAAGCCGGCGGATCTTCGGGTCCGCCGTTTTGCTTTTTACCAGGAATCTCCCCATGAATGAACACGAAAACAACATCCGTCTCGCCAAGCGTGTGGCGGACCAGCTGCCATGCTCGCGCCGTGAAGCCGAGCTGTATATCGAAGGCGGCTTTGTGCTGGTCGATGGCGTCACGGTGGAAGAGCCGGGCGCGCGGGTCGAGCCACGCCAAAGCGTGACGCTGGCGCCCGATGCATCGCTGCTGGAAATCCATCCGGTCACCATCATCGTCAACAAGCCGGCCGGCGTGAACGCGGGCATCGGCACGGAGGGCCGGCCGGTGCTGTCGTGCCTGCGCGAAGACGCGCGGGTGCCAACCATGCGTGGCGAACGCTTTTTGAAGTGCCACCTGAAAAACCTGACCATGGAACCATGGCTTGACACGCAAGCGACCGGACTGGTGGTGCTGACGCAGGAATTCGGCGTGTCGCGCCGCCTGCAGGAAGGGCTGGAGCAGGAATACATCGTGGACGTCACCGGTCAGATCATCGACAACGGCCTGGCGCTGCTGAACCATGGCCTGCCGTTCAATGGCAAGCCGTTGCCGCCGCTGAAGGCCAGTTGGCAAAATGAACACCGCCTGCGCTTTGCCGTGAAGGCGCCGAAGCCGGGGCAGCTGGTCCATATGTGCCGCCTGGTGGGACTGGAAGTGGTGGCCATGAAGCGCATCCGCATCGGCCGCATCGCCATGTCGTCGCTGCCGCTCGGACAGTGGCGCTACCTGAAACCGGGTGAGCGGTTCTGATTGCCCTGATTCGGCATATAATGAAGCTTATAATAATTATGTTATAAATAATATTGCTGGGAGTTGTGATGTCGGTATTGGTTGTGGCGATGTCGCTGGTGGCTGCGGTGCAGAGCAAGGCCATCGTGCCGCAGTATGATTACCGCCAGCCGATGGCCGATGGGGTGGCGCTGGTGGGGATGGATTGCCAGCGCAAGAAACGCAAGCTGGAACTGGGTTTCTTTTATCCGGACCAGCCACCGCGCCGCCCGATGGATCTGTGGCGTACCGCCGACTTGGTGAAGTTCGACAAGGTCACGTGGTTCCTCACCGATGTCTACGAAGTCGAGCGCCGCTGCGTGCTGGGCAAGGACAAATACATCGTGCGCTTCCGCGGCGTGCCGGGCGCCAGCAATGCGCAGTGGCAGTGCGGCGCGACCAGCGGCGCGCACGCCACCGTGTGGAAGAACGGCCGCCTGATATTCGATGATGAAATGGCCGTGTGCCAGGACGACAGCTATATCCGCAAACTGGTGTTTTCCTCCGGCACCGATATGCCGGTGATTACCCACGCGAATTAAGGAACGGGCACAGCACCGGCGCCGTCGCCGGATGCGACAGCGCGTTGTCGTGGCCCGCGCCCGGCGCCAGCAGGAACTGCTTGCGCGCCGCCGGCAGCGCTTCAAATACTTTCATGGCCAGCGCCGGCGGCGTGGTCTTGTCCTGCTCGCCGGTCAGCATCAGCGTCGGCGCCCGCACCTGCGTCACCACGTCGGTGTTGTCGATGGCCTGCAGCGACGGCACCAATGTGACGCGAATAAACGGCTTGGCATACCAGGGGATGCTGCCGTTGACCATGTCGCGCGCGTTGGTGGTGGTCCCTTCCAGCACCAGCGCCGCCACGTCGCGCCGGCGCGCCACCTGCGCCGCCACAAAACTGCCCAGTGACAGGCCATGCACCGCCACCGCGCCCGGATAGCGCTGGTTCAACTCGTCATACGCGGCCAGCGCATCGTCCATCAGGTTGGCCGTGGTGGGCGTGCCGCTGCTGCGGCCATAGCCCCGGTAATCGAGCATCGCCAGATTGACACCACAGGGCGCGAAGGCGGCGGCGATCCTGGCGCCGCCTTCGTCGAGGTGGAACAGGTTGCCGCCGAAATACAGCACGGTCAACTGCGCGCCCGGCGTTTCCAGCAAGATACCCTTCAACAGCGCGCCGTCCGGACGAGGCAGTGCCAGTTCCGTCACGCCGGCCGGTTGCCATGACTGCGTCGGCGCCTTGCCACTGTGCGCGTCGGGACGGATCACGTGGCGTTCTTCGACCGTGATGGTTTTGCAGCCGGCCAGCAAGGCCAGCGCGGCGAACAGCAGGGTGGTGCGCATCGGGGTTCCTTTGACGTATACTGATTAAACCACAATCAAAATTTATCGTTTTACGATAAGAATTTATTATAAAACAATAACTAAATACCATGTCAATTAAAACTTTCCGGGCCTTGCTGTTGCTGTTTGTGCTATTGCAAGGGATTTACTACGGTTTGTCGTGGTTTTACCCGCACCCGATCCCGATGCCGGGGTTCACCATGGCGTTTTGGCCGGATGGCTTGACGATGGAACTTGCGCGTGGCTTGCCACCGGCGCAGCGCTGGAGCGGCGCGCTGTTGTCGCTGCCGGTGCTGGCGCTGCTGGTGTATGCGTCGTGGCGGCTGGACGGCTTGCTGCGCGCCTTTCAAGCGCGCGACCTGTTTTCCAGCGCCGCCATCGGGCACGTGCGGGCCTTCGCGGGCGCCGCGTTGGGCGCGCTGCTGCTGGCGATCGCCGAACAGCCGCTGCGCGGCCTGCTGTGGCGGCATTGGCTGGGCGACAGCGGCGCTGCCATCAGCGTCGGGGTGTCGTCGGAAGCACTGCTGATGATGGTGGCGTGCGGCCTGTTTTACGTGTTTGGCGGCGTGCTGCGGGAAGGGCGCCGCCTGGCCGAGGAAAACGAGGGCTTCGTCTGATGGCCATCGTGCTGCACCTGGACGTCATGCTGGCCAAGCGGAAAATCAAATCGCGCGAACTGGCGCTGCATGTCGGCATCACGGAACAAAACCTCAGTTTGCTCAAGTCCGGCAAGGTAAAGGGCATCCGCTTCGCCACGCTGGAGCGGATTTGCGAAAAGCTGCAATGCCAGCCGGGCGATATCATCGAATGGGTGCCGGGTGAGGGGGAGGGCGGCGCCGGCGACGACGGCGTGGCGTGGTGACGATGGCCGTGTTGTGGGCCGATCGTGCGCGGCGGCGTGGCGGCCGGGCCGGACATTGCCACAAGCAGATTGCCATAGCCAGATTGCAACAACTAGCGCATTAGGCTTTCCTGATTGCATATAATTGTCCTGAACAAGCCTGGTGATGGCGGGTGACGCGTCCCGCGTGCCACCGCTTTTCCGCCCGTTGCTTTGAGAGGATACGCATGCAGGTGGTCAGGAATGTCAGGGTGTGGCTAGGGCGAGGCCTGGTGGTGGTGTTGGCCATGGCGCTGGTGGGCGGCACGGTCTGGTGGGCCGGCGAAGCCGCAGGCGAGCAGGCGGCGCGGGAAGCGGCGGCCAGGCTGGTGTCGCGCAGCGAAGGCAACAGCGACATGCTGCGGCGCAAATTGCAGGAAATGCGCCATGATGCCTTGTTCTTGTCGAAAGTGCCGCCGGTCGAGGGGCTCGTCAGGGCCAGGCGGGGGGGCGGAGTCGATGCGCAAGAGCAGACCCCCGAGGCACTATGGGAGTCGCGGCTGGTGCGCATTTTCAGCGCGTTTGCGGCGGACCGGCCGGATATCGTCCAGGTGCGCCTGATCGGCGTGGCCGATCAGGGCCGCGAGCTGGTCCGGATTGACCAGCGCAATCACGGCATGGTGCGTACCGGGGCGGCGCAGTTGCAGCACAAGGGCGACACCGACTACATGCGCGCCGTCGTGACGCTGGCGCAGGGCCAGACCTATCTGTCGGACTTCTATTTGAACCGGGAACACGGCCTTGTGGAAACACCGCATTGGGGCACGGTGCACGCGGCGACGCCGGTCTATGATGGCGCAGGCGCGGTGTTCGGCGCGATTGTCATCAATTATCGCGCCGATTCGTTGCTGGCGCCGCTGGCCAGCAACTTGCCGACGGATTTGCGCGCCTACCTGGTCAATGGCGCCGGGGCCTTCCTGCTGCACCCCGATCCGTCCCGCACCTATGGTTTCGATACCGGCCGGACCTGGCGTTGGCAAGATGAATTCCGTGCGCAGCCGCAGCCGGGCGATGATGCCCGCCTGCGGCTGGTGGCCAATGCGGCCGGCCAGCGCTTCCTGTTGGTCGCGGCAAACATTGTGCTTGATCCGGCCCGTCCGGCCAGCGATTTGCATTACTGGCTCGGGGTGCCGGCGGCGGAGGTGGTTTCCGCCGTGGCGCGCATGCGCACCACCATTGTCGGGGCCATGCTGGCAGGGGCCGTGCTGGTGGTCCTGGCCAGCCACGCCTACCGGGTCCAGCGGCGCAAGATGCGGGCCTACCAGAAACAAATGTCGGCCATCGTCGAGCATTCGCGCGATGCGATCATCGGCCTCACCGTGGACGGTGCCATCACCGCATGGAACAGCGGTGCCCAAGCCATGTTCGGCTATACGGGCAAGGACGCGCTGGGACGCGGTTTCACGGAATTGATCGTGCCGCCGCACCTGGTGGGTGAGGCCACGGCCAGCCTGCGGCGCGTCGCCGCCGGTGACGACATCATTGAAATGGCGACCCGGCGGCAAACCCGTGGCGGCAAGGAGCTGGACGTGATGATCACCTCTTCGCCGATCCGCGACCATCTGGGCAAGGTGACCGGCATCGCCAAGATTGTGCGCGACGTGAGCGAGCACGCCGCCGCCAATCGCCGCATCCAGGAACTCAATGTGTCGCTTGAGGCGCAAGTGGAAGAACGCACCCGGCAGATCGCGTCGGTCATGGTGCTGCAGCACGCGATCCTGGCGCATGCATCGCACGCGATCATCGCCACCAACCGCGAGGGTGTGATCCAGCTGTTCAATCCCGCTGCCGAGCGCATGCTCGGTTACCGCGCGGCCGACCTGGTTGGCATCGCGACGCCGGCCATCCTGCATGACGGCGCCGAAGTGGTGGCGCGCGCGCA